>CAYVEO010000022.1:0-13262 GCA_964449965.1 uncultured Planctomycetia bacterium
AGGGGCGAAGGAAGTTATTATTTCTCAAGGTATAGTCATATCTGGGGCTGGGCAGGCTGGAGACGGGCATGGAAGTATTATGATGTAGAAATAAAAAGCTGGCGTAAGTTTCAGGAGCATAATCAAATGAACAATGTTTTTGCTGATAGAGAAACGCAAAAATTATGGATAAAAAAACTCCAGGCAGCATACGAGGGCAAAAAAAATACCTGGGACATTCAGTGGGATTATGCCATCTGGAGTCAAAACGGGCTTTGTATCCTGCCAAACGTAAATCTTGTTTCTAACATAGGGTTTGGGCAGTCTGCCGCTCATCCTGCTGATGGAAATAACAGGTTTGCCAATATGAAAACTTATAGTATTAACGAAATCATTCATCCGTTTTTTGTTTTACCGGATGAAGAGGCTGATGAATGGACTTTTAAAACTCACTACCGGCAGTCATTTTTTAACAGGGTGAAAAATAGGTTAAAAGGTTAGGAATTTCAAAATATTGTAGTTGCCGACCTTGGTCGGCTTAATTTAATTGTCTGGAATGATGATAAAAGAAGCCATAGCAAAAGCGGTTGAAAAGGTTAACCTTTCTCCGGAAGAGGCAGAAGGCGTTATGGAGGAAATTATGTCCGGGACAGCCACGCCTGCCCAGATAGGTTCTTTCATAACAGCCCTGAGAATGAAGGGGGAGAGTATAGATGAAATAACAGCATTTGCCATGGTGATGCGCAGACATTCTGCCAGGGTCAATGCGAGGCAGGATAACCTATTGGACACCTGCGGGACAGGCGGTGATGGCAAACATACATTTAACATATCAACGATAGCCGCATTGATTGCTAGTGGTGCAGGGGTTGTTATAGCAAAACATGGAAACAGGTCCATTTCTTCAAGGTGCGGGAGTGCTGACCTTCTGAAGGAATTGGGAGTAAATATAGAAGCCCCATTACCTGTAGTAGAAAGATGTATCAATGAAATAGGGATAGGTTTTTTATTTGCTCCTATGCTCCATCCTGCCATGAAATTCGCAGCGGTCCCAAGAAAAGAGATTGGCATTAGAACTATATTCAATATATTAGGGCCCCTTACTAATCCTGCAGGGGCAAGTTGTCAATTACTCGGCGTATATGATGCTTCCCTTACGAAAATTTTTGCAGAGGTTCTGAAGAACTTAGGGTCTAACCATGCAATGATAGTTCATGGGAGTGACGGGCTGGATGAGGTTACTATTACTGGTGATACTATCGTCTCAGAACTATTTGGAAGCAGGATAACGGATTATCGTATAAAACCTGAAGATTTTGGTATGAAGAAGGCATCGGCTGAGGATTTAAACGGCGGAGACCCTGCAGCTAATGCCAAAATTGCTATGGAACTATTGAACGGAAAAAACGGACCGGGGCGGGATGTCCTACTTTTGAATGCAGGATGCGCCATCTATGTGGCTCATAAGGCAAAGGATATCAAAGAAGGCATTGAATTGGCTCGCAAATCCATAGATTCAAAAGAGGCACTAAGACGGCTTGAGTTGTTAAAGGAATATACAAATGCAGTTTACAGTGAACAGTAAACAGTTAACAGTAAACTTGTTATGATGCTTACCAGGATAATAAACGAGAAGAGATTAGAGGTAGAAGAGGCTAAAAAAAACCTCGCCTTTAAAAAAATATTGGAAATCGTTTCTGAAGGGCGGATTGAGCCAAGGCGGAATTTCAGGAATAGTATCACCAGGAATCATGGCATCCATCTCATCGCCGAGATAAAGAAGGCATCTCCCTCCTGCGGCGTCTTGAGAGAGGATTTTGACCCTGTTAAGATTTCCCGGATTTACGAGATGAACGGGGCGAATAGCATCTCTATCCTGACCGATGAAAAGTTCTTTCAGGGTAAACTCTCCTACATATCTAAGGTGAGAGAAGTGACTACGATACCCCTGTTAAGAAAGGACTTCATAATAGATGAATACCAGTTATACGAATCTTTCATTGCAGGGGCTGATGCAGTCCTGCTCATAGCAGATATACTGTCCGAAGAAGAACTAACCTCATTTCTCTCCATAGCAAATAGTCTTAATATGTCCAGTGTGGTGGAGGTGCATTCGGAATGGGATCTGGAAAAGGCGTTAAAAGTAAATTCACCTATTCTGGGAATTAACAATAGGGACCTACATACCTTTAAGGTTGATATTAACACTACCTCAAGGTTAATAAGACTTATCCCAAAGGGTAAGGTCATTATTGCAGAAAGCGGCATTACGGGTTATGATAAGGTCATGTTTCTTAAAAGCCTCGGTATAGATGCAGTTCTTATAGGGGGGGCATTTATGAGAAGTCCTGATATAGGTGCCAAAGTAAGGGAGGTCATGGGATATTAAGGTTAAGATATGCGGGGTTACTAATGCAGGGGATGCAAAAGAGGCAGTTCGTCTGGGAGCAGATGCTATTGGATTTATATTTTCCTCAAGCCCGAGAAAGATAAGTCCAAGGAATGCCGGGAAAATATTAGAAATAATTCCTCCGTTTATCTCATCCGTCGGGGTATTTGTTGATGAGGATGTCCGATTCGTAGAGGATGTGTTAAGAGAATGCCCCCTGACAGTATTGCAGTTTCACGGAGAAGAATGTCCTGATTATTGCCATAAGTTCAGGCAGAATAGAAAGGTTATCAAGGCATTCCGGGTAAAGGACTGCTCAATAGTTAAGGATTTGGACATGTATGACGTGGATGGGTATCTTTTGGATGCCTTTGTTAAAGATATGCCTGGCGGCACAGGCAGGACATTTGATTGGGATATTGCCTTGTGCGTGAAGGAGCGGACATCCAGGCCAATCATATTATCCGGCGGGTTGAATGTGGATAATGTTATGAGCGCTATACGTGAGGTCCATCCGTATGCAGTAGATGTATCAAGCGGTGTTGAAAAAAGTCCTGGTATAAAAGATATTGAATTAATGGGAAGATTTATTAAAATAGTTAAGGATTATAAGGACAATGGCACGTAAAAGGGGTAACCCGCTTATCACAATCTGGCTGGTATTTAATGACGCTATAGTAATCACGATAGCCTTGCTATTAGCCTACTGGATAAGATTCTATTCAGGGCTTATACCTATCATCCATGGCATCCCTTCTCTTAAGGAATACATGCGTGTCAGCGGATACATACTC
The DNA here is from genome assembly GCA_964449965.1 of uncultured Planctomycetia bacterium. Taxonomy (GTDB): domain Bacteria; phylum Omnitrophota; class Gorgyraeia; order CAYVEO01; family CAYVEO01; genus CAYVEO01. The sequence continues at coordinate 3,163 of CAYVEO010000022.1, forward strand.
ATCATCCTGTTACTCGTCCTGAGGTCATATGGTCTTTACAGGTCCAGGAAGAGAAATTCCAGGTCAGACGAATTCTTCTCCATGATAAAGGCAATTACAGTCGGTTTGTTCTTTTTGATGGCGATTACCTTTATGTACAGGGAATTCTCGTTTTCAAGGAGCGTGCTCCTCCTGATGTATTTTACATCAATTATAGGACTGGCAGTCTCAAGGCTGTTCATAAGTCAGTTTGAATTCTGGTGGAGGAGATTTAGAGGAGAAAATAAAAAGTTATTGATTATCGGGACAGGGGAAAAGTCAAAGAAGATTGTGGAAACTATACAGAGGAATCCGCATTTAGGGTATGAGATAATAGGATTTTTAAGCAGTGATTCAAAGAACCCTTCACAAAAATATTTTTTAGGTATGCACGTATTAGGCTCATTGAATGATTTAGCAGGGGTTATTTCAGGGGGCTGGGTGGATGAGGTGGTATTGACTACGTCAGACCTTTCCAGGCAGAAGGTAGTGGATATAATACTTGAATGTGAGAAGGAGATGGCTTCATTCAAACTCGCTGTGGATATACTTGGAATGGTAACGAGCCAGGTAGATATGGATAATTTAGGAGGCATTCCTCTCCTCGGATTAAAAGATATACCGTTAGATGAAGCTGGCAATAGGATTATAAAAAGAACCATGGATATAGTCTGTGCATCCTCAGGTATTGTGGTATTATCGCCGCTATTTCTGCTGATTGCAATTATAATAAAATCCGATTCCAAAGGCCCTGCGGTATATAAACAAGAACGGGTTGGTGAAGACGGGAAGGGTTTTATGATTTATAAATTCAGGACCATGCCGGTGGGCGCTGAAAAAATGTCAGGGCCGGTAAAGACTACAAAGAATGACCCGAGAAAGACAAGGTCAGGCGCATTTTTAAGGAGGTATAATTTAGACGAATTACCCCAGTTATGGAATGTCCTGAAAGGAGACATGAGTTTAGTAGGTCCGAGGCCTGAGCGGCCGTATTTTGTAGCACAGCACAAGATGGATATACCGAGATATATGTCACGCCACAGGGTCAAGTCAGGCATGACAGGGTGGGCACAGGTGAACGGGTTGAGGGGTGATACCCCTATAGAAGAACGGACCAAATATGACCTGTACTATATTGAAAACTGGTCGTTGTTATTTGACGTAAAGATATTAATCATATCATTATTTGCTATTGAAAATGCATACTAAAATAATCAGATATTTAGATGTAGCGATAGAATGGTGCCTTCTGGCATTAATCGTCGGGCTCTCATTTTCCCACACCGCCGCGCTTCAGGCATTTGCTTACGTAGGCGGGTTTATATTCTGGGTTATAAAGTCCATACTGGCAAAGAAGTTTGAATTTGATAAAACAGATATCTGGCTGCCTCTGCTTTTATTTGGCATTGCAATATTCATCTCCGGGATTATTGGTTTTGACCCATATTATAGTCTGAATGAGATGCGGGGTGAGTTTGTTACGTATGTCCTGATATATTATCTTGTAGTCCATAATGTCAAGACTATTCTACAGGTAAAGAGATTACTCAGTATTTTGATTATAGCATCAGCTATTGTTGGCGGCTATGGTATACTCCAGTATTTTCGGCATCATATCAGAATATCTTCGTTTCTTTCTGATTATAATTATCTCAGCACTTATTTGGTGATTGTAATTCCCATAGTGGCAAGTATTCTATTTTCAAGTAACTTAAAGAGAAAATTTTTAAAGCCGATACTTCTTATTGTACTTTTTGTCCTATTTATAGCGCTGATGTTTACACTCTCAAGAGGTGCATGGTTAGGTTTCTTATGCGGGACAATTATTATAACTATACTTACCAAGGATAAGAGGCTGCTGTCTTTTTTTCTTCTATTATGTATGATAGGCGTCTTCTCTCTGCCTGATAGTGTATTATACCGTGCAAAGACGATTATTGATATAAGTAAATACAAGGCAGAACCCACCATAGGGCCAAGGTTTGAACTATGGAAGTTCGGACTTTCAAAGATTAGCGAAAATCCATTTTTTGGAATAGGCCCTGGCAGGGATATTATAATCAGGAAATATCCGGAAGAGAAGATTTCCCTGATGGGGAATGAACATAACCTGCTTTTAGAGATTGCATTAGGGATAGGAATACCAGGGTTTATAGCATTTATATGGCTCATCGGCTCTCTTTTGAAGTTTTTATGGAGGTCATTCTTATCTAATAAAGATGATTTCAAAAAGGCGGTTATCTTAGGTGTGGGCGCGATGATAGTAAGTTTTATCGTCCGGTGCCTCTTTGACTATGTATATGTAGATAATCTGGCAAGATTACTCTGGATGTTGATAGGTATAGGTGTGGTAACAGCAAAGATAACCCAACAGGAACAAATCTCCCCCGGCGTCCCGTCGGAGGAAAGTCTATGGTGAGGGATATAGAATATTGAGGAATCTGATTATTCAAACTATTCGGGCGTATTTATCCCGCTTTCCCGTTACGGATGGCAAGGGGGCAGTATACAACCTTTGCAAACGATGGGCCATCACGGACGAGGATGTTATTTGTAACACGGTTCATGGATTTAAGATGTCGCTGGACCTTAGAGAACCGATGCAGAACAGGATTTACTGGTATAGGAATTATGACGAAAAAAACGAGGCCCTTTTGGTAAAAAGGCTTCTTAAAAGAGGCGGGGTGTTCTATGACATCGGCGCAAATGTCGGTTTTTACAGTCTGCTCGCATCGGCAATCGTGGGATTGGAAGGCAGGGTCGTTAGTTTTGAACCCAAGATATCTTCTTTTAGCAAGCTGAAGAAGAATATTGAAATAAACGGAGGAGTCAATATACGTGCATTTAATTTTGCATTAGGTTCGGAAGAAAAAGAAGGCGCATTATACTCAAAAAGTCTATTGCCGGACGGATGCGCCAGCCTCATAGCAGAGCTGCAAAGAGGCGATTATGCGGAGAAGGTGCATATAAGAAGATTGGATGCGATTATGGAAGAATTTAAATTGCCCGAACCGGATTTTATCAAGATAGATGTGGAAGGATACGAGGTATACGTGATGGAAAGCGTATCTCATCTGTTATCTTCCGGAAATGCCCCTCTGATTTTGATGGAAGTGACGGACAATAAGAAAGCAGTCATAGATAACCTTAGCAGGTTTGGTTACTTCGCTGCGGAATTATACAAAGGCAAGTGGTATAGGATTATTGACCCGGAAAAAGCAAGATCCAGAAATTTATTATGGTATAAAGATGTCCATAGGGAAAAACTGGGTTCTTTAATATGGAAAGCATAATTTATCTCATAGTCGGTCTAATAATAGGCATAATCATTGCAATTGCCCTGTGGAAGATGAGAAAAAAGGACCTGGTAGATGCCATTTCTAAAAATTCTGAAGAGGTTATCAAACTCGCACACGAGGTCCTTAAGGGTGAGGCCCGGCTTGGTGAAAAAGAATTAGAGGGTAAGAAGGCACTTATAGACCAGTCCCTGAATCTTATGCGTGAGGAACTGGAAAACGTGCAGAATATTATTAGAGAGGTTGAAAAGGATAGAGAGCACAAATTCGGAGAACTGGCAAATCAATTAAAAAATGTGGCGGAGGAGACGTCTAAATTAGAAGAGACAACTGACCATCTAAGGATGACACTTTCAAGCAGCAAGAGCAGGGGGCAGTGGGGGGAAAGAATTGCTGAGGACATTATCAAACTTGCAGGGTTTATTGAGGGGATAAATTATGAGAAACAGAAGGTGATGGATTCTGTCTCTACCCGCCCGGATTATACCTTCTTTCTGCCGCAGAATCTGAAGGTCAATATGGACGTAAAATTTTCCTTAGACAATTATGTCCGTTACGCGGAATCTGATAATGAGACGGATAAAGAACGGCACAAAAGCCAATTCCTGAAGGACATAAAAAACAGGATTAAAGACGTCACAACGAGGGATTACATCAATCCGCAGGAAAACACCCTGGATTACGTCCTGGTCTTTATACCGAACGAACATATCTATTCATTTATTCATGAGAACGACAGGACAATCATTGATGAGGCATTGAGAAGCAAGGTTATACTTTGCTCTCCTCTGACACTTTATGCCGTGCTTGCAGTGATAAGGCAGGCGGTGGATAATTTCAATCTGGAGCGGACAGCGTCAGAAATCCTTTCTCTTCTGGGCGCATTCAACAAACAATGGTCCATGTTTTTGAAATCACTCGAAAAAGTGGGTAAGAAAATAGAAGAGGCCCAGGAAGAGTTTGAATCACTCTCAACGACCCGCCGCAATCAGTTAGAACGCCCCTTGAGACAGATAGAGGAGATGAGAAAACAGAAAGGCATAACTATTGACCTGTTGACAGGGCCATCTGATATAACGGAGGACGATAGGGGTTAATTTATAAGTCAATCTTTCTTGTGAGCCTTCTCGGTATAAAATTTGATTCTAAGAATGCCTCGGCGAATCTAGTGCCGCACATATAGCCGCGCACCTTTGCTAATCCTTCTAAATAGTCAATAATCCCGGGTAAAACCTTGAGTTGACTTTCTTGAGTTTTCATCGCTGAGAGTTTCTTATCAAATGTATCTGTAATGTCCATAACAACCGATGGAAATGTAAACAATTCAAGGATTTCATAAAAAAACATATATTGTGTATACCATGGTTCTCCAAGGTCTGCCAGGACATTTTCTGTCGCCTTCCATCGTGCCTCTTCTGTTATTTCAGATACATTTCTATGGTCACGATGTTTGTCTTTATAATAATGCGTAAATATTACATCTGGTTTGAATCTCCTGATTAATTTTACACACTCCTGATATATCTCTTTTGTATTCACTATCCCCTGGCATGGAAGTCCCAGATTAATCTTTTCTCTTATACCAAGAATCATTTTAGATTCTTCGCTCTCACTATCTCTTATTGAAGCCATCTTATCCCTGTCTTCTTTGTCTGTGTATGCTGTCTCACCATGAGTAAATATTACAAGGTTTATTTTACTTCCATGATATGCCAATCTTGCGACTGTCCCACCCAATCCTATTATTTCATCATCAGCATGGGCTGCAAATACCAATACATTCTTAAATTTCATTCCTGGCCCCTTCCTTTCCCTGATATTCTTAACAGCATTGATGAATCCTTATCTAAAAATAGATAGACATTTTTATGCCTCCTTAATATTGAGGCTGGATATTTAGGCTGGCTTTTTTTCTCTAAACAATTCCTTACCGCCTCTGCCTTCCTCTTATCAGGAACTACACATATTATATGTTCTGACTTTATTATCTGACTTACGGACATGGTTATTGCTTTATACGGGACATCTTCAAGGTTTTTGAACCACCCTTCTCCAAGCTGCTGCTTTCTGCATTCTTCATCAAGTTTGACAACTATGAAGGGTTCACCTATTTTGAAATCTGCTGGCGGGTCATTAAATGCCAAATGGCCGTTTTCTCCAATGCCTACAAAAGCCACGTCTATCGTGTATCTTGAAATAATTTCATTTAATCTTTTACATTCTTGCTTAGGATTTTTAACATCACCCTTTATCAGATGCACCTTTGCCGGATGAACTTTATCAATTATTCTCTCTCTTAAATATCTCCTGAAACTTGCAGGGTGTGTCTCTGGTATGCCAATGTATTCGTCTAAATGAAACATTGTTGTTCTGGACCAATCAATACTTTTCTTTCGTGTTAATTCGTCTAAGAATTCAAATTGCGATGCGCCTGTAGCCGCAACAAAAGTCGCCTTCCCTTTAGTTTTAACTGCCTTTTGTAAAATCCCGGCTGCTTTAATCGCTGCCGCTTGCCCTAAAGCCTTTTTTGTTGGAGAGATTATTATTTCCATTTGTAGATATTATGTAGTAATATGCTTCTAAAGTCAAGAACTTTTTTCAATCCTTTCTTTACTATTGACATGAAAGGGGTTATACTGTATAATGTCATTAATATGGAAGATATAAATGAGATTATCAGGGAAAGGCTCAACAAATTAGAGGCAATAAAGTCCGCCGGTATTGATGCCTACGGCAGCAGATTTGAAAAATCCACTGCCATAAAAGAGTTATTGAATGGTTTTGAAGAGGGCAAAGAGGCGAGGATTGCCGGGAGGGTCATGTCTATAAGGGGACACGGTAAGAGCGTCTTTTCTGACATTAAGGACCAGACTGCCAGGCTCCAGATTTATATAAAAAAAGATACGCTCGGAGACAAACAATTTGAATTATTCGGTAAGATAGACATTGGTGACATAATAGGGGTTAATGGGAAATTATTTAAGACGAAGACCGGTGAGGTTACCCTTAACGTCTCAGAATTCGTCATCCTCTCCAAGGGTTTGAGGCCCATGCCTGAAAAATGGCATGGACTTAAGGATATAGAGACCAGATACCGCCAGCGGTACTTAGATATCATAGTAAATGAGGATGTCCGGGAGGTATTTCTTACCCGCACGAAAATCATAACCATGATACGGAAATTCTTAGATTCAAGGGGGTATTTAGAGGTTGAAACCCCTATGATGCAGCCTATCCCTGGAGGGGCGACTGCCAGGCCATTTATAACCCACCATAATGCATTGGGCATTGACCTGTATTTAAGGATAGCCCCGGAACTGTATCTTAAGCGTCTTTTAGTGGGCGGCTTTGAAAAGGTATATGAGATTAACAGGAATTTCAGAAATGAGGGCATCTCTACACGTCACAATCCGGAGTTTACTATGTTAGAGGTCTATGCGAGTTACTGCGATTATACAGATATGATGAACCTTGTAGAAGATCTGTTTGTAGATATCTCCAGCACCCTCTTTGGAGGCCTTATCATAGAATACAAGGGTATTAAAGTGGACCTTACGCCTCCATGGAGGAGGATAGGGATGCTTGACATTTTAAAGGAAGAGACCGGATTGGACTTTTCTCAAGTTGAGGACGTGAAGAAAGCGGCAAGGGAATTAGGCGTAGAAACGGCAGAGGATAAAACCAGATATGAAATAATCAATGACATATTTGAGAAGATAGTAGAGCCTAAACTTGTCTCTCCCACGTTTATACTGGATTATCCGGCAGAGCTTTCTCCATTATCCAAAAGAAAGAAGGACAATCCTCTTCTGGTTGATAGGTTTGAACTCTTCATCGGCGGTAATGAACTGGCAAATGCATATTCAGAATTGAATGACCCGATGGAACAATCATTGAGACTTAAGGAACAGTCAAAGAAAAGGGGAGAAGGAGAAGGCTTTTACGATGAGGATTTTATCACTGCATTAGAATACGGCATGCCGCCGGCAGGCGGGTTAGGGATAGGAATTGACAGACTCGTAATGCTCTTTACCAATCAGGATTCTATAAGGGACGTGATACTCTTCCCGCAGCTCAGGCCCGAGAAATAAGTATGCGGTACGAAATATTTATAAGTCTCAGATATCTTTTAGCCAAACGCAAAGAGAGATTTATCTCGGTGATAAGCCTTATTTCTATCCTCGGTGTGGCTGTAGGGGTCGCTTGTCTCATCGTGGTAATTGCGGTGATGAGCGGGTTTGATAATGACCTCAGGGACAAGATAGTCGGTACCAACTCTCATATTTTAGTTGAATCCGGAGAAGGCATAGAAGACGTTCATCAGGTTATGGAACGAATCAACGGGACTGAACACGTGCTTGCCAGTTCACCATTCATTAATGGCCAGGGCATGATGAGGGTTGGGGACAGGGTTGTCAGCGTAGTGGTTCGCGGGATAGACCCTGCACTTGAAAGGCGTGTCACAGAGATATACAGATACCTTGTTGAAGGAGACCTCGTTACTAAGGATAAGGGCATAATAATAGGCAGGCAGCTTTCAGAGAGGTTAAATCTAAAAACAGACGATAGTGTGTCCATCATCTCGCCAATAGATACAAAATTGTCTGATTTTAGAATATCCGGCATATTTAATTCAGGGATGTATGAATATGACTCAAGCCTTGTATTTATGGGGCTTCGTGATGCACAGGAATTTTTTGATGCCCCATCACACGTCAGCGGCATAGGCGTGAGGATAGACAATATCTATATGGCAGAGAAGGTAAAAAGAGACATCCAGCAAAGGATTGGTTTCCCTTACTGGGTAAGGACATGGATGGACGTAAACAGGAACCTGTTTCAGGCGCTAAAATTGGAAAAGACCGTTATGTTTATAATACTTGCATTGATTATAGTAGTGGCGTGCTTTAACATAATCAGCACATTGATTATGGTCGTTATGGAGAAGACCAAAGACATAGGCATACTCAAATCAATAGGTGCTACAAATAGAGGTATCATGGCAATCTTTACCTTACAGGGACTTATCATAGGCATTACAGGGACATTGACTGGTGCGGCGGGGGGAATGGCATTATCGTTCCTGCTCAAAACCTATCCTATTATAAAACTTCCCAGTGACATATATTCCATTGATAGGTTACCTGTAGATGTCCAGTGGAATGATGCATTCTATATTATATTAGCCTCTATCTCCATCAGCCTCGTATCTACGCTCTATCCTTCATGGCAGGCATCAAGGCTAAACCCCGTAGAGGCGCTGAGGTATGAGTGAGTATCTCCTGGAGACTCATGAACTCCACAAGGTTTACAGAAACGGCGAGGCAGAGCTGCATGTCCTTAAAGGGATAGACCTGACGATAGAGAAGGGCAGGATTATATCAATAGTTGGTCCGTCAGGGGCAGGGAAGTCTACGCTATTGCATCTATTGGGAGGATTAGACGTCCCAACCTCAGGTGAAGTCATATTAAAGGGTATGGACCTGTATAAATTGGACGATGAGAAGAGGGCAAAGGTGCGTAACGAAATGCTCGGTTTTGTGTTCCAGTTTTATCATCTCCTTCCGGAGTTTACGGCCCTTGAGAATGTGGTTTTACCTGTATTGATTAAGGGTATGCCTAAGAAGGGTGCGTCTGATTATGCAAAAAAACTCCTGCAGGACGTAGGGCTTGGGGAGAGGCTCAATCACAAACCTTCTGAATTGTCAGGAGGGGAACATCAGCGGGTGGCTATAGCGAGGGCCCTGGTAAATGAGCCGGAGATAGTCTTCTGTGACGAACCTACAGGGAATTTAGATTCAAAGACAGGCAGTGAGATACAGGAGCTGTTATGGAGGATTAACAGGGAGAAGGGTGAGACCCTGATTATAGTGACACATGATGAGAAGATTGCGGGACAGGCAGACAGGATAATTCATATAGAAGATGGTGTATTGAGAGGTGCTTAATGGGATTAAAGATATATCTTAATGGCAAATTGATAGATAAAAAAGATGCGCGGATATCCATATTTGACCATGGACTTCTCTATGGGGACGGGGTATTTGAAGGTATCAGGTCATATAATAGATTGATATTTAAATTGAATGAGCATATAGACAGACTTTATGAGTCTGCCCACACAATCATGCTGACGATACCCATTTCTAAGATGGAGATGATAGATGCCATTGTCAGGACGTTGAAGGCAAACAATCTAAATGACGCCTATATAAGGGTCGTAGTGACCCGAGGAGAGGGTGATTTGGGGTTGGACCCGAGGAAATGCCATTCACCCACCATTTTTATAATAACGGATGAGATTAAATTGTATTCAAAAGAACTTTATGAGAATGGGCTTGAGATTATTACCGTTCCGACGCAGAGGAATAGCCCTGAGGCAATTAGTCCGCGCGTAAAATCCTTGAATTATTTGAATAATATACTGGCAAAGATTGAGGCTATAAATTCCGGCGTTGAAGAGGCTATAATGCTTAACTCTCAGGGTTACGTTGCAGAGTGTACCGGGGACAATATCTTTCTAATCAAGGATGGAAGGTTGATGACGCCGCCGCCTTACGCAGGCATATTAAAAGGGATTACAAGGGATTGCGTGCTCGGATTGGCTAAGGACAATAAGATACCTGTGGCTGAGGAACTGCTCACACGGCATGACCTGTTCAATGCCGACGAATCTTTTCTTACAGGTACTGCCGCAGAGATTATCCCTGTAATAAAGATTGACGGAAGGGTTGTAGGTAATGGTAAACCCGGGAAGATAACTTCTACCTTGCGAAAAGGGTTTCG
>CAYVEO010000022.1:13362-42258 GCA_964449965.1 uncultured Planctomycetia bacterium
AATGGAGGATATAATATGGTATGCGATTCGTGTGGACATAAGCAGGCTACAGTCCATCTTACAGAGATAGTAAACGACCAGACAAAGGAACTTCACCTCTGTGAGGAATGTGCCAGGGAGAAGGGTGCACTTATGGGACAGCAATTTGGTTTGGCTGACCTCTTGGCAAGTTTGGTTGGCATTGAGTCTGAACCTATAACAAAAGGCGAAAAGGGTGCAAAATGCCCAAACTGTAAAATGACTTACAATGACTTCAGGAAATACGGGAGATTAGGCTGCGGAGATTGTTATGTTGCGTTTAAGGATAGTCTTACTCCTCTTCTGAAGAAGATACACGGTTCAACTCAGCATGTAGGCAGGGTCCCAACCAGAGGGGTTAAGACTACCGTGAAGGCACGAACTGAGTTACAGGAATTACAGATGAGGTTACAGAAGGCTATAGAGATGGAGGAATTTGAAGAGGCTGCGAGGATTCGTGATGAGATAAAAAAGGACGAGAAGAAATTGAAGGGAAAATGAATGATGAAACTTAACGATTTAATAAACCAGAAGAGTGAATGGCTGAGAGGGACAGGTCCAAATTCAGACATAGTTATTTCAAGCAGGATACGCCTGGCAAGGAACCTTGAGAAATTGTCCTTTTCTCACTGGGCAGATGAAAAGGGACAGGAAGAGGTCTTGACTAAAGTAGAGTCTGCTATCAGTGAGAGTAACTATCTGAAAGGGTCTCTGTTCTTGAAAATGAGGGAGATGAGCAATATTGATAAGCAATTTCTGGTAGAGAGACACCTGATAAGCCGTGAGCATGCAACCGGGTCTGACCATAAAGGGGTTATGATTAGCGATAAAGAGATAGTGAGCATCATGATAAATGAGGAAGACCATCTAAGAATACAGGTTGTTCAGTCAGGATTTAACTTAGCAGAGGCAAGGTTACTTACTGATAGGATAGAAAGCGAGTTGGAATCCCATCTTAATTTTGCGTTCTCATCCAACTGGGGTTATCTTACAGCATGTCCTACTAACGTAGGGACAGGTATGCGTGCCTCTGTGATGCTGCATCTGCCTGCCCTTGTGATAACCAATCAGATTTCTAAGGTGCTTCAGGCGATTGCCAAGTTGAGTCTTACTACGAGAGGACTCTTCGGCGAAGGGACAGAGGCGAAAGGCAATTTTTTCCAGATATCAAACCAGATTAGTCTGGGGAGGCTTGAGATAGAGATTATAGATAATATAGAGCGGGTTATAAAACAGGTGATGGAATACGAACAGAGTGCGAGGAATAACCTGTTAACCCACAACAAGGACCTGATTGAAGACAGGGTGGGGAGGGCTTATGGCATCTTAAAGGGCGTGAGAATCATATCTTCTAATGAGACTATAGACCTGTTGTCTTCAGTGAGGCTGGGAGTGGATATAGGGCTTTTAAAGGATATAGACAGGGGTATGGTGAATGAGTTATTCATACTCACCCAGCCTGCCCATCTACAGAAAATGGAAGGTAAGGCATTGACTGCGGATAAAAGGGATGTAAAAAGGGCAGAGTTGATAAGGAAGAAGTTGAATATGTAGCGGAGGTGACAGATGTTAGAGAGATTTACAGAAAGGGCGAGAAAAGTAATATTGTTAGCCAAAGAAGAGGCTAAGAGGTTTAACCACGATTATATAGGGACAGAGCATATCCTGTTAGGGCTTATAAGGGAAGGCGAGGGTGTAGCAGCAGCGGTATTGCAGAGTTTGGGATTGAGTTTAGACAGGATACGCCTTGAGGTAGAAAAGCTTGTCCAGCCAGGGCCAAGCACGATGGTATCAGGGGATATACCATTTACCCCTACAGCCAAGAAGGTGTTAGACCTTGCTACTGAAGAGGCGAGGGCATTGGGGCATAACTATATCGGGACAGAGCACCTGCTGCTCGGACTTATCAGAGAAGGGGAGGGTGTCGCCAGTCAGGTCCTGTTAAATCTGGGATTAGACCTTCAGAAGGTCCGTTCTGAAATTCTTGAATTATTGGGTTCTACTACACCTACAGGTGCTATACCGCAGGCTCAGGGCAAGAGCACCACCCCGGCGCTGGATGCCTTTGGGAGAGACCTTACAAAGTTAGCAAGGGATAATAAATTAGACCCGGTAATAGGTAGAAAGAATGAGATAGAGCGGGTCATCCAGATATTGTCCAGAAGGACAAAGAATAATCCGGTCCTTTTAGGGGAGGCAGGCGTAGGGAAGACCGCTATCGTAGAAGGACTTGCCCAGAAGGTAGTAAAGGGTGACATACCTGAAAGTTTAAGAGACAAGAGGGTCATAGTGCTGGACCTTGCCCTTATGGTAGCAGGGACGAAGTACAGAGGACAATTTGAAGAGAGAATCAAGGCAGTAATGGATGAAATCAGGAGGTCAGAGAATATCATAGTCTTTATAGATGAGCTCCATACATTAGTCGGGGCTGGCGGCGCAGAGGGTGCCATAGATGCCTCTAACATATTGAAACCGGCACTATCACGCGGAGAGATGCAGTGTATAGGCGCCACGACGATGGATGAATACCGCAAATACATAGAAAAGGATGCGGCATTGGAGAGGCGTTTTCAGACTATCATTGTAGAGCCGCCATCAGTGGAAGAGACTATTGAGATATTAAAAGGCTTGAGAGACAGGTATGAGGTGCATCATAAAGTTAAATATTTGGATGAGGCGTTAGAGGCTGCTGCCAAACTATCAGACAGGTATATTACGACAGGGAGATTCCTGCCTGACAAGGCAATAGACCTGATAGATGAGGCAGGTTCAAAGGCAAGGCTCTCTGTTATGACTATGCCTCCTGACCTGAAAGAGATGGAGAAAAAGATAGAGCAGATAAGGAAAGAAAAAGATGCTGCTGTTAAAAACCAGGATTTTGAAAAGGCAGCTAACCTGCGGGACCAGGAACGCCAGGCTAAGATAGAGATGGAGAAGACCAGGAAGGACTGGCAGGAAAAAAAACTTGAGAAGCAGCCCTGTGTAACCGCGGAAGACATTTCAGAACTCGTGTCAAAATGGACAGGGATACCGCTATTCAGATTAGAAGAGAAGGAAACTGAGAAGTTACTGAAGATGGAGGAAGAACTCCATAAAAGGGTGATAGGTCAGGATGAGGCTATCAATGCGATTGCCCATGCAGTGAGGCGTTCCAGGGCAGGCATCAAGGACCCGAGAAGGCCCATAGGGTCATTCGTATTCCTGGGTCCTACAGGTGTAGGTAAAACCCTCCTGGGCAAGGCACTGGCAGAATTTATGTTTGGCGACCCTGATGCCATGATACAGATAGACATGTCTGAATATATGGAGAAGTTTAACGTCTCAAGGCTTATAGGGGCGCCTCCGGGATATATAGGTTATGAAGAAGGCGGGCAATTGACAGAGAAGGTTAGACGCAGACCTTATTCTGTAGTTCTGCTGGATGAGATTGAAAAGGCACATCCGGATGTATTCAATATATTACTCCAAGTGCTTGAAGAAGGCAGGCTCACTGACTCACTTGCCAGAAAAGTGGATTTCAGAAACACTGTCCTGATAATGACCTCTAATGTAGGGGCGGATATACTCAGGAAGCAGGGGTCTTTAGGCTTTAAGTCAGAGAAAGAAAATGTTACCTATCAATCTATGAAGACAAAACTCATGGATGAGGTGAAAAGAACCTTTAAACCGGAATTTCTCAACAGGGTGGACGATATTATCGTATTCCGTTCCCTTACTAAAGAAGACCTTCAGAAGATAATTGAGATAGAGATTAGCGAGCTCAAAAATAGATTGACAGATAAGGATATTGCGCTTGAACTTACCCAGGCGGCAAAAGACTTTCTTATTGAAAAGGGATTTGACCAGGTATTTGGCGCAAGGCCGCTCAAACGGACCATACAGCGGTATCTGGAAGACCCCCTGGCAGAAGGGATATTAAAGGGGGATGTTAAGAAAGACGGGCCTGTTCAGGTAGATTTTGACAAGGACCGTTTAGTGTTTAAAAAATAGTGATGGTAACCCGGTATTCAAGGCGCAGGAATAGATTAAAGGTTTTCGGCTATCTCATTCTCTTGTTTTTTGTAACGGCAATAGCCTATCTTGAGATTAACAGAGATTCAATTTTAGCGAGTTATAAGAGGTTTATTGAAGATAGGATAAGTGCTGCCTCTAACCTTAAGGTTTCCATAGAGACTCTGGAAGGCGGAATCTACAGAGGAGTAAGATTAAATGGACTCGTATTCTCTAAGGAAGTAGGAGGCAGATATTTGCAGATGCTCAAGATTGAACGGGTACGGATTAGCTCGAGATTATGGGACATACTCCTGTACAGGTTATTTAAAGATAGAGAAATAAAATTTGTCGTGTCCAGGGGAGAAGTATTTTTGCCGGGTGAGGAGCGTCCTTCTGTGCATGGCTTGAGAGGGAGCATATTAATCAACAAGGACAGTTTTCAGGTACTCAGTCTGAAGGCAACCGTGAGAAATCTTCCTTTAGAGATACGCGGAGGGATTACGTGGCAGGAAAAATTCCCAAAGATGGATTTTTATTCAGAGTTTGAAAACCGCTATACGAGAGGATTGATAAAGGTATACGGTCCATTGAAAGAACCGCACATAGGAGGATATATCATCATTTTTGATAAACCCTATGATTTCTCAGGAGATATACTGACATATGAAAATGGTTTCAGGATAAAAGACCTCCGATTGAGAGATGAATGGACAGTCAATGGAGAGATGGATACTAAGCATAATAAATATAGCCTGAAGATTGTGCCTAAGAAAGGCGAGATAAACATTGTGGCTGATTTCAGGGAACAGGATTTTCTTGTCCATGGTAAGATAGACCATGTAGATGTTGGTAATTTTGATGTCTTAACCGAGGTGGAACTTACAGGAAAGACGTTTGAGACTGGTGCGAAAGAGATTGCATACGAAGGCAATCTTACCACATCCAATACCATAATAAATTATAAGCCTTTCAGGGAATTTAAGGGGCAGTATAAATTATCCCGCGATTCGTTTACTCTCACCAGTCTAAAATTTGGAGAGGAGTACAACCTTTCCGGGAAGATTTCCTTAATCAGCCCTTATCGTTCTAACCTTTCTTTTGAGGCAAATAATGCAACTGCTTCTGACCTTGACATATTTGTAAGCGAGAAGAAATTGGGTGAAGAAGTCCTGTCCGGCGAGTTAAAGGGCAGCGTAAAACTTTCCGGACCAATCAAGAATATGAAAGGCAAGGGACATTTAGAGTCAACAAAGGGGCACATCAGAAGTATAAAGTATGAATCGGCAAATATAAATGCAGATATTATGGGGACTATCATAACAGTGAGTGATTCCAGGATATATACTAATGAGGGCTACCGGATATTAGAAGGCGAGATAGACCTGAGGAGACTCGGTAAATCTAATGCCCTTGAGAAATTGAGGATCAGGTCTGATGAGAGGACGATGGTATTATCAGGGTGGGATATAGCAAAGAAGGATGAGGCATTGGGATTCAGTCTGGGTAAGGACGTTAGCGAGGATATCCACATCAATTTCAAGAATTTCGTGAATAACGACCTCCTGTTTAATCCTGGTATAGACAAAAGACAACAAGAGGTGGAGTTAGAGTTCAAGGTAAACGGAAAGGAAAGCCTTAAGATGCGTCTTAAGGAGCAGGAAGAAACCCTTAGCCTTGAGAGGAAGTATAAGTTTTGAAAAATTTGCTTGAAGAATTAGGGAAGAAGAGTATCCTTACCTTAGCATACATAGGTGAGGTTTTTATGTTGATTGGGCGGACCATATTCTGGATTTTTGTCCCTCCTTTTAAGGTCAAGCACGTCCTTTACCAGATGAACCGTATAGGGGTTTTGAGTCTGCCTATAGTGTCTTTGACGTCGCTCTTTTTAGGGATGGTCCTGGCATTCCAGAGTGCATATCAAATGAAACAAATATCAGCAGAGATATACATAGCGAGTCTGGTAGCACTATCTATGATAAGGGAGATAGGACCTGTGCTTACAGCCTTGATAGTAGCAGGCAGGATAGGCGCCTCTATAACGGCAGAGGTAGGGACGATGAAGGTCACGGAGCAGATAGATGCATTAGAGACACTCGCCACGAATCCCATAAAGTATCTCGTTGTCCCGCGTTTCTTAGCCTCCATAATAATGCTTCCTATTTTGACTATATATGCGGATATCATAGGAATCTTCGGGGGTTATATGGTAGGGGTATGGAAACTCAAGATAAGCCCTACCATGTATATGTCTATGACATATGACCCGCTGCTCCCTAAGGATATATTTACGGGATTATTTAAATCCTTTGTCTTTGCCATTATCATATCCATTATCGGGTGTATGGAGGGTTTCAAGACCGAAGGCGGGGCAGAGGGGGTCGGGAGGGCTACTACTGCTTCAGTCGTTACATCATTTATATTGATTATTGCAGCAGACTGTCTCTTTACTGCCCTGTTTTATTTTGTTTTATGGTAATATATGATAGAAATAAGAAATCTATATAAGTCATTTAACGGTAAAAAGGTATTGGATGGCGTGAACCTTTCCATAGATAAGGGGCAGACCCTTGTAATTATTGGCAGAAGTGGCTGCGGGAAAAGTGTCCTGTTGAAACATATCATAGGGTTGATAAAGCCGGATGCCGGAGATATCCTGATAGATGGCGTTGATATTGCGAAGATGAGCGGGAAAGAACTTGAGTCACTGCATCTTAATTTCGGTATGTTGTTCCAGGGTTCTGCCCTATTTGATTCTCTTACAGTGGAGGAGAACGTGGGATTCGGTTTAATAGAGCATACGAAAAAGGACATGGATTTTATCAGGAAAAGGGTAAAGGAATGCCTTACAATGGTAGGGCTTGAAGGCATAGAGTCTTTAAGTCCTTCTCAACTTAGCGGCGGGATGAAGAAGAGGGTGGCTCTGGCACGGGCCATTTGCATGTCTCCCAAGATAGTCCTGTATGACGAACCTACGACCGGTCTTGACCCGATCATGGCAGATGGCATAAACACCCTTATAAGGGAACTTCATGAGAAAATAAAAGTTACCTCTGTTGTAGTTACTCATGATATGGTCAGTGCATATAAGATAGGTGATAAGATTGCGATGTTATATAATGGCTCTATTATCCAGTCAGGCAGCCCTGATGAAATAAAGAATACCGGTAACCCTATAGTCCGGCAGTTTATTACAGGGGCTGCTGCAGGACCAATAACAAATGCACGGGAGGGATTTAATGGCTAAAAATACAGAATTAAAGGTTGGGATATTTGCATTTGTAGGTATTGTGATATTGGTTGTAATGATATTTCGTATAAGCGATATAAGAGTGGGCGAGGGAGGGTATAACGTTAAAGTTCTATTCAACTTTGTGAACGGGGTCTCTGTAGGCGCACCTGTTAGATTGGCAGGGGTGCAGGTGGGAGAGATAAAGTCTGTCCGGTCATTCTATGACGAGAAAGAAGGTACGTCCCTGGCATTGGTTGATATCTACTTAAGAAAATATGCAAGGGTAGAGGAGGATGCTGCTATTACAGTAAATACGCTTGGACTATTGGGTGAAAAATATATAGAGATAATCCCTGGTTCAAAGGGAAAGAAGTTCCTGAAAGATGGAGATAGCGTCAAGGGCAAGGACCCTGCATCAGTAGAAGACCTGACTGTCCAAGGATTAGGTGTTGTAAGCAAGATAGAGCATTTAGTAGATTCCTTGAGTACAATAATAGATGATAAAGAAGTGCAGGATTCTATAAAAGAGACTGTAAAGAATTCAAAAGACCTCTCAGATGATTTGAGGCTTCTTACCAATGAGCTGCGGGACCTGACACGTACTGCTCAGGGTATATTAGACAAGATAGACAGGGGTGAGGGGACTGTAGGGAAGTTAATCTCAGACGATAAGGTCTACAGGGATATGGAAGAACTTATCATTGACTTGAAGAAGCATCCATGGAAATTACTTCAAAAAGGTAAAGAAGAGGAATCTCAGGAAGAAAAGAAGCAGGAAGGTAATCGGGGATTTCTATTCAGACGATAGAGGATAATGGCTAAGACTAAGACGATATATGTTTGTCAGGAATGCGGACACAAGTTGCCGCGGTGGGAAGGTAAATGTCCTGAATGCAATAAATGGAATTCAATAGTTGAAGAAATTGAAATCCCTGTTCATAAGGCAGCCATGATGCCGCTTGCCAAAGAAGCCCCGATGCCTATTACTCAGGTCAGCATAGAAAAGGAGGAGAGGTTAAAAACCAGAAATTCTGAATTTGACAGGATATTAGGCGGGGGGATTGTTTCCGGCTCTGTAATATTGGTAGGGGGTGAGCCAGGCATAGGTAAGTCAACCCTTTTACTGCAGGTATCCAATGCCTTGAGCCTGGGAGGGGACAACGTCCTTTATGTAAGCGGGGAGGAATCAACACGGCAGACAAAACTAAGGGCTGAGAGGCTTGGTGCTAATTCTAAAGACCTATACTTAGTAAATGAAACTAATCTGGACATGATTCTGGAATACATGGATAAGTCTTCTCCAAAGGTCGCCGTGATAGATTCTATCCAGGTATTATACCGTTCGGATATTGCCTCAAGCCCCGGCAGTGTGAGCCAGGTCCGAGAATGTGCTGCCCAGTTGACCTCTTTTGCCAAGGCAAAAGGCACGTCCATCTTTTTGGTAGGACACGTGACAAAGGACGGCTCTATAGCAGGTCCGAGGGTATTGGAACATATAGTGGATACGGTCCTGTATTTTGAAGGGGAACGCCACCACAATTACAGAATCCTGCGTGCAGTAAAGAACAGGTTTGGCTCAACGAACGAGATAGGTATATTTGAAATGTCATCTTCAGGGCTAATAGAGGTTGAGAACCCTTCAGAACTATTTCTTATGGAGAGGCCGTTGGACGTCTCAGGTTCTGTAGTCGTTCCCTGTATAGAGGGGACAAGGCCTATATTAGTTGAGATTCAGGCATTGGTAAGCCCTACCAATTTTGGTCTGCCGAGACGCAGGACCACGGGTTTAGACTATAACAGGGTGGCGCTTATACTGGCTGTTTTAGAAAAAAGGGTAGGGTTAGGACTGGCGGCACAGGATGTATTTGTAAATGTTGCCGGGGGATTAAAGATTACGGAGCCATCATGTGACCTTGGGGTAGCAGTGGCAGTTTATTCAAGTCTTAAAGAAATTCCTGCAAAGAAGGATGAGGTAGTATTAGGAGAGATAGGATTGGCAGGGGAGGTGCGAGGCGTAACACAGGTGCAGAACAGGATTCTGGAAGCGGAAAGGATTGGGTTTAAGAGATGTATATTGAGCAAAACCAATCTTAAGGGCTTAAAAAGTAAAGGTGATATGGATATTATAGGCATTGATACTGTCCAAGAAGCGATTGAGGCTGCGGTATAAAAGAAAGGAGAGGGATAAATAAAGTGAATCTATTATATATACGTATATTATTTGTTCTATTATGTACTGGTGTTGGTTATCAATTGGGTTTTATATTCAGGGAAGGAGAGCCGGCGAAGGTTATAGGGAATCTGGTAGGGGCGGGAATAGGTCTGGTGGGTGCAATAACGGTTATCGTTCTTGAGGTATGTTCTAGAAGAGTATCGGTAAGGGGTTTGTCTGCAGCAGTCTTCGGATTGATATTTGGCGTAATGATGGCTTACCTTATAAAATTTACGTTTCTATGGGCGCCAATAGATGAGGCGATTAAAAATGCACTGACTGCAGTCCTTGCCCTGGTCTTCTGTTACCTTGGCATGGTGATTGCCTTAAGAGGAAGGGATGAATTCAGTCTGGTTATCCCTTATGTAAAGTTTACAAGACAGGACGTGAAAGAAGAGGTAATAATACTGGATACCAGCGTTATCATAGACGGAAGAATTTCGGATATAGCCCAGACCAAATTCATAGAAGGCAAATTTGTCATACCGCGTTTCGTGTTAAAGGAGTTACAGCAGATAGCAGACTCGCCTGACGTCCTGAAGCGAAATAGAGGCAGGAGGGGATTGGATATATTAAACAAGATTCGCAAGTCTACCGATATAGATGTGAGGATACACGAAGAAGACCTCCCTGATATAGAGGACGTTGATGCAAAGTTAGTTAAATTGGCAAAGATTCTAAATGCAAAGATACTTACTAATGATTACAATCTAAATAAGGTTGCAGAACTCCAGGGTGTAACAATCCTCAACATAAATGAACTGGCTAATACGCTCAAACCCGTAGTGCTGCCGGGTGAACTGATGGAGATCAGGCTGGTGAAGGAAGGGAAGGAATATAATCAGGGCGTTGCTTATTTAGACGATGGCACGATGGTAGTTGTTGAGGGCGGCAAGTCCATGATAGGCCAGAGCATAAGCGTAGTTGTCTCAAGCGTTCTGCAGACTGCTGCTGGCAGGATGATATTTGCAAAATTACCGAGCCGGGGAGATGAATGAAAATCTCTGCAGTAGTTCCTGCTGCAGGAAGAGGCAGCAGGATGGGGGGGTCCGGCGGAATTGATAAACCGTATATCCTCCTGGGGGACAAACCTATTCTGGCACATACCCTAATTGCATTGAACGCTTCTTCTATTATAGATGAGATTATTATAGTAGTTCATTCCAAATATATAAAATATTGTAATGATAATATAGTTAAGCGTTATGGTTTGAAGAATGTCAAGAACGTTGTTAAGGGTGAGAAGACGAGATTATTGTCAGTATATAATGGTTTAAAAGAGGTTTCTTTAGATAGTGACCTCGTCTTGATACATGATGGCGTGCGGCCTTTTGTTGACTTTAAAATTATTTCAAGGGTGATAAAAGAAGCATCAAGTTCAGGTGCAGCAGTAGCAGCTGTCCCTGAAAGGGCAACGGTTAAACAGGTCATGAAAGACAGGGTAATTCATTCTACCTTAAATAGAGAATTACTCTGGGAGGCTCAGACTCCGCAGGCATTCAGGAGAGAATTGATTCTGAGTGCATATAAACGGGCAAAGAGATTGGGTATTGATGCTACGGATGATGCGGCATTGGTAGAGGCTATGGGGCATAAGGTCAAGGTAGTTATGGGTTCATACAGCAATATTAAGATTACGACACCGGAGGACCTATGCGGTTTGGTATAGGATACGATATACATAGGTTAGGCAAGGGCAGAAAACTCATGCTCGGCGGCGTGGAAATTCCGTATGTTCTAGGCTTAGAGGGTTATTCTGACGGGGATGCCCTCCTCCACGCTATATGCGATGCCATGCTCGGGGCGATAGGGGGAGGAGACATAGGCATCCATTTCCCGCAGGATGACGTGACTTATAAGGACATATCCAGTCTGGAACTATTGAGGCGCGTGAATAAGATGATTTTAAAGAAGGAATATACTGTCCATAATGTTGATAGCGTAATCATTGCAGAGGAACCCGTCTTAGGCCATTTTAAGGCAAAGATGGCTGAAGTAATATCCAGTGTATTAGGCATATCTAAGGATTGTGTAAATGTAAAAGCTACCACTGCCGAGGGCATGGGGGCATTAGGCAGGGTAGAGGGGATAGCATGCTATGCTGTTGTATCGGTTAAGAAACGTGCTGAAGAGGATTAAAAAATTATATGCCAATCTTTATAACCAATTCATTAACCCGCAGGAAAGAAGAGTTTGTCCCTATAGAGGATGGAAATGTAAGGATGTATGTCTGCGGGGTCACGGTCTATGATGAATGCCACGTAGGACATGCAAGAGGGGCGATTGTATTT
Source organism: uncultured Planctomycetia bacterium (assembly GCA_964449965.1). GTDB lineage: Bacteria > Omnitrophota > Gorgyraeia > CAYVEO01 > CAYVEO01 > CAYVEO01. The sequence goes on from CAYVEO010000022.1 coordinate 25,106, forward strand.
GACGTGGTCAGGAAATACCTGCAGTTTAAAGGATATAATGTCGTCCTGGTCAGGAATGTCACTGATGTAGATGATAAAATAATAGCAAAAGCTGATGAAGAATTAAAGAATAAGGGTGCAGATAAGGAAAATTCAAATGTATTGAAATCTGCTGTTAAGGAAGTTGCAGAGAGGTATCTTGTATCCTATTATGAAGATATGAAAGCATTAGGCGTTAAAAAGGCAGATATAGAGCCAAAGGCTACGGAACATATATCAGATATGATAAGCATCATATCAAAACTTATAGAGACAGGCTATGCATACGAGGCAGAAGGGGATGTATATTTTCATGTCCGGAAATTTCCAGATTACGGGAAGTTGTCCAATCAAACCCTGGATGAGATGATGGCAGGTGCCCGCATTGAGCCAACAGAAAAAAAGAAAGACCCGTTAGATTTTGCCTTGTGGAAAAAGGTAAAGCCCAATGAGCCTTACTGGGATAGCCCATGGGGCATGGGCAGACCCGGCTGGCATATAGAGTGTTCTGCAATGAGCATGAAATATTTGGGACCAGGTTTTGACATACACGGGGGCGGCAGGGACCTGATATTCCCCCATCATGAGAACGAGATATGTCAATCCGAAAGTTTCAGTGGCACCCAATTTGCAAAGTACTGGATGCATAATGGTCTCCTTACTATAAATGGCGAGAAGATGTCCAAATCCATAGGGAATTTTGTTTCTATAAAGGATGTCCTGAAAAAGTATCATCCGGAGGTTTTGAAACTCTTTTTCTTATCTACTCATTATGCACATCCGATAGATTTCAGTCTCGCAAGATTAGATGAGGCATTGAAGGCAAGGGATAGGTTTTATATATTGTTTGAATCTATAGATAGATTTCTACAGTCCCATTTAGAAAGCGGTACTGACCTGCAATATATAGATATGGAAAAATTGTCACAGGATATGAATGTATTTTATAAGCAGATAGAGGATGTTAGGAATGGATTTGAAGAGGCGATGGATGATGACTTTAATACGGCAAAGGCTTTATCCATCCTGTTTGAATTGGTCAATTTTACCAATAAGTTTATAGAAGAACCACGCATACCGACTGATAAGAAAGGTCCCATGTTGAATTGTGCAAAATTCACCCTGTTGGAACTTGGCGGGTTACTCGGGTTATTTAGTTCTGACAAATTTGAGACTGCTCAAGAAGACTCCAAACTTACAGATGAATTGATAAAACTTATCGTGGAACTGAGGGATAAGGTCAGGGAAAGACGTGATTTTGAACTGAGCGACATCATCAGGGACAGTCTGAATAATCTGGGTATTGTTTTAGAAGATAGAAAGGGTACCACCACATGGCGAAGGAAAGACGTTTAGGATACTTCATTACATTTGAAGGTCCGGAGGGCAGCGGGAAGAGCAGCCACTGTAAACTATTCGGTAGATATCTCAAGAGAAAAGGTTATAAAGTGCTTATTACCAGAGAGCCTGGCGGGACAAGGATTGGGGAGAGACTCAGAAGGCTGCTATTGGATACGAAGAATAGAGATATAAGCCATAAGAGCGAGATGTTATTATATATGGCAAGCCGTGCCGAGATAGTCCAGGATGTCCTATTGCCTGCACTTAAAAGCGGCAAGGTAGTTATATGCGACAGATTCTTAGATGCTACGATTGCATACCAGGGATTTGGATGTGGCCTGGATAGGAAATTGATAAAAAAGTTGGGGGATTTCGTTACCTCCGGGCTTAAACCTGATTTGACAATATTGTTAGACATGGATATATTAAAAGGTCTCAAGAGGTCTGGCAGGAATGACCGCATAGAAAAGAGGTCGTTAGAGTATCACAGGAGAGTTAGAAGAGGATACCTTACTATAGCAAGTGAAGAACCAGAACGCATAAAGATAGTCAGGGTAAAAGGAGACTTGAATCAGGTCCAGGACAAGGTTCGGAAGATAGTAATGGATAATTTAGAGTACAGGAATTTCAAAATATTGTAGTTGCCGAGCTTGCTCGGCTTAATTAATGAATAATAAACTTATCTCTCAACTACGTTCCTCTATCGTCCGGGGCAGGCTTGCCCATGCCTATCTATTTAGCGGACCCGCTGGTTCAGGTAAAAAAGAAACGGCAAAGACGTTGGCAAAGATATTGAATTGTGAAACAAAAAAACCGGAATCCTGTGAACTGTGCAGCAGCTGCAAGAAAATAGAGAATAATAATCACCCGGATGTCAGATGGATTCTCCGGGGGGATGATTCAAATTCAATCAAGATAGAAGACATACGTAATCTGCAGGGAGAAATCTCCATGAAGCCGTATGAGGGTAGATATAAGGTTTATACCATTATTGACGCAGATACTATGACAGAAGAGGCAGCAAACTGCCTGTTAAAAACCCTGGAGGAACCGCCAGGTGATGCGCTTCTAATATTAACCTCTTCCAATATTAAGATGCTATTACCCACTATTATATCAAGGTGTCAGGTAGTGAAGTTCCCTCATGCTTCAGGGCATAATGAAGATGCTTCAAAGGACGAAGTAATTGATATGTTCATGGAGACTATGGAAGAACCCAAGGAGAAACTCTGGCTCTTTGATAAAGAGAGAGCAGAAATAGAAGATGTCCTCTACATCCTTGCAGGATGGTTCAGGGACATGCTCGTTATAAAGTGCGGCGCCTCCCATTCTATTCTGATTAATCCGTATAGAAAGGATAAGATAATGAAATTATCTAAGGATTATTCTACAGAGGGCCTGCTCAATATATCAGATACGATTGAAGAGACAAGATTGGCCATAAGCCAGAATGCAAATATAAAGATAGCGATACCTGTTATGTTGATGAAGATAAATAAGGAGAGATAAGAAAGGGAAACCAACATGTCAGAAAAATATTACGATGTCATAATCATAGGCGGAGGACCTGCAGGGCTGTCATGCGCCCTCTATACCTGCCGCTCAAGACTTAAAACACTATTGATAGAAAAGGGCATGGCAGGCGGGCAGTTACTACTGACAGAGAGGGTGGACAACTATCCGGGTTTTCCCGGCGGCACCTCAGCGTCTGAGTTATCCGAGAAGATGAAGGCACATGCCATGGAATGGGGACTTGAATATATGCAGGGTGAAGTCGCTTCTTTATGCTTAGATGGGAATAAAAGAATAATTTCTGTTGGAGACGATATGTATGTTACCAGGGCAGTTATCATAGCAACAGGTGCTTTGCCGAGATTGCTGAATGTACCAGGTGAAAAAGAACTCGCCGGACGCGGCGTATCTTACTGCGGATTATGTGATGGGCCTCTATACCGTGACAAGGTAATAGCAGTCGTAGGCGGGGGGGACTCCGCAGTTGAGGAGTCTGTTTATTTGACCCGTTTTGCCACGAAACTATATCTGATTCATAGAAGGGATGCATTCCGGGCAGAAAAAGTGCTCCAGGAGTCGTTATTTGCTAACAAGAAGATTGAAGTGATATTAAATACGGTTGTAACTTCTATTAACGGTAAAGAGGTTATCTCCTCTTTGAACATAAAAAACGTCCAGACAGGTGAGGAAAAGGACTTGCCTGTGCAAGGGCTATTCATATACATAGGCATGGTACCTGCTACAGATTTTCTAAAAGGACTTGTGAAATTAGACGAGAACGGATATATATTTACTGATGAGAATATGGAAACCACCTGCAAAGGCATATATGCCGTAGGCGATGTGCGGAACAAGACAGTCCGGCAGGTTACGACTGCCGCAGGTGATGGAACTATAGCAGCAGTAATGGCAGAAAAATACCTGAAAAGCATTGAATAAGGGGGACTGTCCCGTTAAAGGAGCGTGGCAATCTTATGAGAATAGAAAAGGACTCTTTAGGCGAAAAGAAAATTCCTGAAAACGCATATTATGGGATTCAGACGCTCAGGGCTATAGAAAACTTCCCTATAAGCGGTATGAGACTTCCTCTTGAGATGGTGAAGGCTATAGCCCTGATTAAGATGGCAGCAGCCCAGACGAACATGGAACTTGGCGCACTCCCGAGTAAGAAGGGGATGGCTATAATCAAGGCAGCAAGAGAGGTTATCAACGGTAAATTCAACAGCGAGTTTAGGGTAGATGTATTCCAGGCAGGTGCAGGAACATCATTCAACATGAACGCAAATGAGGTCCTTGCCAACAGGGCAATAGAATATCTCAAGGGTAAGAAGGGGGATTATTCAATAATCCATCCCAATGACCATGTAAATATGGCACAGTCAACTAATGATATATTTCCTACTACTATGCGCATAGCATCGTTATTTAAACTGCCTCAACTTCTGAATTCATTGGATAATCTAAAGAAAAGCCTGAATTCAAAATCCAGAGAATTTATGGGTATAATAAAATCAGGACGAACTCATCTCCAGGATGCCGTGCCAATCAGATTGGGACAGGAATTCAAGGCATGGGCAAGTATGATTGCAAAATCAACCGAACGCATAAAGATGGCAGGTGAGGCTATAAAAGAATTGAACATCGGTGGGACTGCAGTTGGGACAGGTTTAAATACTTTGCCAGGATACCAGAAAAAGGTCGTTAAGAGGTTATCGCAATTGACAGACATTGATTTAAGACCAGCCCCGGACCTCATAGAGATAACCCAGAACCTGAACGATTTTGTCCACCTATCTTCTGCATTAAAACTCCTGGCTATAGACCTAATAAAGATAGCCAATGATTTACGATTATTGAGTTCTGGTCCTAATACAGGTCTGGCTGAGATTGTCCTTCCTCCAGTTCAGCCAGGCTCGTCCATCATGCCTGGCAAGGTAAACCCTGTGATGCTTGAGGCGATTGACATGGTGGCATTCCAGATTATAGGGAATGACTTAACCATTACCCTTGCCTCCCAGGCAGGACAGTTGGAACTGAATGTAATGATGCCGGTAGTAGCACACAATGGACTCCAATCCATTGATATACTCACAAATGGGTGTAAGGTCTTAGATGAGAAGTGTATAGATGGCATAACAGCAGATGAGGCAAGGTGCCGCGAATTTGCAGATAAGAGTATCAGCATTATAACGGCATTGAATCCTTACATAGGGTATGCTAAAGCAGCAGAGATTGCCAAAGAAGCAGTCCGCACCAAAAGGTCAATAAAAGAAGTAGCCTTTGAAAAGAGCAATCTTAAAAAAGACAGGATAGAAAAAATATTAGACCCATTCAAGATGGTCTAAGACAACATCTTGCCAGCCAAATGATGTAATATATTTAAATAAAATGAGTTAATTGTGTCTGTGCCGGTATTGTAGATACGCCAATGTGGGATTTGATTGACCGTGAAGTGTCCAAACGAGAAGGAATTCCAACAGGGTCAGTCAAAGCCCGTGCCGTTGCTTCAGTGCCGATAGTCCGTATTCAGAAACCTGAAGATTTGGCAAACATGAAAAATTATCCTGGTCTCATCTGAGGCCCTTACGAAAACAAATGTCTTTATAACACAAGTTATTCTGTTTTACATTCGGCTTTGGGTTTGATTGAAGTCTCGGGGAAAAATAATATTTGAAAATCATATAGCCAAACATGGAGTTAGTGTTTCCGAGGTTGAAGAGGCAATCTTATTTTGTAAGCCTTTCTATCAGAAGAGTAGGGAAGGTAAATATGTTGCTTATGCTATTACAGAAGATGGGAGATATCTCTTTATAGTTTTTATCATTAAAGATAGAGGTCTGATAAGGGTAATCAGTACCAGAGATATGGATGAGAAGGGAAGGCGTTATTACAAAAAGAGGAAAGGTGTGAAATGATGATAAAGAAAATCCCCAAATTTAAATCTGAGAAAGAGGAGTCTCGTTTCTGGGATACCCATAGTCCACTTGACTATCCAGGTGAATTTGTTGAGGCCAAAGAACCGTTTGAATTTGCTCCTGAGCTTTTAAGGAGAGTTGCTGGAAGGAAAGAAGAGAGAAAACGTTCTCTTACTTTAAGAATGGGACAACGTCAGATTGACTTGGCTAAGTTTATTGCTAAATACAAGGGTCTTGGTTATCAGACACTGATGAGGATGTGGGTTATGGAAGGAATTCGTGAAGAATTTGGAGCTCATCCAGAACTAAGAAAACTTCTTGCCTCAAAGTAGCCCCCCAGAGATATCCTGTTACACGCAAGAAAAAACAAAATTTTGTCTTGACAGAACTATAATATATGATATACTTATAATAGATGTAATAATTGAAAAGGAGGGTGCAAAATGTTAAAAAAGATATCAACGTTGGAGATTAGACATAACCTGGGGGAGATTCTTAACAGAGTGAATCTAAGGGATGACCAATATATAATTGAGAGGAAAGGGCGTCCGTTGGCTGCGGTGATTCCTATCTGGCAGTTAGAAAAATGGCAGAGGGAGAAAGAAGTGTTTTTCGGAATGATAGACAAGGTACAGCAGAAGAATAAAAAGGTACCTTTGCCTATTATTGAGAAAGATATCAGTGAGGCTATTAAAAGTGTCAGAAAAAAATAGCAGATGCTAAAGATAGTTTTAGACACAAACCTATTTGTAAGCGCTGTAATATCTTCCCAGGGAAATCCATCCAGGATATTAGGACTTTTTAGAAAGAACCTGATTGAGATTGTTATGTCAGAAGAGATTATAGTTGAGATACAGAAGGTTTTAAACTATCCCAAAATCAGGAAAAGACATGTATGGGACACTGAAGGAATAGAATCATTCGTCAAGGGGATTAAAGAAATTTGTATTGTTGTTACACCAAAATTTCATTCAGATTCAATCGTAACACAAGACCCATCTGATGATAAATTTTTACACTGTGCAGCAGCAGGTGAAGTGGATTATATTGTAACAGGCGACAATCACCTTTTGAGACTTGGTGAATATTCTGGAATTCAAATAGTTACTCCTGGACAGTTTTTAGAAATATATACAAATTTGGAAAGATTATAGTAATCTCTGAGATTAAGGAGATGGTGAATACCGTAGACGAAAGTCTTAGCAAGGCAGTAGAAGTTTTGAGCAAAGACGGAATACTTGCCGGTTCGTTAACAGGGTATGAGGTCAGGCAAGAGCAGCAGCAGATGGCCGGGGCAATTTGTAATACCGTAACCTCTGGCAGACACTTAATAATTGAAGCCGGGACAGGGGTAGGTAAGAGTTGGGCATATTTGATTCCGTTATCTTTTTGGGCTGTAGAAAATCAGAAACGGGTGATAGTATCAACCTATACCAAGGCGCTGCAGCAGCAGTTGATTGAAAAAGACCTCCCGTTTCTAAAAGAGACGCTTGGATTAGACCTGAAATTCACACTCTGTTTGGGTGGCGGGAATTATCTCTGCCTCTGGCGGTTGAATCGCATTTTATCACAGGGGTTATTTGATACGGATGCTGAACAGGAAGAGTTAGCCCGCATCTTGAGTTGGAGCAGGAAGACAACATCAGGTTTAAGGCTGGATTTGGACTTTGAACTAAGTGCCAGCACGTGGGAAATGGTATGCAGGGAGAGTGATTTGTGCCCTGAGAAAAAATGTCCCAATTTTAAAAACTGTTTTTATTTCAAAGCCTACCGTGAAAGATTCTCATCCCATATCCTTATAGTCAACCATCACCTGTATTTTACCAATTTAATTGCCGGCGGCGGGGTTTTACCACAGGCTGAGGTCCTGGTATTTGATGAGGCACACAACTTAGAAGACGTGGCGACTGATTATTTAGGGTTAGAGTTTTCTGATTCAGGCTGGAAATTTTTATTGGATTCTGTTTATAACCCGAATTCAGGGAAGGGACTTTTGAGCCGATTGAATTTCTCAGGTCCAGGGAAGCTGGAGAAATCAGAAAAGGCATTGGAGAATGCCCGTCGGACAGGGAAAGATTTCTTCCGGGAATTATCTGATAAATTCCCAAAGGGTGAGACGGTCCTGCGGCTCCATTCTACGGATTTCATATCAAACACTTTAAATGAACCTTTGATTGACATAATCAGCAGTTTGAACCGGCTTCTTGATAAACTGAAAGATGATGATGACCGGTTTGAACTCTCTGCCAATATCCAGCGGTTAGATGCGGCTCGTTCTGCCTTAAGGAAGATATTGGAACAGCAGGAAGAGGGGTTTGTTTACTGGGCTGAAGCAGAGACAAAACGTGCACGGCCTAAATACTCTCTTCGTGCGGCTCCGGTTAATGTGGGTGCTGCGCTCCAGAGTCTGGTATTTGACAAGACTGGGCACGTGATTTTGACCTCAGCCACATTGACTACCCAGGGCAATTTCAAATTCATCAAGAGCCGATTGGGATTAAAAGACTCAGAAGAAATTATTTTAGGCTCGCCGTTCAATTACCAGGAGCAGGCGATTCTCTATCTACAGGATGGTATTTCTGACCCTGGCACAAAACATGAAGAGTATATTAACTCTTTAGCCATGGAGATTGAGGCTCTATTAGAAATTACCGGGGGACGGGCATTTGTCCTATTCACAAGTTATGAAGATTTAGACCGTATATATTCTGAGCTTTCTACCAGGGTATCTAAATATCCAATTTTACGCCAGGGGGATATGTCCTCTTATCGCCTATTGAAGGATTTCAAGGAGGTGGAAGGTTCTGTCCTTCTGGGGACTTCCACATTCTGGCAGGGAGTAGATGTGCCTGGGACAGCATTGGAGTGTGTGATAATCACCCGTTTACCTTTTTCAGTTCCAAATGAACCGGTAGTTGAAGCGAGACTTGAAGAATTGAAACGTCAGGGAGAAAACCCGTTCCTTCAATATCAGGTCCCGCAGGCAATCTTGCGGCTGAAACAGGGTTTTGGGCGGCTCATTCGCCGGAAGGATGATTTTGGCATAGTAGCCATCTTAGACCCGCGTATCAGGACCCGCCATTATGGAAGGATGTTTTTGGATTCTTTACCCCCTTGCCGCCAGGTTTCATCTTTGAAAGAAGCGGAGGCATTTTTGAACCTTTTACAGGAAAGCAGAAAAATTGGCAATGATAAATAACGAAAAAGAGGGGAGACTCTTTAATAAGTTGAGGCTTTTGATGAAGAGGCTTCGCAGTCATAATGGATGCCCGTGGGACAGGGAACAGACTCACATAAGTTTAAAGCCATATTTGATTGAAGAGGCATACGAGGTTATAGAGGCGGTAGATAAGGGGGATGACGAGCATTTAAAAGAGGAATTGGGTGACCTTTTATTTCAGATATTATTCTACGTCCAGATTGCAGAGGAAGAGAATTCCTTCAATATGAGCGAGGTCCTGAAAGATAGTTTTGATAAGATGAAGAGAAGGCATGACCATGTATTTGGCAAGAAGAAGGCACGAAATGCCAGGGAGGCGCTTGCCATGTGGAATGCAATTAAGAAGAAAGAAGGTTGATTCAGCATCATTTCTGAATTTTTTCCTTCCTTACCAGGAATAGGTATGTTCCGTTTTCTTGTTCAAATCCTATGAGTTCATTCCCGCTTGCCTTACACCAGGCAGGCATATCCTGTAGTATCCCGGGGTCATCAGAGAGGACCTTTAAGACCTGACCTTGCTCCATCTCCTTTATCTTTTTTGCAGTCAGATAAATCGGGGCAGGGCAGAACAGCCCCTTAGCGTCTAAAAAAGCTGTTTCATTCATTTTCTTCCAGATGCGACGTAGAATTAACGAGTGATATATAAGGAAATTTCTCATCACCCTCTATGATGCTTATAGACGCCGGGTCAAGTTTCAGGAGTTGGAATGATTGAAGAGGGGTTTTCAGAACTGTAAGCAATGCAATTCTTATTGGGCCGCCATGGCAGACTATTGCAAGCGTCGGGGAAGGGGTTTGACTTGAATAGTCTTTAAAAATCTCTTTTAAAAATGAGACCACCCTCTTTTCCAATGACCTCTTGTCTTCTCCCTGAGGTGGTGTGAAGGCAACACCTTGTTCCAGCCATAACTTAAATTCTACAGGATATTTTGATTCCACATCGGCAGGGGTTAACCCTTCCCATTTGCCGAAGGATATTTCACTGATTCTCTCGTCAATGATTATAGGTTTGACTGGACATTCCTCACTGATAGTCAAGGCGGTCTCGTATGCCCTTTTTAATGGAGAAGAATATATGTGCGCGGGCTTGAGTTTCTGCAGATATTTAGAGATGAGAACACCCTGCTTCTTTCCTTTTTCAGTGAGAGGAATATCACTCCTGCCCTGGTACCGCATCTCCCTGGTCCACAACGTTTCTCCATGCCGGATAAAGATAAGTTTCATCTCGCCATTATATACTCATCAATTGCATGGGCTATTGATTTGCCGGCGCCCATCGCCTCTATAACTGTAGCAGAACCTGTGACTATGTCTCCTGCCGCAAATACCCCTTCCATAGACGTCCTTCCTGTCAGGCTGTCTACTATTATGTATCCATACTTATTTGTTACAAGTCCCGGCGTAGTGCCGGCAACCAATGGATTGGCAGTGGTGCCTATAGCTATTATTGCTGTATCTATCTTCAGTATAAACTCAGAACCTTTTATTAGAATAGGACGTCTCCTTCCGGATACATCTTCTTCACCCAATTCCATCCTTACGCATTCCATTTCAGTAAGTATCCCTTGTTCATTTCCGATGAATCTAACAGGCAGTGTCAGGTTATAGAATTCAATACCCTCTTCTTCACCGTGTCTCACCTCTTCTATCCTGGCAGGCATCTCTTCTCTTGAACGCCTGTAAACGATATAGACCTTTTCGGGTCCAAGTCTTAAGGCTGTGCGTGCTGCGTCCATTGCTGTATTACCTCCGCCTATTACTGCTACCCTTTTACCTACGATAATCGGCGTGTCATATTCAGGAAATAGATAAGCCTTCATCAGATTTGCGCGTGTGAGGAATTCATTTGCAGAATAGACCCCGCTTAAATTCTCACCCGGTATATTCATGAATTGCGGCAGCCCTGCCCCAAGTCCTAAGAAGACGGCGTCAAATCCCTGATGAAATAGTTCGTCAATCGTTACCGTCTTACCAATAATTACATTGGGTATAATTCGGACACCCATCTTTTTGAGCATCTCTATCTCTGATTCTACCACAGCCTTTGGCAGGCGGAATTCCGGGATTCCATACGTAAGGACCCCGCCCGGCTTGTGCATCGCCTCAAATACCGTTACTTTATGTCCCTTCTTTATAAGGTCACCTGCACAAGAGAGTCCTGCAGGGCCTGAACCGACGATAGCGACTGACTTGCCTGAAAAACCTGATATGCCGGGCATAACGATATTTCCGTGTTCCCTTTCGAAATCTGCGGTAAACCGCTCTAAATTTCCTATAGCAACAGACTCCCCCTTCTTGCCCAGGATACACCCCTTTTCACACTGGACCTCCTGGGGACACACCCTTCCACAAATAGCAGGGAGGCTGTTCGTCTCTTTCAATTTCTGGGCTGCTTTGAGGAAATCCCCTTCCTTTATTAATTTTATAAATCCGGGTATATCAATATGGACAGGGCAGAGAGGGACGCATTTTGGATTCTTGCATTGCAGGCACCTGGATGCCTCAAGGATTGCAATATCTTTATTATATCCCAATGCAACTTCACTAAAACTCTTACCTCTCAAGATTGGGTCATGGGCAGGCATCTCCTGCCTTGGTATGGATTTTTTATTCTCTACAATATTTGTTGCCATGTTCCAATGTCCTCATAGATTCTTTTTCAAGTGCTGTATAGGTCTTCTGGCGTTTCATTAAAAGGTCAAAGTCAACCTGGTGCCCGTCAAAATCAGGTCCTTCTACGCAGGCAAACTTCGTTTTGCCACCTACGTTTACCCTGCATCCGCCGCACATTCCTGTCCCGTCTATCATAATAGGATTGAGACTAACCATAGTCTTTATACCAGAAGGTCTTGTCATCTCAGATACAGCCTTCATCATAGGAACAGGTCCAACTGCTATTACGAGGTCAGGTTTTTTCTCTTCATTGAGCAATTTTCTTAAAATATCCGTTACAAATCCTTTTTCTCCGTAACTCCCGTCATCAGTAGCAATCTTTAAGGCAGAGGAAGCGTTCTTCATCTCATCTTCCATAATTAGCAGGTCTTTACTTCGCGCCCCTATTACGGAAACGACTTCGTTCCCAACGTCCTTCAGCGCCTTTGCAATAAGGTGAATCGCAGCTATCCCGAATCCCCCGCCTACGCATACCACTTTTCCAAACTTATCAATATGGCTTGGTGTGCCTAATGGTCCAGCCATGTCCTGAATAGATTCACCTTCTTTCATCCTGCCGAGCAGGGTAGTGGTCTTGCCTGCCTCCTGGACAAGTAGTGTAATGGTTCCCTTATCAGGGTCACTGTCTGCAATGGTAAGGGGTATCCTTTCGCCTGCTTCATGTAACCTGATTATTACAAACTGTCCGGGTTTTGCCTTCTTCGCTATCAGGGGTGAATCTACTTTAAGGTAATGCATCTTTGGAGCCAGTTCCTTCTTCAGTAATATTTTACAGTTCATATTTATATTCTACCATATATTTAGTATCCAGTCAAATTTTTATTGATTTTTGGAATCAAAAGGTATATAATTTAAGATGTGAGAAGGAGGTGATTAGATGAAGAAATTATTTGTAGTAGTGATTGCCTTGAGCATAGCAGCGCTTTCCGGGTGCACTACAACCCAGAAAGGGGCTGGGTTAGGAACATTGATAGGTGCAGGCACAGGGGCGGTTATAGGACATCAGTCTGGTCATACAACGGAAGGCGCTCTTATTGGGGGTGCGGTTGGTGCGGCAGCAGGTGCGTTAGTCGGAGATGCAATGGAGACCAAGTATTGTCCTAAATGCGGCACAGGGTATACTGAGGATGTCCAGTATTGCACAAAGGATGGGGCGCCTTTGAGGTTCAAGGACCAACCTCAGCAAGAATCTGCCCCTCCATATCCTCCTCCCCAGGGGAGGATAGTGCATAGGCCGCCGCCGCCACCACCCTATAGTGAGAGTGTCTTCTGTCCCAAATGCGGGACTATATACACTAGCGATAGAAATTATTGTTCAAAGGATGGCACCAGGCTTGAGGTTAGAAGATAAATTCCCGCATAAATAGTTAATCATTAATCTTCCATTAAAATATTGAAGAGGCGTTTCTTATTATTAAGAGGCGCCTCTTATTTTTTTCATTTTCCCGCTTTTTTCCCATTTTTTACTTGACAAATATTGATTCATAGTGTATATTTATACCATTGAGTGGTGTAAAGTGGTGTAAAGTGGGGGTCAATAAATGTTTTATGGAGAATATGAGCACACATTAGATAAAAAGGGGCGGCTTATTATTCCATCTAAGTTTAGAGAAGTGCTCGCTGAACAGGACGTGGGGAAATTATTTATTACGAGAGGATTAGATAGTTGCCTTTTTATATTTACAGAAGAGGAGTGGAATGTTCAGGACCAGAAATTCAAATCTATATCGTTTACAAAGTCAGAAGGCAGGAAGTTTAACAGGCTATATTTTTCAGGGGCGACTGATGTGATGTGGGACAAACAGGGCAGGATACTAATACCGCAATATCTGAAGGAATTTGCTGACATTAAAAAAGACATTGTGTTAATCGGGGTTTCTAACAGGATAGAGGTATGGTCAAAGGAGAAATGGAAGGCGTTCTACCAGAGTTCCAGGGAATCTTATGAACAAATCGCAGAGGGTGTGCTTCAATAAAGATGTCCATACATAAACCCGTGATGTGTGCTGAGGTGCTCCAGTATCTCAAACCTGTCTCTGGTGACGTAGTTATAGATTGCACGATAGGTGAGGGCGGGCATGCACAATTCTTATTAGAAGCCATAGCACCCGGCGGCAGGTTGATTGGTATAGACAGGGATGAGGATGCCCTTTTATCTGCTAAAGAGAATCTGAAGAGGTTTGCATCTCCCTATACACTCATCCACGATAATTTCCTGAACATCAGGAGAATAGTTACAGAACTTGGAATAAAAGAGGTGAATGGCATACTATTTGATTTGGGCGTTTCCTCATTCCAATTAGATACACCTGAGAGGGGGTTCAGCATAAGATTGGATGCACGCTTAGATATGAGAATGGACCAGTATGATAATGTATCAGCCTTTGACCTTGTAAATAAATTGCCTCTTTTTGGAATAAAGAGGATTTTAAAAGAATACGGAGAAGAACGCTGGGCAGACCGCATAGCCAATGCTATCATAAAAATCAGGAGGAAAGAACCTATCGGGACAACAGGTCAGTTGAGGAAGATAGTGCTGAATGCAATACCTTATAAAGGCAGAACAGGAAGGATAGACCCTGCTACGAGGACATTCCAGGCGTTCAGGATTGCAGTGAACAGGGAGTTAGAGGCATTGGAAGAGGCGGTGGAGGAAGCCGTTCCTATTTTGAAAGAAAGGGGGAGAATATGTGTTATATCATACCATTCTCTTGAAGACAGGATAGTAAAGAATCAGTTCAGGAGGTTTTATAATGAGGGGGTTCTTGACATCCTTACAAAAAAGCCTGTCAGGCCTGGAGATGATGAGATTACCCGTAATCCAAGGGCGAGGAGTGCAAAACTCAGGGCAGCAGAAAAAATGACAGGTCAACGAACAATTTACTCAGGAGGTCCATAATGAGGATTTCAGGATTTTTGATGTGTTTAAGCATAATTTTGGTTATAGGGATAGTTTATGTATGGCAGCGGACAGAGATGGTGAAGGTTAGTTATAATATAATAGAGTCAGAAAACAGCGTTTCTTTGTTACTTGACCGGAATAGAAATTTGGTATATAATGTTGATATCCTGGAATCGCCCAGGAATCTTGATATGAAGCTGGCTGATAACGAGATAAAATTTGAAATGGCAAATGACCTCAGGGTCATTAATTTATCCGGGAAAAGAACGTCGGTATATGGATATGCCGGGACCCAGGTTGTGCAAAATATAAAGAATTTTGTATTTCAGACAATTGGAAATTTTGGACTCTAACAGGGCAGCCTATTATGTATACAAGGATACACCGTCGTAAAACCGTATTGGTCGCCTTATCGTTTCTCATTCTTTTATTAGTCCTTTCAGGAAGACTAATAACCATTCAGTTATTCAATTCTAACAATCTCACCCATTTAGCCAATATGCAGCACTGGACAAAGCGGAGCATAGAACCCGAACGCGGAATAATCTTTGACAGCGGCATGAGAAAATTAGCAATGAATAAACGCATGGATTCCATCTATGCAAACAGTTTGAAGATAAAGAACACTGGAGAGGCGGCGTCTTTGCTTAGCCCCATATTGGGTATGGATAAGGATATATTGCAGGAAAGGTTGGGGAGCGGCAGACCTTTTGTCTGGCTTAAGAGAAAGGTATCTGATGAGGTCTCCCGCAGTGTCCGGGGATTAAAGATTAACGGGATAGGATTTATAGCAGAGAGTAAGAGATTCTACCCGCATGGGGAATTAGCAAGTCACATCATAGGATTTGCAGGGATGGATAATAACGGATTAGAAGGGGCAGAATTGTTCTATGACGGGTATTTGAGAGGCAGACAAGGGTGGTCATTGGTTGAAAGGGACGCCAAGAGGCGTTCACTCTCTTCTTATGAGAAAGATAATCTTGATGCTATAGACGGTTATAACCTTGTCCTGACTATAGACCAGGTAGTCCAATATATAGCAGAAAAGGCAATTGAGAAGGCATTTGAGGATTGGAAGCCTAATAGTGCTGCTATCATAGTCATGAATCCTAAGAATGGAGATATATTGGCTATGGCTAACAGGCCCGCATTTGACCCTAATCTATTCAATAATTTTAGTGTGGACACGAGAAGAAACAGGGCGATAACGGATATATATGAACCGGGCTCAACCTTCAAGGTAATTACTGCTTCAAGCGTATTAGAGGAGGGACTGGTCCAGCTTCATGAAAGGTTTTTTTGCGAGAATGGCGCCTACAGGGTGACTGGCGGGCATGTCCTGCATGACCATGTGCCGCATGGGTGGCTGACATTTGAAGAGATTATAGATGAATCAAGTAACATAGGCGTATATAAGGTAGCCGAGAGAATTGACGGCGGGAGATTTTATCGCTACCTAAAGGATTTCGGATTTGGTGAAATTGCAGGGATTGACCTGCCAGGAGAGGCCAAGGGAATAGTATATCCAAGAAATAAATGGTCTAAGTTATCCATGATGGCACTGCCTATGGGACATGAGATAGGAGTGACTTCCTTACAGATGCTGTGTGCCGTATCAACTATCGCTAACAAAGGCGTCCTGATAAAGCCGAGAATAGCAAGTTCGATAAAAGATAAAGACGGCAATGTGATAAAATCATACAAACCCGAAGAAAGGCGCAGGGTTGTTTCAGAGGAAACAGCGCGATTAGTTACAGAGATATTAGTTAAGGCTGTAGAAGACGGCACAGGCGTCAATGCACGGCTGAATGGATACAGGGCAGCAGGCAAGACCGGGACTGCCCAGAAGATAGAGCCTAACGGTGAATATTCGCATACTAAGTTCGTGGCGTCATTTATAGGATTTGCCCCTGCGGATGACCCTGTCATCTCCATTGCGGTTGTCCTTGATGAGCCCAGAGGTTCTTATTACGGCGGGACAGTTGCTGCACCTGTATTCAAATATGTTGCAAGTGAATTATTGAAATATGAGAAAAAGGGGACGGTTCTATTTTCAATGGCCGGAAAATAATAGGAATACTTAATTACTATGATGATAAGGAATAACGATTTCAAAATTAATAATTCCCCAAAAATAGAACCGTCCCTTTTTACAGGGGTTTCCTGTAATTCCAAGGCAGTTAAAGAGGGACATCTGTTCGTTGCAATAAAGGGTGAGAAGTTAGACGGACATGACTTTCTGGATGAGGCATGGGAAAGAGGGGCACGAGTTGCCATTGTCCAAACTGATAGAGGGAATACATCAGGTATAAAGAAAATCATAGTGCCTGATACGAGGGTTGCACTTGCTGCCATTGCAGCAGAATATTATTCTTATCCCTCCCGTAAACTTAAGGTGCTCGGTATCACAGGCACTAACGGCAAGACTACCACTTCATATCTAATAAGAAATATATTGGCATGTTCAAATGAAGATTCAGGATTAATCGGGACTATCAGTTACAGGCTCGGAGATAGAGACATACCTGCAACGAATACTACGCCAGGGCCGCTGGAATTGGAATCAATGCTG
>CAYVEO010000023.1:0-40006 GCA_964449965.1 uncultured Planctomycetia bacterium
AGGTATATAGCAAATTCAGTGGATATACCAGTGATTGCTGATATGGATACAGGATTTGGAGGTCCTGAAAATACTGCCAGGGCAGTGAAGGAATTTGAAATGGCTCGTATAGCCGGTATCCATATAGAGGACCAGGAATTTCCAAAGAAATGCGGTCATTTGCCAGGCAAGAGGCTCATTCCTCCTCAAGAGATGTCTCTCAAGATAAAATCAGCGGCAAGGGCAAGAACCAACCCGGATTTTCTTATCATAGCAAGAACAGATGCCAGAGGGGTTAAAGGGATGAAGGATGCCATTAAGAGGGCGAGCGTCTATTTGGATGCGGGTGCAGATGCCATCTTCCCTGAGGGATTGGAGACAAAAACAGAGTTCATGTCCTTTGCGAAAAAAATAAAAGCACCGCTATTGGCGAATATGACCGAATTTGGCAAGACCCCGTATATCACGGTAAATGAATTTGAAAATATGGGATACAAGATGGTCATATTTCCATTGACTGGTTTCAGGATAATGTTGAAATCTGTAATGGATGCGATGATTGAGTTGAAGAAGTCCGGCACCCAGAAAAACCTTCTTGATAAAATGTTCACGCGTAAAGAACTATACAAACTCTTGAAATATGAGGGATACTAAAAAGATACGGATACAGAAATTTCTTGCAATCCACTGATTTCTGTGATAGGATAATTTTATGCAAAAAGAAATGTCAGATACTATACGTGTTACAGTAGATAAAAGCCATTTGATTACCATAGGCGAGAGGCTTTACGGGGAGAGCATAGAACTCATCAGGGAACTTGTCAACAATGCCTATGATGCAGATGCTACCGAAGTCCGGGTGAATATAAGTGAAGACGGGATAGTTATTGAGGATAATGGCAGCGGTATGGATATGGAAGGACTGGAGCAATATTTTAATATAGGTTCTCCTGAAAAAAAGATTCATAGAAAGTCGCCTGTTTTTAAAAGGGACAGGATAGGAGAATTCGGGATAGGGAAATTTGCCACCCTCTCTGCCTCTTCTCATTTTGAGGTATGGACACGGAAGGATGACTTCTGCGCCACAGTTATCTTTGATAAAAAGGAATGGGAGAAAGAAGGCGATAGATGGCATCTTCCAATTATAATAGAGAAAGCAGATGATAGCAAGCATAACGGGTCAAAGGTTACGCTCAAAGGACTGAGAAAGAAATTTGACCTGAAAGATGTAGAGAGACGTATCGTTGAGACAGTTCCTATAAAAGACTTCAATTTCTCAGTTTACCTGAATGGACAGAAGATAAGCGCCAGATTTATCCCGGGTCACAGGATACCATTTCTGGAAGGAACTGAATTCGGGGTTGTCCATGGGGAGATAATCGTTGCATCTATTTCCGGGGCAGATATGAGAGAGGCAGGGATTGAGTGCAAGGTAAAGAAGGTTACTATCAAAAGGGAATTCTTCGGGATGGAGAAGTGGAAGGGAAATGTTGCCAGGATTACAGGGGAAGTCCATGCGGATTTTGTTCCAATAACGAGTGACCGCAGTGATTTCATAAAGGACAGCCTGGAATACAAAGCTTTCCGTAAGATTATGGGAGTAATTATGGAAAGGGTTGAAAAGACATTAGAAGAATTGTCTGATAGTAAAGAGAGCAGAAAAACCAAGAGGGCACTTACAGAGGTATTGGAAAATGTAAAGAGGGCGCTTGTTATGAACCCTGATTTATGCCCGGAGACGCTCATGCCAATTGGCGAGAAATCCGGTAAGGGTAATAATCTGGCTTATGTGCCTGAAAATGTAAAGGGTAAAAAAGAAGATAATGAGGCTGTGAAGGCAGAGGAATCAAAGACTATCGGAGATGTATCGCCGGATAAAGAGCGGAAGAGGTCGCCACAGGTTAGACGTCTTACCAATACGGCTGTTATAAAAAAACTTGATATGGGCAGGGAGGGCGTGACATGTGTCATTGACCATATGGGCCCTGACGGACCTGAGTGTATGACTGTAGGAAATATTATTTATATTAATCGTGACCATCCTCTTTTTGATAAAGAATCCCAGAATAGGAATACCTATACCCTCCATATATCCCGCCTGTTGACCCAGGAAATATCTATGATGAAAGACCCGCATAATCCCCGTCAGGCGTTTGAGCGGCAGAGTAAGCTGCTGAAGGACGCCCTTGTAAGCGAGATATTGTGACGGAAAAACAGGGTAAAAGACAATATATTGGCAAGAAGGGCTTAGAAAAATTATACAATATATTGAAATAAAAAGAGTTATGTATAACAAGAAGTGACAGTAAAATTGTCAGATACATAACTTTAATATTATAAATATATTATGACATGACATAGGCAACTAATCGTCACAATACGGGTTGTTGAGTTCACTAAATTTTTTATAATTTTAGGCATAAAAAATATTTTTTCTCACAGGAAATAAAAGAGTTACATACATATTTAGAGTTCATTTTTGAACCTTGGCACGAAAATTGCTATAATATATTGTAGAAAATCAAAACAATGGTAAAGTTAATTTAAACAAGTAAGTTATCGCTTAAAGCGATAAGTTGTAAAGGAGTGTAAAGATGCCTGTAATTGAAGAACAAGTTCCTAAGCATGCTCAGTTAAGAGAAATATTACGGGGAAAGATTATTAATGAACACAAACCCGATGATAGATTTGATTCGGAACCACAGCTAATAAAGAAATACAGTCTTAGTAATACAACCGTTCAAAAGGCTATTAGCGCATTAGTTCAGGAAGGACTTCTTACACGTATCCAGGGGAAAGGCACTTTTGTTGCCATGCAACCAGTATTAAAAAGTTACGATATTGTGATTCAAAAAGAGTCCTTCCATACACATTCTTACTGGTTTGATGTAATTAGAGGAATAGAATTAGTAGCCTCTGAAGATGGGATGGGTGTGATGGTTAACACATATAATTTGGAAGAGACAGATTCTTCGTGGGAAAAGATAGTTAGATCAGTAATGGATAAGCCTCTTTCTGGCACGATTCTAATCCCGCCTTCTGATGATAAAAAAATGAGTATCTTACTGAAGGAAAAGCGTCCCTTTGTAGTTATAGGTAACTACCCACAATTTTCTGAACTTCCCAGCGTTGGTATAGATGCCTATGATGGTACTTTCCATATGACTGAGTACTTGATTAATAAAGGTCATAGAAAAATATCTCTCATTGGAGGTATACACTCAAAAAACCGTATAGGAATGGATTTCTTGAATGGCTACAGAGAAGCACTTACTGTTCATGGTATTCCAATCAGAGAAGATTGGGTTATGGAAAGTGAGTGGTTAGAAGAGGAGGGATATAGACTTACCAAGATACTCTTGCAATCAAAAGAACGACCTACTGCGATATTCGCTGGTGATGATACAATAGCAGTCGGGGTAATTAAGGCATTGACAGAAGCTTCTATAAAGATTCCTGATGAAATGGCTGTGGTGGGATTTAATGACTTAGATTTAGCATCTATAGTTACTCCTCAATTAACTACTATGAGAGTGCCTAGGTTCAACATAGGTGAAGTGGCATGCGATATGCTTTTGAAACTCACACGTAAAGAAAATGTCCCACAAAAACAAATAATTTTTAAAGCAGAACTCGTAATAAGAGATTCTACTTAATGGATCGAGTTTACAGTGCATGTTCTCACGGAGGTGACAAAAAACAGGAAAGGAGGGATGAAATTAAATCAAAAGGGGCGAGCGAGTCGGTCAAAGGTTATCTCTGTGTTTACATAGATGAGTCATGCTAATTGGGGCATGACAAAACCGGTAGAACCGGTGAAAGAAGCAAGAACAAGAAAAGGAGGTTTAAGATGTTTAGAGCAAAATTGTTAGGAATAGTGTTAGTAATAGGTTTGATTTCCCTGGGTTTAGTTGTGTCCCAGGTAGCCAATGCCGGTGAATATGTAGGGGATGTGAATACAGAGGTGCTGATGCACTTTAACGAAGGAACTGGTACGAGGGCTTATGACTCGGGTCCTTATGGTAACCATAGTTCAGTCTATGCGCCTTTGCCAGAATCCGCGTGGACGGCTGGGAAGTACGGCGGTGGGCTTGCCGTATCTTCGGTGAACGCTTGGCTTCTTTTCGTAGATATGAATGGGTTCCCTTCACCAGAGAGCTTTACCTACGAAATGTGGATCAAGTGTGCACCGGGTGAGTGGGGAGGCATATTCTTGCAGGCTGGGTACCCTGTGGCGGGTTACATTACCAGCGATGGGCGGATAGGCGGCCGCTTCTATTACAATCTATATTTTGAAGGCGCGACAAGCGGTCTTAACGATGGCACCTGGCATCACGTTGCCTGGTATAACGACAACGGCTGTTGCGGCATGTACGTTGACGGTGTTTTGGATGGACAAGAGTGTTTACCCCTAGGCCACCCGTGGAGAGTTCCCCAGTTCGCTGACTGGCTCCAATTCGGCTATGCCTTGTTTACTCCTCAGACGTTCGGAGGTAGCATAGACGAGCTGCGCGTCTCCACTGTAGCCAGAACGGCCCAGGAAATAGCCTACGGTGCTGACATTTTAGCACCGGTAGCAGTTGCGTCAGTTACATCACCAGCGATAGAGGCAACAGGTGTATCGACTGATGTTAGTACATATCTAAGTTACGCAGGTTCGTATGACCCTGATGGTGGTAACGTCACTGGTGTATTTGCTCCAGTATCGCTGGCGGTAGGAACTACGACTGTTACTTTAACAGTTACAGATGATGAGGGTGATACAGATACTGCTACAGTAGATGTCACGGTGGTAGATACTACGGGGCCAACTATCACGGCAGGTCTTGTTCCTGTTGGTGGTAGTAAGGCTGAATATGAGGTTGTGGCTACTGCTACTGACCTTGTTGACCCTGCGCCGCAGGTAATCGTAACTTTAGGTGTTGAGGTAGAAGATGGACAGAGAGTTAATCTGCCACCCGGGCAAGGAAGAGGTCACTTCCTGATAAAAGGTGCTACTGAAGGTGTATTGACAGTAGTGGCTACCGATGCCAGTGGTAACACCAGTATAAAAGAGGTACCTATCACACCTTAAGTGCGTTCACGATTAGGGAGGCGCTAAAGGAACTGAATAAGATGTAAGGAAAAAAACTACTGAGTGAATAGGGAGGGACTATATAATCCCTCCCTATATTTTAGTAATGTAAATTGCTAAGAGTGTCTCCGTTAATAAAATAACATGTAGGACTTTGTTTAAAATGGCAAATTTTAACGCGAAAGGAGGTGGCAGATGTTGTAACTTTCATATTTACAATGGGTTGTAAGATAGGCATGTCTTTTGATATAGGCTTAGAAAGTATGAAAGGATAAAATTTCCGTAACATATGCATTTACAGTAAGTTATTCATGAAAGGGGTGAGTAAAATGTTAAAAATTAACAAAGTACTAGGGAAGTGTGTTATGAATCTTTTCAGAGGACGGACCATGCAACCGAACGCAACGTCGTTGATTATGACAGGAATCAGAATAGCGATACTGCTGGCAATCGTTTCACCTGCAGTTTCTATGGTTACCTGCCGCTTCACCACGCAGGGAGTAGATGCAGGATATGCCTATGCTGCTGTTAGAACAGCCACCTATGTTGTTGCAGCCAATAATGCATCTGCGCAGTCCAAGTTGGAGGCTGATTATGTATGTGACGGAATAGCCGATGATGTAGAAATACAGGCAGCGATTGAGGCGTTGCCTGCCGGTGGTGGTGATATAAGATTGAGTGAAGGGACCTTTTATATTGCTTCAACCATCTTATGGACTAAAGGCGGTGTTTATATAAAAGGAGCAGGGCTCGATGTTACTATTCTCAAGATGGTGAATAATGCCAACACTAATATGTTCCAGACCGGCAGCACATACGGAACCAACAGACAGCGAATCGGATTATTTGATATGACTTTAGACGGCAATTACGCAAATCAATCATCCGGAAAAGGAATTGATGGAACAGGTTTGGTATATTTTACGCTGAGCCATATGAAATTAATCAGTTTCAAAGACGAAGCTATCTATGCTACGTCAAGTGCGAATCGGTCCCCCTACTACACCGGCATGTGGTATTTTGATAACTTTTCTGTTTCTGATTCCGGTAGGCTCACAGGCGACCATCCGGCAATAAATATTGGCGGACCCTCTTTGTTTGGTATGTTTTGGAATAAATGCGATATCTCATATAATCCATACAAGGGTTTAGTCATTCAGTCCTATGAGAATTATTTTGATGAAATATCATTTGACGGCAACAATTCGGACTCTGGGTCTAGCGGCCAGGCAGCTAATGCAATAACAGGGGGAGCCCGATACGTTTTCCATAAATGCTACTTCTCAAATCGGAGTTACTCAATATACATTTTAGGTCTTTCCAATGTTCAGGTAACCTTCAGCGGCTGTCATTTTTTCAACCGTGCCGATATGGGTAATGCGATTCAGTTGGTCGGTCTTACAAGCCACGTAATTATTACTGACAACATGTTTCAGTACGATGTTTCAGGAAGTGCTATTTATTTTGAGAACTCGGGAGGAAATATCCCGGCCAACATCTCGGTTCGGGGGAACCATTTTGTTGGCTTTCCATCCGCACCCATCACCGGCAGCCTGACTGGAACAGGCAATATCATCAGAGACAACGATGGTTACGTCACTGAGAACTCAGGTACTGCCACGGTAGCATCAGGAACCACAAGCGTTAACGTTACCCACGGCTTAGCCGCTGCGCCCACCAGGGTTGTGTTAACGCCCACCAGCGACAACAACACAAGACGTTACTGGGTCAGCGCCAAGGGTGCAACCACATTCACCATCACGATTAGTTCCAGTTACACCTCTGCCATAACGTTTGACTGGCATGCTACTGTAGGGGAACAGTAAAGGTTCTATTCCCGAGGCATTTGCGTTGTAAAGATAGCGACGATGAGAAGATGACAGGAAAAAACTTTACCCCAAATGCTCCGAGTGAGACAGGAAAGAGGATAGGTGAAAATCAGGAAATTTACCCCAAAGATATAAGACAGGAAACGGGGCACAAAAAAGTGACTTCTCCTGCTGATTATAGTATAATTAGCGGGAGAAGTCACTATGGCAATTGTATCACTGAATCATCTATGTAGGGACGGAGGGTAGTGGAAGCAGGATGAGCAGAATAGGAGATGAAAAGTATTATACAATTCTCCATCCGATATGTCAAATAGAAAGATATTCAGTGTACTATGCGAACTATAGATATCCAAATTATCTTCTCAAGAAATGGGGGCTTGCATATCTAATGGACTTATACTCTAAGAACACTTACTCCTTGTTAAGAGGATAATGAGCGAGGAGGGCCGTACATTGGAAAACAATACCTATGGTTCGATGAGGGGACAACGGACGAAACGCCGTTTCCTACTCTACTTGGTCTATGAGGCAAAGCGAAATAAGTGTAACTTATTTAATAATAAGCAGTTATGTGCCTTCACACTTATTGAAATACTTGTAGTTACAACCATCATTGCCATATTGGCAGCCATGCTATTACCGGCATTAAAATCAGCCAGGGAGATGGGGAGGAAGGCATCTTGTATGAACAATTTAAAACAGATAGCCTATGCTTTCTATATGTATGCACAGGATTGGGACGAGATGTTTCCAGAGCACTACAATGCGAGTAATAAATACCCTTGGTGGTTTGAAAAACTCTGTCCTACATATGTGAAGGACCCAAAGGTTTGGACATGCCCTTCAAATCCTAAGGGAATGTGGAATATTGGTATTGACATGAACGGTAACGGTACCTATGAATCTAATGAATACTATCCTTTGAGTTATGCTGATGTCTTTCGATATGCCGGCGATAAACTGAGCTATGTACCTCGGCCGCTTAATAAGTTCAATTGGCCTTCTGAGACTCTCCTGTGCTCAGAGCCAAATGTATCTGGTGGAGGAGTAGATTGCCTGGCACCCGGAGGTCCAGCGCAATATTTTGACCTTGGCCGGCACAGTGACGGGGTTAATGTTATATTTGCTGATACACATGTTAAGTGGATTACAAAAATCCCTACCGATACTAACAATCCTTTCTGGAACCCGTATTAGAAGGAATTAAAAGATTGTCTATAAGGCATGGTTCATTTTAATTTGAAATAGAGATATACCATAAATAATTATTGCGCACTTTTGAGATGCAGAAGCCCATAACATGCTAAAATAGTTACTGTTATGAAAACAGGATGTAAGATTAAAAGGATAAAGATAAAAATCAAAGAAATTAGGAGAAAAGAGATGAATAACTTTAAAATAAGTTTGATTACAATCTTGAGTTTATCTCTATTTTTGGCAAATGGCTGTGGAACAAAGAAGGAAGAAGGAAAAGTAGTAACATGGGCTTTCTGGGGTTATCCCAAGGCGGATAAGGTATATGGCAAGATTGTCCAGGACTTTGAGAAAGACTTTCCCGATGTTAAGGTTAAACTTTTACACTTCTCCGGAGACTATTATACCAAGGTCCAGACAATGATGGCTGGTGGAGTGGCTCCTGACATAATTTGGCTGGATGATGATAATTACCGTGAATTTGCAAAGAAGGGTTCCATTGTTGACCTTATGTCTTATGTAGAAAAAGATAAGTTTGGTATCTCCGACTTCTATCCCAGTGTGTTTGATGCCTATCGGTACAAGGGAGGTCTTTATGGTATACCTAAAGGAATGAACGTGCTGGTATTTTTCTACAACAAAGACCTATTTGACAAAGCAGGTATTTCCTATCCTTCGGAGGACTGGACATTTGAAGAATTCTTGGAGAAGGCAAAACAGCTTACCCTGGATATTGATGGAGATGGCAAGATAGACCAGTTTGGTTTTGGCCGCTGGGAGAGTGATGCCTGGCTTGGCCTTATCTGGCAGAATGGAGGAGAGGTTTTTAATAAGGATATGACCGAATGTCTTATTGACTCACCTGAGGCTATTGAAGGTCTGCGATTTTGGGCGGATGTCTGGCTAAGATACCATTTATCCCCTACTCCTCTACCAACCGCCTCTCAGGTAGAAGATATAGCTGATAGGTTATTTATATCTGGTAAGGTTGCCATGAATTGTGGTGCATATTGCCGGCTAATTGAATATAGGGGGCAAATCAAAACATTTAAGTTAGATGTTGCTTCTTTTCCCAGAAGTAAGAAGAAGATAGTACCGGTAGCATCTGGTTGTTTCTCTATTACCACTCAGTCAAAACATCCGGAAGCGGCCTGGGAGTTTATAAAATATATCACTTCACCGCCAGCAGCTGAAATTTATTTTAAGGAA
Source organism: uncultured Planctomycetia bacterium (assembly GCA_964449965.1). GTDB lineage: Bacteria > Omnitrophota > Gorgyraeia > CAYVEO01 > CAYVEO01 > CAYVEO01. The sequence goes on from CAYVEO010000023.1 coordinate 9,289, forward strand.
CTTGGTGAAGAACAGCCTCCTCGTATCTCTTTAGCTAATGTCCAGTATGAAGTGGACAGTTTCCTTGAACATCATGCACTCTTCAATGAGGAGATGAAGTTTTCACGTGCCTGTCCGATTCATGCAGTCAAAGGTGGAAGAGGTAAGTCCGCTGCAGTAATAGTGGATAACTTAGAGTTTCTCTGGCTTGGTCAAAAAAGTGCAGAAGAAGCATGTCACACTATAAAGATTGAGATAGACAAGGCATTAAAAGGGGAAGAATAAGAGACAAATATAGATTGAAAGAGGGTGAAGAAATGAAGATAAAGATTATTTGTGTAGCAGGGTTCGTATTTATTTGTTTTGCGAGTCTAAATGATTGCTTTGCTAAAGAGAAGTTAATCTGGTCGTTTGAAAAGAAAGAGGACATTGAAAAATGGGGTAGTCAATACAATGCAAAGATTGAGCAGGTAAAAGAGAAAGAGTATGTTACCAATGGAGAATATTCTGCCAAGATAACCTTTCCACCACAAGATTATCCTGGCATATTTATTTATCCCGAAATAGAGGACTGGTCAGACTATCTATACTTTTCCTTTGATTTTTATAATCCAGGGAAAGAGGTCTTTGGTCCTGCTATCCAAATATCTGATGACCAGGGAGAGAGTATTCTATTCTATATGGGGATAAGTGGCGGAGAAAATCTTTCCTATAAGAAGAGATTGTCTTCTATCTTTAAGACCAATACCAAGTTTAATCCCCAAAGGGTGAAGAAGTTATCTATTTCAATTGGACCCCGGGAAAAAGAGCAAATAGTCTATATGGATAATATCAGGTTAGAGCCAGTTTCTGAAACACTCTTTAAACTTCCGATATTAAGTGACTTTGAGACAGAAGAAGACTTAAGTAAATGGGGTTATATTGGCGTTTCAATTCAACAATCAAAAGATTACGTAAGCCAGAAAGACTATGGAGGAAAAATCACTTTCTTGAGCAAAGGAGGAGAATGGTGTCCTATTTCATGTTATTTAGAAAATGGGACCTATTCCAAGGATTGGTCAGGTTATGAGAAGTTTGCCTTTGATATCTTTAATCCGAATCAGGAAGTATTCAACTTTGCTATTGTATTTGCTAATTTTGACCAGGGGGACACCAAATATAAAAGCAAGACATTCTATTACGGGGTAGAAGGGCAAAAAGAAAAAGAAGCGGAATTTTCTATTGCAGATATGTCCAAAGAAATAGATATTACCCATGTTTCTTCTTTTGGTGTCACTATCAAAAGGCCAGAAAAAGACACGGTTATATATGTAGACAACTTCAGACTTATTCCTAAAGAAAAAGAACTAAAAACAGGAGGAGATAATGGGTAAAAGATGGTGGTTGAGTCTTATTTTTACATGGTTAATCTTTTTAGGCGGTAAAGGGGTAACAGCAGAAGAACAACTAATCAGTTCTTTTGAGACAGAGGAAGATATTGCCAAATGGGAAAGAACAGACAATGTTATCTTAGAAAGGTCTACTGAACGTGTAACCGATGGGAAATATTCTCTGAAGGCTACCTTTTTAAATAATGGAACAGAATGGCCTTATTTAACCTTAAAGTATCCCAACTATTCTTCTAAAGATTTCTCCAAATACAAATATTTAGCGATGGATGTCTATTATCCCAAGCGACTCCCAGAAATGATAGGTAATGACTGTATCGCCACAGTCAGCTTCTCTGACAGTCAAGGAAACTCAAGACCTGGATGGGTACCTTTAGTTGCTTCTGATGGAAAGAAAAGTAGCCCAAAGATTGCTCTCTTTTTAGGTATAGGTCAACTATCGGATAAAGTCAAATTTAGTTTCTCTGATATCGTTTCTTTCAGTATAACGATGAAGAGACCTTCTGAGGATTTTACCGTGTTTATTGACAATATGAGATTAGTTCCTGAAACGTCTATTTCCGAAGAAAAGCCAGAAGTAACGCCGGTGAGCCCTGTTTCCCTGGAGCAATTGGCCCGTTTCAGGAGTTTACGTGTCCTCTATCTGGGAAAGATAGGAAGCAGGAAAGAAGATTTAGCCGCGCAGTTTCAAACAGTAAAAGTTCTTTTGGATAATCAGGTAAATTTTGATATCGGAGTTCCCCATTCCATAGAAGAGTTAAAACAGTATGATATTGTAGTGTTTGACGATTTCTCTATAAAAGACTTGATTCCTTTTCAGTTGACATGTATCAAGCAATTCTATGATGAGGGCGGAGCGGTAGTAATGCTGGGTGGGAGAAACAGTTTTGCCGGAACAAACATCTGCCCCGGTTATCAGAATACACCAATAGAGGATGTTCTACCGGTAAAACTTATTAGCTCGGGTATGCATAAGGTCGTGAACTATTATCTCAAATTAAACGTGGAACAGGCTGGGCATCCTGTAATGAAGGAACTCCCATGGATGGACGGTTTTGTATTTGCCATCAGCGATGCCAACCCCGAGGATGTTGATGGTTATACCAGAGGCATAGAGGCTAAAGAGGGGACAGAAATATTAGCCGCAGAATTGGGTAGTAATATTCCTATTATCGTCTTAGGAGAAAGGTCTCTAATATTTAACCTTGAGCCACGTTTGATAAACCACTACTTTCCATATGATTTCTGGAAAAGGTTTATTATTCAATGCTTTAATTATCTTGCTAAAGATAAGAGTAAAGACAATGTGGTTTTAGCTAAGATAGATATGCCTTCAATCTTGCCTTTGGATAGCGGACTCATAGAAGGTAATATTTACGTGCTTAACTTAGGCAGTACTTCAAAAGATCTTAAAGGAGAGGTTAACTATCTCTCATATAGGAAAGAGATAGAGTTTAATATAAAAGGGAAAGAGTTAAAAGATATTAAATTCTCTATTCCTACCCAACCTCTTGAGATAGGAAGTTATTCTCTTTTTGCTAAAATAGAAAATCCAAATAGAGACTCTTTTTCTCAAGCTTTTTCAGTAGAATCTTCCCTTTCCCTGAAGAATATCCTTTCAGTGGTGGTCTTTTGTAAGAATAAAGCAGAAGATTTAGCGATAAAGATAAAGAATATAGGTCCAGAAGAAAAAAGTATAAGGTTAGAGGTATGGATAGAGAAAGGAAAAGAGAAGGTAAAAAATCTAATTAAAGAAGAGATTAAGGCAGAAAGAGAAAAGGAGGTAATCTTTAATTATAGTTTTAAACCAGATATTACAGAAGGTAGATATAAGATGGTCTCTTATATTTACGAGGGAGAAAAGTTACTATCTCTTGTTACTGATGAGATAAGGATAATTGAGGAAAGTATCCCCTTCTTGAAGAGGGACATAGATTTTAGGATAAGAGGAGAAAGTTTTGCTGAAAAAGGCATTCTTCCTTTAGAGAAGTTACTTTCCTTAGAAGAAGATATTGGGGCAAGAAGAAGTGATGAGTTCACTATGGAACTTATCGGTGCACATATGGTCCATATTGCTGGAGAGGGAATGGATGGTCAATTCCCTTCCAGCTGGGAAGATTATATTGCTGCTTTACATAAACTCTATCAGACAAAAATCCCATTTGTGATTGCTCCCTGTAACCTATGGGGTACCAGGGAGAAATACGAAGACCTGGTAGAGAATATGGGGAGAATGATAAGATTAGGCTGTGATATTGGGAAAGAATACTTTGTTGGTCTGCGGATGTCTGAATCTGAGGCTATCCCTTTTGGTTATGTCCTCTTTGGAGAAAAGGAAACCAACTTAGAAAAAGTAGATGCCTTTGTGAACTTTATAAGTAAATTAGTAAAAGATATAGGTCTTCCAGATGACAAATTACTATTTTTGGACGTATCTTTTCCAATTCCTTATGAATGGGGACTTGCTTGTAAGCATAATGTGGTAACAGGTCAGGCGTTCTTACCTATAGTTCCTATAGAGTTAAGTTATGGTTCTATGCGAGGCATGTCAAGAAGTTTTAATAAATGGTGGGAGTGGGAGATAACCAGATGGCCTGTGGGTCCAACAGATACTGTCCCGCTATATTTTGACCCAAAGACAGGTAGACCGACAACTACCGTCCAACAAGTGCATAGTTATTTTTTGGGTCTACCATGGGCAGGGCATGAAGGGTTTGCTGGAGATGTCCATAAAATGTATCTTACTTCTTATTATAATGGAGCAAAAGGCATCAATGCTTACTCGGAAAACCCTTACGAAAAGACACAAAAAGAGGCTATCGAGAACTTTCTAAAGTTTATCAGAGAAAACCCGCGTAGCGAAGAGATTATTAGTCCGATTGCTGTGGTTAAGAGTAAGGGCTCTCTATGGGAACTACCAAGTAGTTATGCAGGACATGATAAACGCCAAAAGACTCTTAAGGAAGGAGAACAGGAATTCCTTTACTTAGATACCTTTTTTCCTCGTTCTTCTGATGATGGGCTTTGGCCAAGATACTGGTGGACAGGAACCCCTTATGGTGCAGTAGACCTTATTTATCCTGAGATGAAATTAAAAGATATTAAGAAGTATAACTCTATAATCTTCTTAGGCTATCACCGTATGGATTCAGTAAGACCTGACTTCTTAGATGATTTAATGACCTATGTCAAGGAAGGTGGAGTAGTTCTTCTCTCTGTTGACCAACTGAGAAATATCCAGGGAAAGATTGAAAAGCCGAAATTAGCTCTATTCTTAGGTGCAAGTATAGAGGACAATTTTCCTTTGCCGCCGAAGGAAAGGATAAAGGAATATATAGAAATAGCCGAAGAGACACCTTTTAAGTTAGAGAAGAAAAGGTACCCGGTTACCGAAGAAAAGATTCGTATCCATACGGTAATCCCTGATAAAGCAGAGGTAGTTGCTGCTGATAGCCAAGGTAATCCTGTTCTCCTTCTTAATAAGTATGGGGAGGGATATGTCTTTCTCTTTACTTCTCCTATCCTTTCTACAATACCGCCTGCTGGTAAAAGTCTCTTTGTCTCACATGTAATGGATAGGATAGCCCAGTTTAAACCTTTACCTATTTCTATTTTTCCTGTGAGAGATGATGTGGAATTCCTAATCAGCAAGACAGAAGATAAGGAAGCAACTATCTTTATCATGAACCATGGAGAGAAAGATTGGTCAGGAGATATAATAATTAATCTAAATACTGCAGACCTCTCTCCTGAGATAGCCAATAATATAAAGGCAAAGATAGGGACTGGCTATGATGTAAAAGAGATAAGTCCTGAGATAAAAAGGGGCAGAGACAGCCTTCTTATATCCGGAATAACCCTCTCTGGAGATAAGGGAAACTTCTGTAGTTACAGACAGGCAAGTTTTGCTTATATTAGGTTAGGAGTAAAATGAAGAAAATTGGTTTCTTAAAATTTAAATTATTTCCTGATAGAAAACCTTATGCGGAAGCAAAAATTAATAGGAGGAGAAATGTATAAACCAAAGATAGGCATGATCACAGTTTCTTTGCCACCGGAGCTTTCTACTGACCCACCGGAGGCAGTTCAGATTGCCGATGATTTGGGGGACAGGGCAGAAGAAAGTTTCCAAAAAGCCGGGTTAGAGGTTATTCGTATCAAAGAGCAGGCACAGAGCGAAGAATTTTCTGTAAGGGCTACTAAAAAATTAGTAGAAGCAGGAGTTGATTGTATTATTTATTTAGTGGGCTCCTGGATATATGTACCAATAGTTATCACTCCAACCAAAGACTTGAAAAAACCTTTTATTCTCTGGGCTGTACCAGAGATGACATTAGGTTCTTTAGTCCCTTCCTGTATTACTCATGGCTCATTGGATGAAATGGGTATAAAGCATAATTTTGTCTATGGTTGGCCTGAAGATGAAGGTTTGATTAAACAGGTAGTTAAACTTGCCATGGCAGCGATGGTAGTTAACCGGATGGATGGTATGAGATATGGATTATTTGGTGGTCGGTGTATGTATATGTATACTGGGATGCCAGATTTAATCCAGATTAAAAAAATATTTGGAGTGGAAACAATGCATATTGATGAATTTATGCTGGTCAAACGGGCAGAAACAATAGAAAAAGGAAGGATAGAAAAATTTCTAACAAATTTCAGAAGAAAGTATGGTAAAATAGAACCTACAGATGATGTAATACAAAAGTCGGTAAGGTTGTACTTTGCTTTAAAGGAAATGGTAAAAGAAAATAGATTAGATTTTGTCGGTCTTAAATGTATGCCAGAGGTCCAGGGCAATTACTGTTCCCATTGTCTTTCTGTTTCCTTGCATAATAGCGAGGGTTTAGTTGCGGCGTGCGAAGCGGATACCAATGCTGCATTAAGCATGCAGATTTTACATTTGCTTTCAGGAAAAGCAGCAGGTTTTGGGGATGTCTTTGAAATCGGTATGAAGAATAAGAAGATTCGCATAGTCAATTGTGGTTCAGTAGCCGCAGAATTTGCTGTATCAAATAAGGATATTGACTGGAGGTTGCAGTATGACTTTATCGCTCCTGGGCCAGGCCGTGGAGCAACCACTGCCTTTGTATGCAAACCTGGAAGAATAACCTTAGCCCGGCTGGCGAGGATTAAGGGTGAATATGTGATGGAGATTGCATCGGGAGAGGCTTACTCTGAACCAAAGGATAAAATGAAAGAAGCCCGTGAATGCTGGCCTCATATCTTTTTTACATTGGATGGTGACCCACAGGAATTCTTTCAGAACTGCCGTTCCAACCATCAACACTGGGTCTATGGTGATTACAAAGATGAGTTAGTCCAAGTCTGCGACTTGTTGGGAATAAGGTCAATAGTAATTTAATTATCCGGATTTTCATTAGAGAAAATAAAATGCGTAAAGAGATATTGTTGAGTGATGATAATTGGGGTTTGAAATATTTTGATTCCGGCGAAGGAAAGAAATCAGGGGTTTATCGGATAGATTTCTGGCCACCTCTCTCTCCTGTGGCGGATGAGAACACATGGCCCTATGGTCTGGGCTGGTTGCCCACAACCGTTCCCGGTGATGTCCATTCTACCTTACGTAGATTGAAAGTGATTCCGGACCCTTATTTCGGTCTGGATAATGAAAAATGCAAGTGGGTTAGCGATAAAGAATGGTGGTATAGAAAAATCTTATTTATCCCACCCGAATGGCAGAAGGAAGGTAAGGTTTTTAGATTGGTTTTTGAAGGAGTTGATTATAGTGCTGACTTCTGGGTAAATGGAAAATATCTGGGGCATCATGAAGGAATGTTTTCTCCTATAGTTTTCAACATTACAGACATAATAAACATGTTTAAGATTCATGGTTGGCAAATAATTAGAAAGAAAAATTCCTGCAATACCAATGATACTAAAGTAATAAACATAACTGTTTGTATTTCCCCTCCCCCGAAAGACCGCAGGGAGATTGGTGGTAAGAAATGCAACTTAGGCTATGCCGTAGACTATGCGCCGCACTTGTTAACCATAGGCATCTGGAAAGATGTCCACATCATCTCTACAGGTGAAGTTTATATAGAAGACATTTTTGTTACAAGCAAATTCAAAAATGGTAAGGCTACGGTAAGGATTCAGATTGAATCCTGCAATAGCAGCAAAAGAGTAAAAGAGACAGTCTATGAGATTAAAATCAAGGGCAAAAATTTCCACTCGCATGTTTACAAGAACAGATTAAAGATAAGATTGAAACCTGGCAGAAGGTCCATTACCATGGAAATAGAAATACCTGATGCAAGACTCTGGTGGCCCTGGGACAGGGGAGAACAAAACCTCTATGAACTGGATGTAAAAATCATTTCAGACAGAGAGGAATCTGACTTTCTTAGGCAAACCTTCGGTATAAGAGAAGTTAAGATGTTAAAGAATGAAGACAGCCCGAAAGACAGTTTTCCATTCACCTTTTCTATCAATGGCAAGAAAGAATATATACGGGGAGTAAACTGGACCAATGTTGATTGCCTTCACGAGAACTTAAAACAAGAAAGATACAGCGAACTCCTTACGCTTGTCAAAGAAGCCAATGTGAATATGCTCAGGATTCATGGCTGGCATATAATAGAAAAAGAAGATTTTTATAACCTCTGTGATGAGATGGGTATATTGGTTTGGCAGGAGTTTCCTTTCTGTAATATGGATTACCCTAAGGATAAGGCATATTTGAAGAAAGTAGAAGAAGAATGCAGCCAATCAATAAAACTGGTACGCAATCACCCAAGCTTAACAGTTTGGTGTGGTGGGAATGAGTATTTATATAAAGAAAATAGGAAGTTGATAGATACTCTGCGTTATATCTGTGAGAAAAATAGTCCTGACCATCCCTTTATTTTGATTTCTGATAGTGACAGACATTACTATCCCTGTGACGACTTGCTTGAACCTGAAACAAATAAAGGTGACTATCATAACTGGACTGTATGGCACGGATTTGCCCCAATAGTGAATTATTACAAAGATAACTCTCTCTTTACCAGTGAGTTCGGGGTTCAGTCTGTTCCTGATATAGAGAGTTTAAAAAAGTTCATCCCGGCAGATGAACTCTGGCCTCCGGGCTATTCATGGGAATACCACTTTGCGGAACTCTATAAGATTAACTACTACGCTCGTTATATCAAGTACGGTGAATATGTCAGGGGGAAAAAGACAGAAGAAATATTCAATAATCTGGAAGAGTTTGTAGAAAACAGTCAAAAGGCCCAGGCAGAAGTATTTAAGTTTGGAATTGAGCATTACCGTTGCCGTAAGTACAAGAACAGCGGTTCTATATTCTGGTGTTTCAATGAACCCTGGCCATCTGTTATAGGAAGTGTGGTTGACTGGTATCTCAATCCCAAAAAAGCCTATTATGCTGCCAGGGATGCTTATACTCCTATTTTAGTTTCTCTCCAGCATAAAAAGAAAGAATGGAAAAGAGGAGAGAAATTTGAAGGTGAAGTCTGGATAGTTAATGATTATCTTCAAACTTTTAAAGATTGTACATTAGAGATGGATATAGCTGACAACAAAGGTAACGTCTTAGATAAAAGGAATATCAGGGTAAGAGAGATAGAAAAAGATAGTGCTAAAAAAGTTTTTGATTTGGATTTTTCTTTTCCTGAAGAGATAATGGACAAATTTCAGATAAAACTTTCCCTGAAAAATTTTGAAGGTCTGGTAATGGTTAAGAATAACTATGATTTTCGGATAAAAGAAGATGAGTAACCTATTTTTGGGAATTGATTATATAATGGTCGGGAAAAACTAGGCCACTTTAATTGTTATTGTGAAGTAATTTCTAAAAAGGTGTAATAAATGATAGACCGCAAAGAGTTAGTCAAGCAAGCAATCGAATTTCGATGTCCACAACGTATTCCTTTGGTATTTAGAGGGAATCCTGATAAATCTGATGTAGTAGGTGTAGGCTGTAATCCGGCAAAAGGATGGATCCCGTCAAGAGAAGGAGAAGATGAGTGGGGCTGTATTTGGGATAATCTGATTGGGACAGGTGCAGGTCAGGTAAAATGGCATCCGATAACAAGATGGGATGATTTTGAAAATTATTGTTTTCCGAATCCTCATGCCGAAGGCCGGTTTGACAAAATCGGTGAGATGGTTAAAAAATATGAAGATAGATATATCCTTGCAGGTCTTGGAATTGGAATAGGAGGTTTTCATCGCATGACCTTTCTTCGTGGGTTTGAAAACGTACTCAGTGATATTTATATTGAACGTGAGAACTTTGAGAGATTAGCTGACAGAGTAATTGACGTTGAGATGGGATTACTCGAAGAATATTCTAGATTTAAAATAGACGGGATTCAACTTGCTGATGACTGGGGTACCGAGAATCAACTGATGGTCAATCCTGAAATATGGCGGGAGATCTTCAAACCAATGTACAAGAAACAGTTTGATTATATTCATAAAATGGGTATGCATATCTTCTTGCATAGCTGTGGGTATATTTGGGATATAATCCCTGATCTGATTGAGATAGGACTTGATGTACTTAATGTAGAACAACCGTTGTTATTTGGCACCGGTGGTATCAACGGTATAGACAGGTTATCCGAAGAATTTGGGGGCAAAATATGTTTCTTGTCTAATGTAGATTCACAACGTACTCTTATAAATGGTACTAAAGAAGAAATTGTAGAAGAGGTTAAACATCTAATCCGGGCTCTTGGCAAATACAAAGGTGGTTTTATTGCTCTCGCTGATTGTGGTCAGGACCACGGTTATGTCCCTCAGGAAAATATCAAGATAATGAGCCAGGCCTTTAAAGAGTATGGAAGACTGCGCTAAATAAGAAGGAAGGTATACTTTGATAAAAATAGCACCTTCAATCATGTGTGCCGATTTTTGTAATTTAGGTAAACAGATAAGGGCTTTGGAAAGAAGTGATGCTGATTACTTTCATTTTGATGTCATGGATGGAAACTTTGTCCCGAATTTTAGTATGGGGCCGGATATACTAAGGTCAATAAAGAAGATAACAAAAGTCCCGATTGATGTTCATTTGATGGTTCAGGAGCCGATTAGATACATAAATGAGTTTGTTCAGTCAGGTGCTGATATCCTTACTGTTCACTTTGAGTCTTCCAACCAGATTTATCGGACAGTTTCTACAATCAAACAATTAAATGTCAAGGCATCAATAGCATTAAACCCTGCTTCACCTTTATGTCTGATAGAACAAATTCTTCCTGAACTAGATATGGTTTTGATCATGACCGTTGAACCGGGTTTTGCCGGACAGGAATTAGTTCCCTTTAGCCAAGATAAGGTAAGAAGGTTAAGAAGAATGAAAGAAAATAAAGGATTAAAGTTTGATATAGAAGTAGATGGTTCTATTAATGAAAAAACAATAAAGGATTTTGCTAAAGCAGGAGCTGATATATTCGTTGTTGGTACCTCTGGTATTTTTTTCAAACCAGACCCCGCAAAAGCAATGATTGAATTAAAACGAATGGCAGTAGAAAATATAGGTAAAAAATACAAATGAAATATCTGCTCGGTATTGATATCGGTACTTCCAGGCTGAAGACGATTTTAGTATCTGAAGATGGGAAAATCATCACAGAGTCATCTGTGGAATATCCTATTGACCGTCCCCATCCCAAATGGGCAGAGGAGGACCCTCAAAATTGGTGGCAGGCGGTGAAGGATACTTTAGCTGAAGTCCTACTAAAATCAAAGATTAACCCAAAAGAAATTAAAGGTATTGGTTTATCCGGACAGATGCTTGGGGCAGTAATAATAGATAAGAATCATAATCTCATCCGTCCGGCAATAATATGGGCAGACCAACGAACTATTTCTCAATGTGAAATAATCAGACAGAGGATTTCAGAAGATAAATGCTATAGAATAACTGGTAATCCTATTGCTACAGGTTATACTGCACCTATTCTTCTCTGGCTAAATGAAAATGAACCTGAGAATTATAAAAAGATATACAAGTTTTTATTAGCCAAGGATTTCATTCGCTTAAAATTAACCGGAATTGTTGCTACCGAACCGAGTGATGCTTCTTCAACATTACTTTTTGATACGTTCATGAGAAGATGGTCAACAGAAATCCTTTCAAGGCTGGATATTCCGGAAGGAATCCTTCCCCATATTTATGAGTCATTAAGTGTAACTGGTGAAGTTACTGCCAAGGCAGCTAAAGAGACCGGGTTATGCGCGGGCATACCTGTAGCCGGCGGCGGGGGGGACCAGCCAGCAGGCGCGGTTGGTTTGGGTCTTGTAAAATCAGGAATGGTAGTATCTACGATTGCCACCGGTGGTCAGGTAAACACTTGTGTTGAAGAAGGTATTACGGATTTTGATGGCAGAAGGGTTCATACTTTTCGTCATGTAATTCCTGGCAGAATGCTTCTGGATAGTGGAACGCTAACTGCAGGTGAATCTCTTCGCTGGTTCAGGGATAATTTTGGTCAGACAGAAAAGGTTATAGGGAAGGAAACAGGTCAAAATGACTTTGAATTACTATGCCGACAGGCTGAAAAAATTACAGTTGGGAGTGAAGGATTGATTTTTCTGCCTTATCTTGCAGGAGAACATACTCCTCATATGGACCCTTTGGCAAAAGGGGTTTTTATAGGATTTACTCAGCATCATTCCCGTGCACATTTTATTCGGAGTATTATGGAGGGAGTTGTCTATTCACTCCGGGATTGTCTTGAGATCTATAAGGAATTAGGATTTAAAATTGACAGGGTTCTTATTGCCGGAGGTGGTGCCAAGAATCCATTATGGCGGCAGATACAAGCCGATATTTTTGGGAGAGACCTTTGGGTAAGTAATATTGAGGAACATTCACCTTATGGTGCAGCAATTATTGCTGGGGTATCTTGCGGCATTTTTAAAGATATAGAACAGACATGTCAAAAATTCGTAAGATACACCTTGCAGACAAGTTATGTAAGGGAAAATTCAGAAATATACAATAATTATTTTCAAATATATCGGAAGGTTTATCCAAGGCTAAAAGATATATTTATTGAATTGGAGAATAAGGCAAATGTTCAAAAATAAAAGAAGGATAGTTGATTTGTCTCACACTATGGAATCAGGGAAGGAAAGGTATGGACTTGAAACAAAACGGTATTTTGTAGATGAACTCTGGCCAGAATATACAAGAAACCCAAAAGATTGGTATATAGTTCATCAGATAAGCCTTAACAGCCATATAGGCACACATATTGAAATGCCGCAGCACTATTTTAAGAAGGGAAAAGATGTAGTCCAGATGCCTCTTGAAAGATTGGTTGGTGAAGCAATATGCCTCAAATTTACCAATAAAAAAGCTGGAGAGGCAATTGATGTTGATGATTTTAAACCCATTAGCAAAAAAATCAATAAAGGTGACATAGTCTTTATAAATACAGGCTGGCACAGGTATTATAATACTGAAAAATCCCATTATCGCCCTTTTCTTACTATTGGGGCCATACGATGGCTTATTGACAAGAGAATAAGTTGCCTTGGTGTTGACCTTACCGGAATTGAGCCCAAAGGTGGAAGAAAAACCCAACCCAACCATAAAACCCTCTTCAAGAATGATATTCCTCTGATTGAGGCATTGGCGAATTTAGATAAGTTAAGAAAACAAAGATTTATTGCCGTTATCTTGCCTCTTGCCATAAAGGGCCTTGAAGCCTGTCCGGTGAGAGTAATTGCTATAGAATAAGTGACCAAGGACGGAACAACGATGATAATTATAGAATCAGAAGGAGCTTAATTGAAAAGTGCAGAATAAATCCCTTGACTATAGACAAATGAAAAGAATGTACCGGAAGATGTATGAAATCCGCCTTTTTGAAGAGACGCTCTATGAGATTTACCTGAAAGAGCCGATGCCAGGGGCAATGCACCAGTGCACAGGTCAGGAAGCATGTGCAGTAGGCATCTGTGAGAACCTCAATGGGGACGATTATGTTACCAGCACCCACCGTGGTCATGGCCATTATCTGGCTAAGGAAGGAGATTTGAATAAACTGATGGCTGAGATGTATGCTAAAGATACAGGTTGCTGCCACGGCATGGGCGGTTCTCTGCATGTAGCTGATTTCAGTGTCGGCATGTTAGGGGCAACCGGCATCGTAGGAGCTGGCATCCCGATATCTGCTGGAGCAGGGCTTTCAATCAAACTCAGGAAGACCAAACAGGTAGTAGTCTGTTTCTTTGGAGATGGTGCTTCTAACCAGGGTGCATTTCACGAAGGCATTAACTTAGCTTCCATCTGGAAGTTGCCGGTAATATTTGTTTGTGAAAATAATCTTTATGGCGTTTCCACGCATATTACCAGTGTTATTACAGTAAAAAATGTTGCTGATAGAGCATCAGCCTATGGTATACCCGGTATAGTAGTGGACGGGAATGATGTTCTGGCAGTATATGAGGTAGCACAGGAAGCGATAAATAGAGCAAGGGAAGGTAAAGGTCCTACTCTTATTGAATGTAAGACATATCGTCATCGCGGTCATTCAAGGTTTGACCCTGCTATTTACCAGCCCAAAGAAGAGAAAGAAGAATGGTTTAAGAATGACCCTATATTACATTTCAAGAGATACCTTGTTGATAAAAAAATCGCTTCAGAAGATGAGATTAAAACCATTGAAAAAGAAGTAGGGGTAGCGATGGAAGAAGCAGTCAGATTTGCTAAGTCAAGTCCTGACCCTGCTCCAGATTCAGCAGCAAGATATACTTATGTTCAGGAAGATATAATACTATGAAGATTATTGGTATGGCTGAGTCTGTCCGTCAGGCACTACGGGAAGAAATGGCCAGGGATAATAGAGTCTTTTTATTAGGAGAGGATATTGGCCGTTACGGCGGTGCCTTCCGTGCCACTCTGGGCTTGATAGATGAATTTGAAGAAGAGCGGGTAAGAGATACCCCTATTTCTGAATCTGCGATAATTGGAGCGGCATTAGGGGCAGCGTTGACAGGCATGCGGCCTGTAGCAGAGATACAATATTCGGACTTTCTGCTATGTGGCATGGACCAGTTAATTAATCAGATAGCCAAGATAAGATTGATGACCGGCGGCCAGGCAAAAGTTCCCTTAGTTATAAGAGCACCTATTGGTACGCCGCGGGGCGGGACCCAGCACTGTCAGAGTCTGGAGGCATGGTTTATGCATAGCCCTGGGTTAAAAGTAGTTATTCCTTCCAGTGCTTATGACGCTAAAGGGTTACTTAAGAGTGCTATTCGTGATGATAACCCGGTACTATTTTTGGAGCATTCCGCTCTTTACGGCAGTAAATCAATAGGAAGTTCTGTAGATGAGAAACCCAAGAATGCGCCTGCCTTTGGGTCTTCTGTTCCCGAAGAAGAGTATTTGCTTCCATTAGGTAAAGCCGAGGTCAAAAAAGAAGGGAAAGACATAACAATAGTAGCCACTATGCAGATGGTGCAGATTATTCTGGGATTAGCTGATGAATTAGAAGCAGAAGGTATATCAATAGAGTTGGTGGACCCACGGAGTCTGGTGCCTCTGGACAAAGAGACAATACTGAATTCTGTAAAGAAAACCCACCGATTGGTAATAGTTACGGAAGAATGTTTAACATGTGGTACAGGCGCAGAGATAGCCGCTATTGTTTGTGACGAAGCCTTTGACTATCTGGATGCACCAATAAAGAGGGTAGGCAGCCTGAACTTCCCTACGCCGTTAGCATCGATAGCGGCCGCTTATGTCAGGCCAGATAAGAATAAAATATCCCAAGTCATAAAGGAGGTCGTGAGATAAATATCTATGGAACTTGAATATAAATACGATTTTTCAATCGCTAAAAAATACTGGGATGCATTCTGGAATGGAGAGGTAATTGACAGACCGGTTCTTATCTCAACGGTTCCGAAAAATCCGGAAAATCCCGTATCTCCGCCTCCGTACCTGTCGGGAATTGATGGGGATTTTGAAAAAACGGTTCATCTTTTTGAACAATATGCTAAAAATACATATTTTGCATGTGAAAAAATACCATCACTTTCAATTGCATTCGGACCCGATGAAGTTTCCTATTTTATAAAAGGCGCTGAGAAGAGGATTGTTGTTGAGAGTGATACCGCGTGGATAGAACCTTTTGTTAATACATGGGATAATTTTCCTGTTCTTGAACTTGACCCTAAGGATAAATGGTATAAAAAGCTCATCAGTTTCTACAGATATACCGCTGAAAAAAGTGAAGGAAAGTTTCTTATTGACATGTTGGATTTCCATACTCATCTTGACGCTTTAAGGGCGATAAGAGGCACTGAAAAACTGTGCATAGATCTAATAGACTGTCCTGATGAGATTGAAAAGAGATTACTTGAGATAAGAAAAATCTTTTCGCAATTATACATGGAGATATACAAAGCAGGCAATATGGAAAAATGGGGTACAATTGGATGGATTTCTTTCTACTATAAGGGGAAATTTGCGACTATCCAATGTGATTTTATATGTATGGTGGGAAGGGATGTATTCAGGAGATTTGTTCTGCCTGCAATAGAAGAAGAGACGGATTTTCTTGACCATTCCATTTTTCATCTTGATGGCCCCGCGGCACTGGTTCATCTCGATGATTTGTTATCTGTAAAAAGGATAGATGCAATACAGTGGGTTCCAGGTGCTGGTAGCAGACCACATATTGAATGGCTTGATGTCCTTAAGAAAATAAAGGGTTCAGGAAAAGGGTTGATTATTTACCCTGAAGATGCAGATGAGATTAAAATATTCCATAAAGAACTCGGCCCTGAAAGGATTGCTTATCAGATTGATTTTAGAACAATGGAGGAGATGGAATCCATAAGAAATTGGTTAGAGAAAAATACTTAACTTACTTTCTATCCTTACCAGCGGGTGATAGAGCTGGTGGAAAGGTATGGAAAATATGAGTAAAATCATGAGCCCGCGTGAGAGGGTTTTGACTACGTTGTCAAGAAATGTTCCGGATAAGGTACCGAAGGATTTGAGTTGGGGTTTTTCCCCTGCTTTACTTAATATATTTAAAGAAAAGACAGGTTCAGATAACCCTGAGGAATATTTTAATATAGAAACACGATTCATTAACTGGGGTGAGGCAAAAAAAGAGACGGATTTCTCAGGATACTTTGATAATATGCCTTCTGGAACAAGGTTTACCGAGTGGGGGACAGCCTGGATTCCAGGGACATCCCCTGAATCGCATCATTTTGGTAGTTTAGGTTATCCCATGAAAGGGCTAAATTCTATCCACGATTTGGAAGAATACCCCTTCCCTTATTTTTTTGAAGAGTACCGGTATAAACCATTATGGGGAAAAGTAATGGATGTTCACAGGATGAACCTGGCAGCCGCAGGTATTTTGGTCTGTACTATATTTGAAACGGCATGGGAAATGCGCGGGATGGAGATGCTATTTGAAGATTTTGTATCAAATCAGGAATTTGCAGAATATCTTTTGGACAAGGTGACAGATATAAAATGTAAACAGGCTAAGATTTATGCCCAGACCGGAATAGATATCCTTATGCTTGGTGATGATATAGGTATGCAGGACAGGATGATTATGAGTCCTGAACTCTGGAGAAAGTGGTTTAAGGGCCGTCTGGCAAAGGTGGTGCAATCTGCACGGGATATAAATCCATCTCTCCATGTTTTTTATCACAGTGATGGTGCGTTTGAAGAAGTGATACCGGAGTTGATAGAGATAGGTATAAACGTTTTAAATCCGATACAGCCTGAGTGTATGGACCCTGTCAAATTAAAGAAACAATACGGTAAGAAATTAGCCTTCTGGGGGACTATAGGGACACAAACAACTTTCCCATTTGCTACACCAGAAGAGGTGAAGAAGGTGGTGAAAGAGAGGATAGAGACAGTAGGTAATAACGGTGGATTATTGATTGGACCTACTCATTTATTGGAACCAGAGGTGCCATGGGAAAACATAGTTGCTTTCTTTGAGGCAATGGAAGAGTTTGGTGCATTAAAAGGATAAAGGAGATAAGATGGCTAAAGAAGGTAAGTTAAGACTTAACATATTAGATTTGTTTCTTGAAATTATAATTGATGTTCAACCGAAAGTTGGGACGTTAAAACCTTCCCAAAACAGTTTCTATGAAAGTGAAGAGTACGTATTTTGTGTAAATAGAAAGCAAATTGATTCAAAGACGATTGTCCTTAACTTTGACCTGAAGAAAAAAAATGGGGCCGCCTTCCAATTACAATCGTTTAAGGTATCAGTTACAGTTCCAATATTGGATATCCATCATGTCTATGTAATGCCTCTTATGGATTTCATTGGCCAGTCCGAGAGGGTAAGTTTTATGTGGGGTGTTGAAGAAAAGGTTTCTACCAATCACGGTGCTCCACTAATAATGGGTTATAATAGAAGAGGCGAAAATAGATTTTTTATGGGTTTTATGGACCAGAAGAGAGACACAATTATCTCTCAGAAATCAGACCATGTTGATACAATCTATTCTTTAAAGAGGTTATTTGATAATGGGAAAATAACGACAAAACGGTATATAGATTCGTTGTATATTAGCACCAAAGATATGCAATGGCATAAATTAATCAAAGATTTTGTTAATTTTCATGACCAGACAATCCATTTCCAATCTGCCTCTGTTCCTGATATATGTTTGGAACCTACATGGTGTAGTTGGTATGCCTTACGGCATGATATTAATCATGATAATATAATAGAGAATGCCAGGGTTGCTAAGGAGTTGGGAATAGGGACAATCATTATGGACTATCCCTGGCACGATGGATTTTGTGAGCATAAGGGTATCCTTGGGGCAAGCTGCGGGGATTGGGTTCCGGATAAAAAGAGATTTCCCAATTTAAAGAAAACAATGAATACTATTCAGGATATTGGATTGGCAGCAATTCTCTGGGTAGCACCTTTTCTGGTTGGCCCAAATTCTTATTCCTACAGGCAATTTCAAAAGCTTCTAAGAATACCAAGAAGTAAGGTTAATAATACCCACTTTATAGGATTATGTCCTTTGATTCGCGAAGTTCATGACCATGTAGCGGGAATTGTTCGCCGGTTGATGAAGGATTATGCACCAGATGGTCTTAAAATTGATTTTCTTGATGCCCCGCTTGTAGATATGGCAGTCTGCAAGGCAAAACATAAACATGACTATGAAACAATAGGGCATGCTATGGAGGAATGTCTGCAAAAGATGTATAAGGCGATTATGGATGTGAACCCAGGTGCCTGGATAGAATTCAGACAGAATTATGCAAACATTAATAATCGTGCTTATGCCAACTGTTTTAGGAGTCAGGATGCCCCGCGTGACCCTGACCAAATCAGGCGTCTCTGCACATTACTCAGACTACATTCCGCACCTATTCCTGTTCATGCAGATTATGGGAACTGGCACCCGGAGGAAAAGGTGGAAGACATAGCCAAGTTTCTTGGTTCATTATTAATGTCTGGCGTGCCGACATTTTCTGTTGACTTAACCAAATTATCTAAGGAGCAATATTTATTGATTAAAAACTGGCTGAAATTTTATCATCAGCATAAGAAAGAATTAGTGTTCGGTGATTTTGTTCCTCTCACCACTGAGGCCCAATATCCTATAAACAGGATAATAAATACCAGGAAAGCATTTTTCGGAATATTCTCTGATATTTCTCCGTCAGTATTACAGTTGGATAGTAAGAAGGTAAGAGAGATATATATAATTAATGGGACTAACCAGGATAATGTAAACGTAACTATTACTGGGACTGATGGTAGATGGGGATTGACAGTTTTTAATAAATTCTTAGAGCCAGTAAAAGCAGGTAAGATAAAAGCCAATAATGCTAAATTAGTAATAGACCAGGAAGTTGAACAGGGAGGACTAATGGGCTTGAGGTGGTTAGAATAGTATATACAAAAAAATCCCTTGCAATTTTTTATTGTTTATGATATTATAAATTTTATTAAAAATGGATTCCCAAAATAATAATTTTTATAGAAGGGTTAAGGGCAGTGTCAAGCACCCTGCCCGTGATGGCGGGTGTCTGTTAAAGATACGCGGGACTTATCCTGCACTTACTGCTTCAGGGCGGAAGGTGGCAGACTACATCTTTGGAAATACCTCAGGGGCCATACGCTCTTCAATAGTTGATATGGCACGGCACAGCGGGGTAAGTATCGGCAGTGTAGGCCAATTCTGCCGTGCAGTGGGCTTTAGCGGGTTTTCTGATTTCAGGATAGCCCTTGCCCAGGATATTGCATCACACAGCCTGGATATATGCGAAAGCATAAGTTCCAAGGATGACCTGTCCACCATTATAGACAAGGTCTTTTCCATCAACGTGCAGTCACTCTATGATACCCGCGATATCGTTGACAATGAAAACCTTATCCTTGCTGCTAAGTGGCTGGCAAAGGCAAAACGGGTATGTTTTTATGGTGTCGGCGGTTCAGCAGTGATTGCATTGGATGGGCAGCTCTATTTTTCTCACCTTGGGATAATTACCCAGGCGATTAATGATGTTGCTGTTCAGATTACATCAGCCTCTACATTGACGAGAAATGATGTCGCAGTTGGAATTTCGCAATCTGGCAGGACAAAGGGAGTTCTTGATGCACTTTCTGTGGCGAAGGAATCAGGGACGAAGACTATAGGTATTACCAATTATCGCAAATCTGCAATCACGAAGATTGCTGATGTATGTCTTTATACCTCTTTTGGACGTGAGGGAAAGGGATTAAAATCAGCGTCTATATCCTCAAGGGTGGCTCAGATGGTTATTATTGAAACGCTCTATGTGATGGCAGCAAAGATGAAAGGTAAGGGGAATGAACAATTGAGAAATAGGATTGATAAAAAGACAGAGGAGAAGGTGAGGAGATAGAATGGATAAACACCCGTATATAGGCAAGACTTTCTTAAGGATTAAATCTATAGAAGATAGAATACTTGCTAAGGTTAATAAGGGCAGGGATTACAGGGGAGATGCAGTTGTTACTACGTATTATCTTACGGCCATACCCAAAAGAGGGAGAGATGTCTTTTCAGGGCTGGAATATGCGGTTGATATGATGCTGCTCCACGGGACGACAGAGGTCTGGCCCGGGCACGGGAAAGAGCCTCCAGATTACAAAAAACATATGTCATGGCTTAAAGAAATAAGGTTCTCAAAAGATAGCAAGAGAGTAGAATCTGCGATAGTAAGGATAGCAACCCCCCTTGAATTCTTTGACACATGCAAAATGCCAATTGCCCAATTAAGGATGGCAACACAATCAGAGCCTTTCAATGCCTTCGTTGATTTTACGGCAAGGGTTATAGACTATGATTTTCCTGAAAAATTCAAAAAGAAATTTCCCGGGCAGGTCTGGCCGCATAAGAGAATAAGAGAATACCTGAAGATAGGAAAAGATGAGCCGATTATAGGAACTATTGTTAAACCAAAATGGCTGCCTCCGAAACTCTTTGCTGAAAGCGTAACACGTGCGGCTATTGCAGGTGCATCGTTCATAAAATCAGATGAAAATCTTCACCTGAACAGGCAGGAACTTGCAAGATATGCGGCTGTAACATCCAGGATGTTAAAAGAAAATGGGTTTGATTTATCCATGGAGCCAAAACGAAACAAAAAGAGGGTCCTTTTTGCGCCCCACATAACGACAAACCCCTCCGGGATTCTTGAATACGCCAGGGTTGCAGTTGATAACGGGGCAAATGCCCTTATGTTCTCCACGCACTTTGCAGGTGATTTTGAAATCATAAGCAAGATTTACGAGATGGGTGATAGGTATAAAGTCCCGGTCTATGCCCATACTGCAGGGATGAACAGGTTCTGCGGCGACCCGAATTACAGATGTGGAGATGACCCTAAGGTCGTTTATCTTCTTGCAGCTTTTTCAGGGGCAGCCTTTATGCAGCTGCCGGGTATGGGGAGTTTTTTACGCCCAACAGACGTTGAAAAGAAACCAATTATTGAGAGATTAAATAAAGAAGGTCTTGAAGGTAATAATGGGATGACCTTAACCATTGCAGGTGGATTGGGTCCAAAGAATATTGGCTGCAATATCAATTTGCTTGGAGCTGAAGGGAGGATGTTTCTTGCCGGGACGTCTGTATTTCACCATCCTGACGGAATCAAATCAGGTATTGACGCGCTTAAATTAGCTGTTGAGGCATCACAGAAAGGGATTTATGAAATCAGTAAATTGAAAAAGTATGCAGCATCTATCGGTGAAAGGGGATACCCACTGCTTAGGGCATTAATTTAGTGTACCAGGAATTTCAAAATATTGTAGTTGCCGAGCTTGCTCGGCCTAATTTAGAAAGGAAGTGATTAATTTGTGGAAGAAAGAATTTTATAATCAATTTCAGGAATACGCCAAACTCAATCTTAAGATGGCTGATGAATTGACTGATAAGATAGTGGATTTGGCAAAAATAATTACTGATGTGTACAGGTCTGGTGGGAAGGTTCTATTAATGGGTAACGGTGGCAACGGGGCAGATGCAGAGCATATAGCAGGGGAACTGGTCGGAAGGGTGAAGAACAATGTCCGTCCTGGACTTCCTGCAATAGCAGTTACTACCAATACCAGTGTTCTTACTGCCGTAGGGAATGATTTTGGATTTGAGTTTCTTTTCCACAGGCAGATTGATGCATTCGGGAAAAAAGGCGATGTGGCGATAGGTTTCTCATCAAGCGGCAATTCCAAAAACATCATCAAGGCATTTGAACTGGCTAAACAAAAAGGCATCAAAACCGTGTCTCTGACAGGTGGTGATGGTGGTGTCCTGGCAAAGACAGCAGACATCAACATCAATATACCCACTTATACTCATCCGCGTATCCAGGAGGCACATTTAACTGTTGGTCATATGGTATGTGAGTTTGTGGAGGAAGAATTGTATGGAAAGAGATAAATTGATTGAATTATACAGAAAGATGCTGCTTATACGGTATTTTGATGAGGCAGCGGTAGACTTATATTCACGCGGTGAGGTCGCCGGGGGTACCCATCCCTATATAGGAGAGGAGGCTACTGCAGTAGGAGCCGTAGCGGCACTTGAGAAAGATGACATGATTACAAGCACCCATCGCGGGCATGGACATTGTCTGGCTAAGGGGGGGAATCCTGATCTTATGATGGCAGAACTTCTTGGTAAAAAGACAGGCTATTGCAAGGGAAAGGGCGGGTCACTGCATATTGCTGACCTTGATATAGGTAACCTGGGCGCCAGCGGTATTGTAGGCGGGGGTATACCGATTGCTACTGGTGCTGCATTTGCCAATCATCTTAGAAAGACAGGGAAGGTAGTCCTATGCTTTTTTGGGGACGGGGCTGCAAATACAGGGGCATTTCATGAGGCAGTTAATTTAGCATCGGTGTGGAAACTCCCTGTTGTATTCCTATGCGAGAATAACAAATATGGCATGTCTGTTGCAGTTCACTTAGCATTCAATATCAAGGATATTTCCCAGAGGGCCGTTGCTTATGGTATACCGGGTGAGACTGTAGATGGGAATGACGTTCTCGCAGTCCACGAATCTACAAAGAAAGCGGTAGACATGGCAAGGGATGGGAAAGGCCCAAGCCTTATAGAATGCAAGACCTATCGGTGGAAGGGACATGCAGCGTCTGACCCTCAATTCTACCGCACGAGAGAAGAAGTAGAAGAATGGAAGAAGAAGTGTCCCATAATAAGGTTCAGGGGATATTTAAGCAAGGAAAAGGTCCTATCAGAAAAAGATGCGGATTCTATTGAAGAAGAGACACAGAAGGTTATTAATAAGGCAGTAGAGTTTGCCAGGTCCAGTCCTTACCCTGACCCGAAAGAGGCAACTGTGGATGTTTTCAGTCCGCCTTATATCCCGCCTCCACTCCCTGCAAGTTTAAAGATGAGAAAGATTCCGTATAGGGAGGCATTGCGAGAGGCATTGCGTGAGGAGATGAAAAGAGATGAAAACGTAGTCCTTTTCGGTGAGGACATTATAGGATATGGCGGTGCATTCGGGGTAACGAGGGATTTCCATAAGGAATTCGGAAATGGCAGGGTGAAAGACACGCCTATCTCAGAGGCAGCAATTGCAGGCGCGGCTGTAGGTGCTGCCCTATGTTGTCTAAGGCCTATAGTAGAAATCATGTATATTGATTTCATCCCCATTGCAATGGACCAGATTGTTAATCAGGCGGCGAAGATAAAATATATGTTTGGCGGGAAACCCTCTCTGCCACTCGTGATTCGCACACAAGGAGGCGGCGGCAAATACATCGCTGCCCAGCATTCACAAAGCCTTGAAGCGTGGTTTATCCATGTGCCTGGATTAAAGATAGTAATGCCTTCTACTCCCTATGATGCCAAAGGACTCTTAAAGACAGCTATTAGAGATGATAATCCGGTCATATTTATAGAACATAAGATGCTCTACAAGATAGAAGGCGAGGTTCCTGAAGAGGAGTATCTTATTCCATTTGGTGTGGCAGACATCAAAAGGAAAGGTAAAGATGTAACTATCATAGCCACCTCCATCATGGTGCATAAGGCATTATCTGCTGCAGAGACTTTATCCAAAGATGGTATTGAGTCAGAGATAATAGACCCGCGCACATTATTTCCATTAGACATAGACACAATAGTCAATTCAGTGAAGAAGACAGGGAAATTGGTTATCGTCCATGAGGCTGTAAAGACAGGGGGTTCAGGCGCTGAACTCGGTATGCAGGTCTATGAGAGGGCATTTGACCATTTAGATAGTCCGATTGTCAGGGTAGGTGCATTAGATGTGCCTGTCCCATGCAGCCCCACCCTTGAAAAAGAAGTCCTCCCGAATGAGGAGAAGATTATAAAGGCAGTCCGGCAGGTGTTAGGATGAAAGCAGCCGTATTAGAAGAACTGAATAAGATGGTGGTGAAGGAGGTACCAGAACCTGAGGTTGGCAAGGGGGATGTCCTCGTCAGGATAAAGGCATGTGCCATCTGCGGCAGTGACATCCGCACGTTTCATTATGGACACAAATTGGTTACCCCACCTCGTATCATTGGCCATGAGATGGCAGGGATAATTACCAGAATGGGAGGAGGGGTTCGTGGGTTCAAAGAAGGGGACAGGGTTACAGTTGCTACAAGTGTTCCGTGCCTGACATGTGATACATGTAATAGAGGTTACTTCAACCTCTGTGACAATCTTACAGGTGTAGGATTTAATTACGGAGGAGGATTTGCAGAATATTCTGTCCTACCTGAGCCAGTGTTAAAGGCAAATAATCTACTCAAACTACCTGATAATTTGAGTTTTGAATATGCATCTATATCAGAGCCATTAGCCTGCTGTATAAATGGACAGGAATTATCCAATGTCCAAGAAGGCGATACAGTGGTTATTATCGGTGCAGGTCCGATAGGGTGCATAAATATTGCTTTGGCAAGGGCAAGAGGTGCAAAGAGGATAATAGTCTGTCAGAGATCAGAGGCTCGGTTAAATCTTGCTAAAAGATTTGGAGCAGACCATTATATAAATTCCGGAAATACAGACCCAATAAAAGCGGTTACAGACATTACTAACGGACGTGGTGCTGATGTGGTCCTCGTAGCAGCACCGTCAGGAGAGGCACAGGAACAGGCACTCCATATGGCAGCTAAGCGGGGCAGGGTAAATCTTTTTGGTGGATTGCCAAGGACAAAGCCGACAATCACATTTGACAGCAATTTAGTCCATTATAAAGAAATATTTGTCCATGGCGCCTATGGCTCAACTGCCAGCCAGCATCAGGAGGCATTAAATCTTTTATCAAACGGCAGGATAGATGCGAAGAGTTTTATTTCAGGGACAGTGAGTCTGGATAGGATATCGGAAGGCTTCAAAATGGCAGAGGAAGGGAAATTCCTTAAGATAGTTGTATTACCATGAAAAATATTGTAGTTTATGGACCAGGTGATATAAGGATAGAAGAGAAACCCATCCCTCAAATAGAAGAGGATAAGGTTCTTATAAAGGTAGATACTTGCGGGATATGCGGCACTGATTTACTGCTCTACCAGGGTAAAATCTCTGTTTCATTCCCATATCATAATTTTGGTCATGAATATTGTGGTGAAGTTATAGAAATTGGCAGTAAAGTGAAGAACATACTACCAAAAGACAGGGTAGTAGTCAATCCAAATTACTGGTGTGGGTATTGCTACTTCTGTTCTATGGGAGAAGGGCATCTCTGCCGCAACAAGAAGTTGTTTAAAGCAAAGTCAAATGGCGGATTTTCAGAATATGTCCTTGTCTCAGAGAAATTGGTTCACAAAATTCCTAAAGGACTATCTTCAGAACATGCCACATTTGTTGAGCCGCTTTCCTGCTGTATTCACGGGATGGATATGCTGAATATAAAGATAGGGGCGACAGCAGTTATATTAGGCGGGGGGACTATAGGGCTCTTGATGCTGCAGTTGATGAAGTTGAATGGATGTGCCAAAGTTATATTGAGCGAACCGATAGATATTAAGAGACAGGTTGCGAAAGGTATCGGGGCTGATATAGTAGTCAATCCCTTAAAGGAAGATTTGGCTAAGGTGGCAGGGGCAAATACCCCACATGGGGCAGACATAGTCATAGAATGTGCAGGTGTTTCAGATACGATAAAGGAATCTTTTAATATAGTCAGGGACAAGGGGACTATCCTTTTCCTCGCCTTAAGTGACCAGAAACTTCAGTTGCCATTTAGCCATTTCCAGGTAGTTCAAAAGGAGCTGAATATAAGAGGTGCTATATTTGGACATCGGACACACGAAAGGGCAATAGAACTCTTATCAGATGGGAAGATTCATGTAGAACCAATGATTACACATAGGTATCGTTTAAGTGATATAAAGACCGCAATAGAGGTATGTGGACAAGGCAAGGCGATTAAGACACTCGTGACCACTTAAAATAAAGGCTCAAAGACGGAGAAACACAAGACCTTAAGAATGGAGGATGAATTTAAACGGGCAGTCAGGCCAACTAAAGCAGAGGGGCTTGAGGTTAGTAACTTTGTTATCTTAAGGGATGGTTCTGACCTTGATAGAAAACATGACTACTATTTAACTCTGGAATTAGTGAAGAGGTCTGATTCAGACTGAATGAGATATATGTTAGAAATATTTTGGGATTCACAACTGTGCTTGGACTGTGGATCCCTATTTGGATTCATACGGAAGTATTATACCGCTTAATTATTTGGATTTTGGAATTACTTCCAATATAGAAAAGACCAAGAAAGACTTCTCGGATACACGATTATGCCTGATATACTCTATTGTAGATTTGAAAAATAAAACTATAGAGGAGATTCGCTATGAACTCCATAGGATTCGCGATACCCTTACTCCCTGCGAAATCATCATTGGAGATATAGATGCTGGAACGCCTGATGAAATGGTAATGGATTTTTACCGATTAGCTGCTGAAGTCTGGGAGGTAGAAATTGAAGAGTTGGTTTCCATGAATTTATAGAAAATATATCGTCATAGAATAGCTAAAAAAGCCAGACCCAAAAATTAACTTGACTTAATAAAAAAAAGATGTTAATATTTTAGCAAGAGCGAGCAGGAGACTTGTTAAAATGGCAAAACAGGACAGATTACTTATAAAAACGCTTTTGAATCCTCAATACAGGGGTAAACATATTATAATGATTAAAGGAAAGATATATTCCGCCAAGAATGGCAAAGAGGCAACATTGCTCTTTGACCGCCTTACAAAAAAATATCCATCTTACACTCCTACCCTTGCTTATGTTCCAAAAGAGGATGCCCTGATTTTATGGCTATTATAAAATTCCCCTTTGAAAAAAGACCATCAAGCATATTTAATCATGTTTATCGCCCTATTGCCAAAGTCAGTTTCTGGTCAAATAGGATTGAACAATGGGTAGAAATTATTATGATTGTAGATACCGGGGCAGATTATACGCTTTTGCCACGTTTTTATTCCTTTGATTTAGGAATTGATTTAAGGAAAGATTGTATCCCTTATTCAACTACAGGGGTAGGAGGAACTGAAAGGGTATATATTTTTAAAAAGGCTAAAGTAAAATTAGATGAATGGGTGAAAAGGGTTCCTATTGGGTTCTTGGACCGTGATAATATTCCACCCCTCTTAGGCCGGCAAGATTTCCTTGAGAATTTTAAGGTTTCATTTTACAGGCATATTACATATTTTGCCTTCAAGAAATGACATGAAAAATTATAGAAGAAAACAATATATTCCCTGCCAATTATATTGCCTATTTTTACCCCAAATTCTTTTCTAAAAAATTCTGATTGTAAAACCGGAGAGTTTGGGTACAAGGTATTTATTACTGGAAAGATTATCAACATCATGAAGTAGATTTTGTAATAAAAATGATCTTCCCCCTATGGAAATGGCTTTTAAATGGACAATCATCAAAAAAATAACCTTAAACGTGGTGTTATCATGAGAAATCTTGTAGTTTATGGTCCGGTAGGAGAAAGGCTCAAAAAGAAATAAGCATAAGACATTAAGAATGGAGGGAAATGTATGTTGAATGTAGGGGTAATAGGTTTGAGTATGGGTCAGGACCACCTGTTAAAATATAGTTCTATAAAAGGCGTCAAGATATACGCCATTTCTGATTTAGACGAAGAAAGACTTAATATATCTTCAGAAAAATACAATGTCCCTTATAAGTTTACAGACTTTCATAAACTTCTGGACACCAGAGACCTTGATGCTGTAAGTATATGCCTCCCGAATTTTCTTCATGCCCATGTAACTATAGAGGCACTTGATAAAGGGAAGCACGTGCTTGTAGAAAAACCAATGGCTATGAATTCCAAAGAGGCAGAAGAGATGGTGAATAAGGCTAAGCATAAGAAGAAACTACTGGCAGTTTCTATGAACTATAGATTTACTCCGGAGAGGATGTTTCTGAAGACACTTATAGATAGGGGTGAGTTTGGTAAAATCTATTACGTGAAGTGTGTTACTCTCAGGAGGAAGACCTTTGATAAAAAAATTGTTCAGAGCAAAGATTCAAAAAAATGGTTTTTCACCAAAGAAAGGTCAGGTGGTGGAGCGCTGGTAGATATGGGGCCGCATCTTTTAGACTTAGCCATGTGGTATCTGGATGATTTCAATCCTATCTCTGCCTATGGAGTTGCCTCAACAGAGCTTATGACATATTCAGATATAGACGATTTTTCTTCAAGCATAATAAAGTTAAAAGGCGGTTCAACGTTACATTTAGAATCCACATGGGAATCATGGACAGAGCCAAAACTCTACAATCTACTCCTCGGGACGAAAGGTGGTGCAAAGACAGACCCGCTTGTCATTTACAAAGATGTGGATGGAACTGATGTGGAAATTAGACCACAGGTTACTCATGAGATGATGAAAGATAAGACCTTGCAGGCTCATTTCATAGATTGCATAAAGAAAAATAAGACACCAGAAGTATCCGGAGAAAGAGGCCTGGCAGTAATGAAGATAATTGATGCAGTATATAAGTCGGCGAAAACAGGCAAGGCTGTTACAATATAAGAAGGAGAATGCAATGGCAAAGGCAAAGGTCGGGATTGAGTTGATCGTTTTTCAGGGCAGGGAACAAAAGGATTTAGACGGGGTTTTAAAGGAATGTGCAGAGGCAGGCTATTCCTGTGTGGAAACAGGGTTCATCTTTGACAGGTATACCTCAGAACAGGTTAAGGACATTTGTAAGAAATACAACCTTGAATATGCAGCAGGGCATGGCGGTTATGATACGGTCTGTGATGAAAAGAAATTGGGAAAAGTCATCAAAGATATAAAGGATGCTGGTGGTAGTTACATTATCTCAAGCGGCGTAGCCCGGGGGGGTAAAGACATTGAGGGATATAGAGAATCTGCCCGGGTTTTCAACAAGGCTGGCAAACTTGCCAGAGATGCCGGATTGACATTTTGCTACCATAATCATGCATTTGAGTTTGAGACGATCAATGGGACAAAGGGCATCCACATACTTGGAGAAGAGACAGACCCTGAGATTGTCAAGTTTAACATAGACGTTTCATGGGTACAGATTGGTGGAGAGTCCCCAGCCCAGTTCATAAATAGGTATAGTCCCCGCGCCGGATATTATCATTTCAAAGATGCCTTCATTAAAGACAAAGACAAGATTGTATGGACTGAATTAGGCAAGGGAGATATAGAGCTTGAGTCAGCCTATAAGGCGGCTGAGTCTTGCGGAGCAAAATATATAATATATGAAGAAGACGTCGCCCAGATTGAAGTCAAGCAGGCCATTACTGACTCCAGAAGGTTCTTAAGACAATTGGGTATATGAATAAGGGAGACGTGCGGTGAAGAGACAAGGCAGGACCAGAAACTGTTGATGGATATATGCGAGGTATATCATGGATAAATTCCAGGCAGAATTGGAAGGCAGGGTCGGAGTTGTGACAGGCGCGGCTAAGGGTTTGGGCAGGGTGATTGCGTTAACTCTGGCCAGAGAAGGATGCGCCGTTATAGCAAGCGACATAGATATAGACGGCGCCGGCGACGTCGTAAAAGAGATTCGCAGGCTCGGCAGGGACGGGCTGGCAATAAAGGCGGATGTATCCAGCAAATCCGATGTGGATGCCATGGTAAGAGAGACCGTCTCTAAATATGGGCATATAGACATACTCGTAAATAATGCCGGCATCTGTTCCCTGACTCCCATTATTGAAATAACCGGAGAGGAATGGGACAAGGTGTTGTCCGTAAATCTGAAAGGGACGTTCTTCTGTTCCCAGGCGGTATTTAAGGAAATGGCGGAAAAAAGATACGGCAAGATTGTAAACATAGCTTCTCTTGCCGGTAAAGTCGGCGGTATAGTGACGGGTGCGCATTACTCGGCATCAAAAGCCGGCGTGATATGCCTCACCAAAAGTTTTGCCCTCCAGGCGGCTCCGTATAAGATTAACGTGAACGCGGTATGCCCAGGCCCGCAGGATACGAAAATGACTCAAATATGGGGCGATAAGGTAAATACATCTTTTAGGGACACGATACCGTTCAAAGAATACGGGAGTCCGGAGGACGTGGCAGAGGCGGTCCTGTTTCTTGTTTCGGAAAGGTCTCATTACATCACGGGTGAGATATTGGACGTGAATGGCGGGTTGTATATGGATTGAGATATGGTAGAAAGACAGGAAGAATTATGATAATAGATGCTCATATGCACCTTTGGAACAAAGTTAATGGACGTTTGGGTGGCGAAAAAGTTACTCCGCTGTGCAATGGAATGATTTTGATTGGCAAACGGCAAATACAGGGGATGCCGTCCTGGTTTTCAGATTGCCGTAATCCCGCTGAACTGGCTGTAGCAGCATTTGATGAGA
>CAYVEO010000024.1:0-39926 GCA_964449965.1 uncultured Planctomycetia bacterium
ACTTTCAGCCGTCTGTTTAGCTCACAAAAAATCTTGTTAAAGGAGTTATGGTTGTGAATATTAAGACAAAGGTAAGTAATTCCATCAGGACAAATAAATGTCAGTTGTTTCTAATTGCCTTAATTCTTTTTAATACCATATTCCAGATAATCTGGATAAAACTGAACACAGCTCCACCAATGATGTGGGATGACGCAGGTTATTTAATACACAGCCTCAATAATTATTATGCTTTGATTGATAAAGGAATCATGGAATTTACTCGCGTATTTACTAAAATAATTATTTTCCATCCCCCACTTATAACTATCCTGCCACTGCCTTTTTATTTCCTCTTTGGTAAAAGCACTTTTTCATCGCTACTGGTTTACACTTTTTTTATCATAATTTTTTGTATCTATCTTTTCCTTTTAACCAGAAAAATATTCAACAAGAGAGTGGCATTATTGGCAGTAGCTATTACCTCCCTTTTTCCTTTAACCTATGGCTTATGGCGTCAGTTTATGATTGAATTTGGATTAGCTACTTTACTTGTTATATATATATTTTACTTAGTGAAAACTGATGAATTTATCAAAGTGAAATATATTATCCCATTAGGTTTTATTTGTGGACTTGGACTATTAATGAAAGAGACATTTCTTTTATTTATCATTGGCCCAACTGTTTATTATTTAGTTCAAGCAATATCACATCTTAAGAAGGAAAGGTCCTGGACTTTTATACGGAATATTATATTACTCCTCTTTATCAGTTTTCTTATAGCCGGCCCATGGTATTTTAAGAACTTTCAGAAAATCGTGAGATTTTGTTTTGAACACGCCTTTGGAAAATTGGGCGAACCATGGAGTCTTGGTCCTATCCTTTCATGCAGGACAGTTATAGACTACTGGATAAATATAATTAATTTTGGTGTTTCCGGTTATTTCTTTGGGTTATTAGCCATTCTTGCAATATTGGTTATTTTTTTGCAAAGAAAAGTATTTTCTCGAAACCAACTGTGGTTTTTGGGCAGTTGGTTTCTGGTTCCATTTTCAGTTTTTTCTATAGTAAACTTTAAAGAAATTCGTCACGTGTTGCCAATCTTTCCAGTTGTGGGAATTGTAATAGGAGCACTTTTAGACATCCTTCTTGGCCAAAAGAGAAAATTACAGATTGCGTTATGCCCGGTAATATTTCTTTTTCCAGTATTTAACTTTTTTTACTTCTCATTTGATTTGCCTTTTGTCTTAAGAAAGGATATAGAATACGGTCCATTTGTTTTGCTTGTGAAAGACCCGCGCAAGTTATCACAAGCACAATCACCGTTATATAGTTTTCCTGCAAATAGAGAGAAATGGCAGCTTGACCAGATTATACAGGTAATATTAGACAACAGTAATGACATCGGAAGAGCACACATTCTTGTATGCGTAGAACATCCTTATCTCAACGGATGTACTTTAGAATATCAAACATTCCTGGTCAGAGATAATTTGTCAATCAATGACTTAGTTATGTTAGGTGGTCCAGAAGAAATCAAAAAGGGTATTTACTCGTCAGATTTCCTGGTTACTAAAACTAAATACCAAGGGCCAGCGTTTGTCAATTCATGGAACCTATGGCTTCAGAAAAGATTGGATAAAAAAGAATTCCCATTTGATGAGATAGCCAGAGTTACCCTTCCAGACGGGTCTGAAGCATTAATTTATAAGAAGGCACTTAAAAACTGGAGTAAAACCGAGAGTTTATGAATACTAACAATCTTGTTAGATACTGGGAATTAACAATGAGTCTGGCTGTTAAGGACTTAAAGGTAAGATACAAAAGTCCGATACTTGGTTTCTTATGGGCGATTCTTGTACCGATTCTTATGGCAATTATATTTGTTATCATCTTCTCCGGGATGTTCAAGATAAGTATTGAGAATTACCCGGTATTTCTACTCTGCGGGTTATTCCCGTGGAATTTTTTCCAGCTTTCAATTGGTACGGGGACAACGTCCATAGTTGATAATGGAGGTCTGCTTAAGAAGGTCTATTTCCCACGGCAGGTAATTCCCATATCCATTGTAGCGGCAAATTTAGTTAATTTTATTTTATCCCTTATCCTTCTTCTAATTATCATTTTGGTATTTAGATTAAAGTTGGGCATGCCACTCTTATTATTACCAATTGTTGTCATGGTTCAGGTTATTCTTACAACCGGCGTCCTTCTTATCTTTTCAAGCCTCCACACCTACTATAGGGACGTGAGATATATAGTGGAGGTTCTTCTGGTATGCTGGTTTTATTTAAGCCCGATTTTTTATGATGCTGCAGGTGTAATCTCTGAGAAATATATAAAAATTTACATGTTAAATCCAATGGCAGGCATGGTGACTATCTATAGAGACATTTTCCTTTACAGGGCATTCCCGGATATTGGTTTGTTTCTGAATACATCTGTGGTATCGGTACTATTTCTCGCTATAGGTATCTTTGTATTCAAGAGGTATGAACGCAATTTTGCAGATGTGACTTAGCAGGTTATAAATGAATGCAATAACCCTTAAAAATGTGAGCAAGAAATACAGAATCTTTTATGAGAAAAATGCCATCATCAAAAGCATTCTTGCATGGTCCATGCACAAGAAAATATATGAGGACGTCTGGGCATTGAAAGGGGTGAGTTTTGACGTTAAAAAAGGTGAGACTATAGGCATAATAGGGAAAAACGGTTCAGGGAAAAGCACGCTCCTGAAAGTTCTTGCTGGCGTAACCAGGCAGGAGAACGGTGAGATTAAGATAGAAGGAAGGGCATCGGCATTACTGGAATTAGGAATCGGTTTCCATGGGGAGTTGACCGGAAGGGAAAACATATATATAAATGGTGCTATACTTGGTTTGACCAGAAGAGAAATTGACAGGCGATTTGAAAGGATTGCCAGATTTGCTGAGATTGATAAATTTATAGATGCACCTATACAGACCTATTCTACAGGTATGTATTTGAGGCTGGGATTTGCCGTGGCTATACATGCGGATTTTGATATACTTCTGATAGACGAGATACTTGCGGTTGGAGATATCTCGTATCAGGCTAAGTGCCTTGAGAAAATAAACGAATTCAGGAGAAGCGGCAAGACTATCGTGTTGGTTTCTCACGATTTAGGCTCTATAGAAAGGATATGCGACAGGGCAGTATGGTTGAATAACGGGGTTGTAGAGATATGTGATTCTGCTCAGAAGGTTGTTGAATTCTACAGAAATCAGTTTCACGACGAAGGGGAGAGAACCCTTGTCCTGGAACAGGAAGAGGCACGTAGAGATGTCGTAAGTAATTCACCAAAGGTATCTGATAGAAAATGGGGGTCCAGGGAGATAGAGATAGTTAAGGTGACATTTCTTGATAAGAACGGAAGTGAAAAATTCTTATTCCGCACAGGAGAGCCATGGATTGTCAGGATTGGATACAGGGCGAATAGAGCCGTTGAAAAGCCAGTATTTGGTTTTGGCATACACAGAAATGATGGGATACACATAACAGGTCCAAACGTAAAGTCAAGAGACTGTGTAAAAGATTACGTATCAGAAGGAGAAGGGATTGTGGAATATCGCATGGATTCCCTTCCGCTTTTAGAAGGGACATATCTATTTACTGCTGCAATACACAATTTTGATTTTGCACATACCTATGATTATCACCATCAATTATACAAGTTTCAAGTAGAGAGCAATAAGCCGGAGGACCGTTATGGCGCAGTCTATTTTCCCGGTAAATGGCATTATTTAGACTGGAAATGACGAGCGAGAGTGAGATGAAAAGGCAGGTCAGTATAGTTATACCGAGTTATAATGGCAAGGATCTATTGTCAAAGTTTCTGCCTGGTATTATTACTGCAATGGAGAGGATTGGACGTGATAATAATGAAATAATAATTATTGATAATGGAAGCACTGATGGTACCGGTGAGTTCCTTAAAGGTATGGGCAAGCCCGTGACGGCTATAACCCTCAAGGAAAATTCAGGGTTTGCCGGGGCGTGCAATCTCGGTATTGAAATAGCAAAACATGATATTGTCATCCTGCTGAATAATGATGTGGAGGTTAAAGAGGATTTTATATGTCCGCTATTGGAAGGATTTGACAAGGATGATACGTTTGCTGTAGTGGCAAAGAGTCTTTTGCCTCATGCTGATATGAAAAACGAAAGTATAACGATAGGAAGTTTTGAGGGAGAAAAATTCCAATTACTGCGATTAGGACTTGGTGATGAAAAGATAGAGCATACCCGAACCTGTACCAACCTGTACGCCGCAGGAGGATTTTCGGCATTTCATAAAGAAAAATTCCTCAAATTAGGCGGTTTTGACTCGCTATATTTTCCATTCTATTGGGAGGACGTAGATATATCTTACAGGGCATGGAAGATGGGATGGAGGATTATTTATGAACCGAGGAGCGTTGTCTATCACCATTCTCACGGGACGATCTGTCGCGAGTATTTACCTGAATATATAGACCTCATATATATGAGAAATAGGTATCTATTTATATGGAGAAATTTAAATGATGAAAAGATTATAAAAGCCCATGCTGAAAATTTATTGCGGCAGGAAAAGAGTGGTTGGGAAGGCAAAAATCCGTTGGAGAGAAAGGCATTCTTTGAGGCGTTCAGAAAGATTCGGGATGTGATGGCAAGAAGGGAAAGTATCGTGCGAGAGAGCAGATTGATGGATGAGGAAGTATTAAAAATATCCGCCAATATGATGTTAGAATGAATAGGATGAAAATTGGAGGAAAATGATATGCTGAATAACGTTGTCTTATGGTCGTCATGCGGCATAATGGTTATATCGGTAGCGGCATTATTATTAATATGGAGAGAATTGAAAAAGATATACTACCGCGGCCTTTCTTATAGGGAGACGCTTGATAGGAGTTTAACAGAGGTAAAGAATAAGGGGGAAGAGATAATAGGGAAGATTGGAGAAAATACGGGCAGATTAAAGGCGGTAGAAGATAAGATGACAGAGTTTAAAAAAGGAATTTTAGAAGAGATTGCGGAGTTGAAGGGACAAGTCTCTTTATTTGAGACCAGGTTTGATACAATCAGGGAGACACTTGATAGGAGTTTAGCAGAGGTAAAAAAGAAGGAAGAAGAGATAATAGGGAAGATTGGAGAAAATACTGGTAGATTAAAGGCGGTAGAGGATAATATGGCAGAGTTTAAAAAAGGAATTACGGAATTAAACAGGCGAGTTTCTTTGTTTGAAACCAGGTTTGGTGCGATAGATAAAAGTTTACTAGAAGTGAATAGTAATGTGCAGTTAAAAACTGATCGCCTAGAAGGTAAGATAACCGGTATCAGCGAAAAGGTTACTGAAACGAGGTATAATGATTTCCTGAACTATTCTCTAAAATTGGTAGAAGAGGCAAAGGTCAGGGCATGTATTGACGAGAAGTTATATAATACCCTTCTGGAACTTTTTCACAATCTTAAGGTTGACCATTATATAAAATAGGAATGAAATAGAGATGCGTATATTGTTGATAGACCCTCCTGGATGGCAAAAGCACGGATATAACCTGGGCATTGCTTATTTATCAGGCGCTTTACTCAGGGCTAAAATTGAGGTGAAGGTTCTTGACCTAAATCATGGGGTTATGTCTGACAGAGAAATTGAGACATTTCTGTCAGACTTTCAGCCGCATGTGATAGGAATTTCTATAAAGACAGCTGCTTACAAATCTTCCATAGAAATGGCAAGAAAGACGAAAAGAATATGTCCGGAGGCAATTCATATTGCCGGAGGTCCTCATGTTACTCTTGCCTATGAAGAATTCCTGCGGGATAATAGAGAATTTGATGCGGCATTTATCGGAGAATCTGAGAGGTCAATAGTAGAATTCTCAAACAGGCTGGAGGCTGAATCTCCCTATGACGGCATAAATGGAGTGGCTTATATAGGAAGAAAAGGTAAATTGCATCTTTCCCCGTCTAAACCCGAGGAGAATCTGGAATCTTTAGCATTCCCGAGATTTGAGCCTTTTTATAATGTTGACCCTTCACAAGAACCCTACCATATTCTTACCAGCAGGGGTTGCCCGCATCTTTGCGTCTTTTGTTGTGTCCATGCAATCAGTGGAAGGAAGTGGAGATTTCGTTCTCCAGAGAACATAATCGCAGAATTAGAACAGGCGGTAATGCGTTATGGAATCAAGGAATTTGAAGTGGATGACGATAATTTTACTCTTAATATGGATAGGGCAAAAGAATTTTGCAGGCAATTGAGCAGGATGAAACTTGGACTGAAATGGTTTTGTCCGAATGGCATCAGGGCAGACAGGCTGGATTCCGAACTGGCATTACTGATGGCTGATACCGGATGCCATAGCGTAGCTCTTGGTATAGAGAGCGGAAATCAGGATGTTTTAAAAATGGTTAAGAAAGGAGAACGTCTTGAGGATATTGCGAAGGCGGTAGGTTATCTTAAAAAAGCAGGAATCCATACAATGGGCTATTTTATAATTGGACTGCCAGGTTCTACATTTGAGACCGAGATAGAGACAATGAGATATGAAAAACAGATAGGACTGGATGATAGCATATATAATTTGTTTCTTCCCTATCCAAAAACAGAGGCGTGGGAATGGGTGAAACAGCACGGAAGGTTCTTAAAAGACTATAAAGACGGGTACCATTTCTCCGATAATTATGAATTTATCTTTGAAACGAAGGATTTTCCTGTAAAGGACAGGATGAAGGCTTATCTTATAACTAAGGATAAGGAAATTTCAATACGCGGACTGGATATCAAACGGATAGAAAAACGTTATCTTAAGACAGAGGCAAAGGATGTCCTTATCATAGACCTTGCATCATCCGGAGGAATATATAACGATATCAAAGGCGTTTTCCATGGGGCTAAGATTACCGTGCTGGATATTCCCAATCGTAGTCAGTATGCGATAAAATCCGGCTTACCCGCTGCCCTTAGAGAAATAGAGAGGTCTGCTATACCTGAAAACCCTGTATTGAGAATACTTTCAGCCTGGAAATTATTTTACAAACTACAGAGGACCCAATTTGACATAATAATCCTGCCAAGAACGTTGAGGCATATTATAATGGCCATGCTGCTAAATGGCCGTCTCAGGGTTATATACTTTCCGCATGGACCGGAAATCGCAAGACTATCCATTTCACTTATGATTAAACTTATGCCGGGTACGCTGCTCTACAGGGCAAGGCTAATCCTGTGGTGGATAGCGCGCTGTGCTGGAAAGATAAGACATATCTTGAATTTGTTAGACATGCGGACTCTAAAAAGGAATTGCAAATTAGCCGGGCTTGGACTAAGGATTAATTTCTTTGAATCCAGACGAAAACGATTCCTTGTTCAGATAGCTAAGACAGAAGAAAAATCAGGTAATAATAGAGCCGGCATTTTAGATTTAGGAATTATTGCTGATGGGATGAGGATTGAAATTGATGAATTAAGACTGAGCCTGGATAAGGTTAAGCAGGGAGAGACTGATGTCATATCAGCATCGCGGCTGGGAATGCCTGCTCATAGGGACCTTATAAAGAGCAGACTTATAGAATGGGTTAGAAAAATAAAGGAGATTAGCGGTACCTGTCTTATTATATTAATATTCGGGTTCTCTATTATATGGTTGAAAGTCAAGAGGACTATTGTGATATTCTTCACCAGAAGAAGGTGATAGAGGGAAAACAATTATGAAAATTCTTGAGATAAATATGTTTGATAAAGTTGTAGGAGGTGTTGAGAGATACATATCTACACTGGGACACGAAACCGTCCGGATGGGACACGAGTTGAGCCACGTTTATATAGCCAGGCAGGATGGCCCGGGTGAGTTAATCAGTGGTATAAATACACACTACATTCCTCAACTGTCCATGTATGGCTGCGGTGAATTCATCAGAGGCAGGTTTTCAAGGACTGTCCAAGACGGGCTTGATATGCTGAGGGAAATTATCCGATCGGAAAGACCCGATATAATCCACGTGCATAATGTATATTATCCGGTATTCATTGGTATGCTCCAGGAATTCTGTCCTGTTGTTCGGACTATTCATGATTATCGTTTTCTTTGTCCGAATCTTATGAAAATACAGGCGAGAAAAGGGGAAATCTGTAATGCAAACGTTGGACTTGAGTGTTTCAGGTCAGGTTGTCTCAGCTACAAAAAGCCTATGGATTATCGCCATTTGATGTTTATCCTGTTGGAACGGGAGGTATCAATGGGCTATGACAGGCATATTGTAAAAAGCAGATACATGAGAGATGTTCTTGTTAGTAACGGCTTTAACAGAGATAGAATTTCCGTTCTGCCTCTTTGCACAGAAATCGTAGAGTCTAAAGATTTGTTACCCAAAAATCGCATTCTTTTTGCTGGCAGGATAGCACCTGAAAAAGGATTAGATATCCTTTGTGAGGCCCTAAAATCCCTGCCAATGTATTTCAAGGCTACGTTTGCAGGAGGAGGTATTATTGAGAATGACATTAAACGACTCGTAGATAGACTTGGGTTAAGGGATAAGGTAGATTTTGTTGGCTGGCTCTCTCCTGCAGAATTGTCAAAGGCATATCTTGAGTCTACGGTTGTTGTAGTGCCATCTATGTGGCACGAACCTTTCGGATTGGTAGGACTTGAGGCTATGGCTCATGGCAGGCCTGTGATTGCATTTAACGTGGGGGGGATACCGGACTGGCTGGAACATGGAGAGACAGGTTTCCTGGCAAAACAGGGAGATATAGAAGGACTTGCATCAAGGATAAGACTAATCCTTGGAGACCATGGACTTGCCGTGAAATTAGGGCAGAATGGGAAGAGGATTATTAAAGAAAAGTTTAATTCAAAACAAAACACAAGAAACCTGCTTTCCATTTATGAGCAGGTTCTATCAAAAGGTCATGGGGAAATAATAAACCAACCTGCGGCAGAGTTACCTGTAAAGCACATAGAGTCTCTGCCGGTTTTGAACCAGAGACTTGCCATGAAGACATGCGAGATGAAAAAACCGGCGGTATACAATTATCCTAACGCAATGACCCTGGCGATTACAACCCGTTGTAATATGACCCCGCCCTGTGTCATGTGCACCAGGAATATAAATCCGCCGGAATGGGAAAATGAATGTGAAGATAAAATCTTGGATAGGGCAAAAAGGATATTCCCTTACCTTGATATATTATATCTTCACTGTAATGGAGAACCGCTCTATTCAAATAATTTTAAGGAGATTCTGAAAATAGTAAAGCCTCCAACGAAGATACGGTTTAATTCCAATGGTCTTCTTCTGGATAAGCGGATGGCACATCTCATAATTGATTCCAGGGTGGTAGATGTTATCAA
The DNA here is from genome assembly GCA_964449965.1 of uncultured Planctomycetia bacterium. Lineage (GTDB taxonomy): Bacteria > Omnitrophota > Gorgyraeia > CAYVEO01 > CAYVEO01 > CAYVEO01. Next base: position 9,348 of record CAYVEO010000024.1, read on the forward strand.
TTTTTCCATAGATGCATCATCTCCTGAAACCTATAAGAAAATCAGGGGCGGGGATTTTCATAGAGTTATTAAGAACATCGTGAGGCTGGCAAAGGTGGTCAGGAAAAAAAAGGCGGATTATTTTACAATCGTTGTAAATATGTGTCTTATGAAAGAGAATATCCGGGAAGTTCCTGCATTTATTGAACTGGCAAAGAGAATAGGTGCAAAAGGCGTTGATATCTTTCATTTGAACGAGGGTATGAATTGGCGATGCGAAAGGAAATCGTTTGTATTTGACTATCTTGAACAGTCAGTCATTGACCCTGAATATCATGACAGGATGATTGAAGAGGCATATCATAAGGCACAGAAGTATGGTATCCCCATAAACTTTGTGGGGAGTCCATTCATGCAGAAGAAAAATACAAATATCGGCCATAAGATGTCAGAGATTGATAAAAGAGATTCTTGCATGGCGCCGTGGTCAGAGGTAGTAGTTGACCGGGATGGGAAGGTTCGTATCTGCTGTTACCACAATCATGATGATAGCATCGGGGATCTGTCACTTGAAGATTTCTGGAGTATATGGAACGGGGATAAAGTGCAGAAGATGCGAAAAGAGATGAGTATGCAAAGGCTCGCCTCGGACTGTCTTAATACAAAGAACCTTTGCATTTTTAGAGGAAGGAAATAGATTGAAAATTGGCATTGATATTCGTTCTATGGCAGGCGAAAAAACAGGAATCGGCAGATATACCGAAAACCTGATTCAGGGTCTGGCTTCTTGCGATGAAGTCAATGCTTATCTGCTTTACTGCTTTTTCTTTAAGTCATTCCGGCAAAAAGTTGCGGGCATTTCCTTACCTGACGGGGAAAGGTTTTCATTTGTGGCTAAAAATATACCAGGGGTAGTTCTAAGGTATTTATGGAATGCTGAAATCTTTAAAATTGATAAATTGATTGGCAATGTAGATATACTCTTATTGCCAGAGTTAGAAATACCACCCGTGAATCATGAAAAAATCGTTTCTGTTATCCACGATGTTATCCCGCTCGTCTCAGAAAAGTGGCACACAAGAGGATCTGCCAGGATTATAGGGAAATTCATAAAAAGAGCCGTTAATAAGGCTGACATGGTTATTACAGTATCTAATCATACCAAACAGGACTTAATACAGGTGACGGGAATCAAAGAAGAGAAAGTAAGGGTGACCCATGAAGGGATATGCCCGTTTTATAGAAAAATGGTTTCTATGGATTGCAATGGTCTTCTCAAACGAAAATATGGGATTGAGGACAGGTTTATACTTTTTACAGGAACAATTGAGCCGAGGAAAAATTTAGCCGCGCTATTTAAAGCATACAGCCTTCTAAAAAATGAGAGGAAAGTGCCGCATAAATTAATAGTAGTTGGTAAGAAAGGCTGGATGTATAAAGAGATATTTGAAACCGTGAACCGATTGGGTATTTCTGAAGATGTCCTATTTACAGGTTATGTTCCGGATGAGGAGTTGGTTCTCTTCTATAATACTGCTGACCTTTTCGTCTATCCTTCTTTCTATGAAGGGTTTGGGCTGCCGCCTCTTGAGGCGATGGCATGCGGGACGCCTGTTATTACATCTAACACATCATCATTGCCTGAGGTAGTAGGGGATGCAGGGATAATGGTTGACCCGCATGATGTGAACGGGCTCGCCAGTGCTATGGAAAGAGTGCTTTACGACGAGGCACTGCGGGAAAGAATGACAGCAGATGGTCTGGAAAGGGCTAAATTGTTCTCTCAGGAAAATATGGCACGGGCAACCTTAAAGGTCCTGGAAGATGTTTATAAAAGATAAGATAAAAAGGATACTGATATTTGAAGTTGGGTGTATCGGGGATACTTTAGCGACAATACCCGCCTTGAAGGTAATGAGAGAAAAATTTCCAGATGCCCGTATTGATAGGATTGCCGTTCCAATGGTCAGGGAATTATTGGAGACATGCCCTTATGTTAATGATATTATATTATATGACAGGGATGGAAAGGAAAGAAGGCTCGCTGGTAAAATCAGGTTTTTATTTAGTATGCGCAGCAGAAAATATGACCTATTTGTTAATCTGCATATCCCGTCTCCTCACCGCAGGTTTATCTATTATTTAAGGGACAACCTATTCGCATATCTCACAGGTGCAAAATACAGGGTGGGATACTGGGTCAGGGGAACTGGTATATGGCTTACAGATGGACCATTAGCAGATAATATGGACAGACGTCCTGCAGCGTCTGCAATATTAGAGTTAGCAAACTGCCTGATTGAAGACAGGTCAAACAAGACGAATCTAAATGGTAATGGAGTTGTATGGTTCACAAGTTTGGATAAAGAGCATGTGAATCTCTTACTGGACCACTATAACATTCGCCAGGAAGATTTGTTAATAGGGATACATCCGGGTTCAAGACACAAATATGCCCGCTGGGTTAATGAACGGTTTGCCTTGATTGGAGATGAGCTCGTCAATAAATATAATGCCAGGGTGATATTTACTGGCAGTGGTAATGACATTGCTACAGTAAAAGACATAGCAGGCTTGATGAAGAAAGATGCGATAATACTCGCTGGCAGGACTACTCTTAGGCAATTGGCTGCCATTATTAAAAGATGCCGCATCTATATAAGCGTGGATACGGGTCCGCTTCATATGGCAGTCTCATTAGGAACGCCGGCAATCTCGCTATTCAGCGGGAGGGATTTTCCTGAAAAGTGGGCACCTTATGGAAACATGAATATCGTGATTAGAAAAGATATCCCGTGCAGCTCTTGTTTTAAACGGGATTGTGATGACAATAAATGTATGAAGATGATAGAAACATCTGATGTGTTAGAGGCGGTAGAACGGCTGATATGACTAAAGTCAACGTATTACAGGTAATTACGGGCCTTGGTATTGGCGGGGCTGAGAGGGTTGTTTGTTCTATAGCGAAGAGTCTGGACCCTGCAAGGTACCGGGTGATAGTATGCTGTTTGAAAGAAGACGGTATTATTGCGGATGAGATTAGAAACTCAGGGGTTAAGGTAATAAATCTGAAAAGTGTCCATCCATGGGATGTGAGGGCTGTCTTAACCTTAAGTAGAATAATCAAAGAAGAGGAGATTGACCTGGTTCATACCCATATTGCGAGGGCAGATGTGATAGGAGGGCTTGCTGCCAGGCTAACGGGTGTCCCTGTTATTTCTACTGTGCATCATACCTATGAACCATGGGAGGGCCATCCATTTTATGGTAATATATATCGGAAGACCCTGAATTCCTTTGATAGGATTATAGCAGTCTCAGAGGCAGTTAGAGAATATGTTATAAGATGGGGCAGAATTCCACCCGAAAAGATTGCCGTAATATACAATGGTATAGATGTTTCAGAATACGAACGGATTGAGGGTCTCAAGGTGAAACAGGGTAACGGCAATATAGTCGGGACTATTGCCAGGTTAGATTCTATGAAAGGGCACCAGTATCTTTTAAAGGCAGCCAGCCAGGTAATAAAGGTTCTACCAGGGACTAAATTTTTAATCGTAGGGGATGGTAAGGAAAGAAAGATTCTGGAGGATATGGCAGTAGATATGGGGATTAAGGAGCGTATAATATTTACAGGCTGGAGGAAGGATATCCCTCAGGTCTTGTCTGAGTGTAATCTATTTGTCCTGCCTGCCTTAAAGGAAGGATTGGGACTTGCTATACTTGAGGCGATGGCGTCCAGATTGGCTGTTATTGCCACAGATGTGGATGGTATTAAAGAGGTGGTAGAAGATGGTATTACGGGGATTTTAGTTTCTACGCCTCACGATACGAATAAATTAGCCGGTGCCATCATAAGGTTACTTTCTAATCCCCATGAGGCTCATTCAATGGGTATTAAGGGTTATGAAAAGGTGAGAGGCGGTTTTAGTATATATAGAATGAAGGAAGGAATAGAGCAGGTATACGAGTATATTTTGGCTTCTGCAAACAAAAAGGGTTACTGTTAGCAGTAACCCTATCATCAAAATTGGCTCCCCCGCGAGGACTCGGACCTCGGACCTGGTGGTTACACTTAACCCGAAATTACTTTCGGAAGTGGACTATATCTTTGCCATAGCATTAACTTTAGGCAGCAGGTGCATAGTCTCTGAACCTTCTCCGACGTAACGTCGGAGCTCGGCTGCTGATTACCCTCCACAATAAAGATTAGCGGATTGGGCTTCCAGCAATTCTCCTGCAGTTTCAACCATGGTTTCCCATGGAAGCTGCGCTGTGAGCATGTAGTTCTCGGTGACAATTGGCACAGAGTAACATGCACTTATCTAATTCTTCTTTGACTTTAGTCCAACTTCTAGTATAACCCTTCTCGGAAATACTAAAGTCCTTGCCTGAAGAATTATTGTGATGAAACTCTAAGGCATCGATGCATTTATTGTAGCCGCATACTTTACACTGTCCATCTTTGTATTTAACTGCCATTTGTCTTATTTTCTTCCGTCTTTTATGAACAGCGGCGATTAAATACTGACGACGGTCAGCATAGCAACGTGTATCCTGCTTTGCCAATGCCACCTCCTTCTTCATTGCTCGGCGACTTTTGTCGCCTCGCACAGCCACTCGCTCTACCAACTGAGCTACGGGGGAGTATATATACTAACAGAAGGAAATATCTTCAATGTATCATGGGATAACCGTGTGAATAATAATGAGCAAAATCCATTTCCTCTTCCACGAATGTAATCTGGGAAGAACTTACTAATAAAGAAACGGTATCCTCTTTCAATTTATTGATAGCATCCTCTCGAGTTTCGCCGTGGCAGTAGAGATTAAGCTCCGGACATACTGCCAGGAAGATGTTATCATTAGCCTTGTAAATCTCTATACTCAAGTACATATTGACACGATTTTACTATAGAATATGAGGGTTGTCAATAACTTTTTGCATTTCTGAAATTTTATATTAAAAATGTTGCATTTGGATTGAATTGTGTAGTATAATTAAATACTAACGCTGCAGTAATTTTAAAAGGAGATATTTTTCATGAAAAGAGTTTTAATCCTGTGTACCGGGAATTCTGCGAGAAGCCAGATGGCAGAAGGGTTATTGAGGCATTTTGCAGGCGACAGGTTCGAGGTATTTAGTGCAGGGGTAAAGCCTGCGCAGGTTAATCCTCTGGCAATAGCAGCAATGAAAGAGATAGGTATTGACATATCAAAACATAAGTCAAAATCTGTTACAGAGTTTTTAAGCCAGCAGTTTGACTATTGTATAACAGTTTGCGATAATGCTAAACAAACCTGTCCTGTATTCCCGGGAAAATACCAGAAGATTCACTGGAGATTAGAAGATCCTGCTCATGCCCAGGGAACAGAAGAAGAAAAACTTGACGTATTTAGAAAAATAAGAGATAAAATACATGAAAATATCCTTGACTTTATTTCAGGTGCGTGGTAAACTAATTCATTGTGTGGAATTTCAAATCTGTAGCAAGCGAAGTGAGCCTAATTCAAAGGTATGAAGGGATGTGAAATCGTTTGTTCTGGACTGGACAGGAAATAGCAAAGGATGAAAAGCATGAGGTTCAGTCACTCCATGCATCTGGAAGTACCGTTATACTGTGCGGTATATTAGCCGGCCTTACAATATTTTTTCTAATCGTATTGCCATTCATTCTAATTATATACTCCTTCCTTGAAAAAGAGTTCCTATCCTCATCACAATTTATATACTATTTTATATGGTTTGTGATATTTGGCGGAATAGCAGGGTGGCTGCTGCGAAGGGAGTATAGATTCCTCAGCCATGAATTTGAAGAGTCAAAGGTCTCATGGGTCTGGATATTGAGTTTGTTATTCCTCTTTATCATCCTGCCTGAACTTCCCATAAATGATGCTGATGAGCCGATTGAGATAATCTACAGGGCGCTGCTTTACAAAATAGTCGGCTCAATTGTTTTAGCAATATGGCTCAAATCCTTATGGAGTATCTTTGACAGATTCTGGCTTTCTATTTTCAGCAAAGTTGACTGGAGGCTGATAATAGACGAGAGAAGGCTTTGCGAACACCTAAGATTAAAATTTACAGAAGTGGAGCGTTATCCTGCCCCGTTGTCACTAATGGCAGTAGGGATAGACGAATGGGATGCTATAGTCCGCCAATTCGGGCAGAGGGGTATAAACAAATTAGAGAAGGAGATAATAAACATCCTGAAGTCAAATGTACGCCAGGCAGACATATTCGGAAGAATAAACAATGGACGGGTTATAATGGTCATGACCAATACTGCAGGAACCGGTGCGAAGATTTGCGCTGAAAGGGTTCAAGGTGCTTTGCAGTCGCAGGATTTTAGGCTTAGTAAGACTGCTGTAAAGTTGACTATTAGCATTGGGGTAATCTCATACAGCAAGGATATTACCAGTCCTGAAGAGATGATGAATAAGGCTGTAACAGCCCTTGGAAATGCAGGCAGAATAGGAGAAGGCAGAATCGTATTTTATGCAAAGGAGATGAACTAAATTATGCCGAGGGTAGATTTGAGGGAAAATGAGCCGTTGGAACGCGCCCTTAGAAGGCTCAAGAAAAAGATAGACAGAGAGGGCATTCTAAAACAGCTCAAGACCCGTAAACATTATGAAAAACCCAGTGAACGAAAGAGAAGAAAGATGAGGACTGCCAGAAGCAGGTAATACCTTCAAGGATATGCTATGATATGGTTAACTGCATCAGTCTAAATCCCTCTTTAGATAAGAGCCTGACTATAAAAGGTTTTGTTTTCTGGGATATAAACAGGGTCGTTGAGTCCAGGGTTGACCCTGGCAGCAAAGGAATAAATGTAGGACGGGTTATCCAGAAACTTGGCGGTAAGGCCAAAATCTTCGGGTTTATAGGCGGATATACCGGCAGACAGATACAAGACCTGCTAAAAAAGGAAGGGGTCTATCATAATCTGACCCCTGTAAAGGGTGAGAACAGGACAATCATAAACCTGTTTGACCTGATAGCGGGTAGAGAGATAAGGATAAATGAAACCGGTCCAAGGATAACTAAGGGTGAGATAAAAAATTTTCTGAACAGTCTATTCCGCTCTCTAAAAAAAGGGGATTTCTTGGTTATATCAGGCAGCATCCCGCCAGGTGTTTCAGGTGATATCTACGCTCAGATTATAGCAAAGGCAAATAGATTAGGGGTAAAATCGTTTTTAGATTCGGATGGTGAACCATTTTCCAGGGGACTGGATGCCAAACCTTTTCTCGTAAAACCTAACCGGTTTGAGCTGGGCAGGGCACTGAATAGAGAGATAAAGAACGTCAAGGATGTCATAGAGGGAGCGCGAGAGATTCAAAAAAAAGGAGTAGAGGTAGTAGTGGTATCCGGGGGCAAGAAGGACATTATATGCCTTTATAAAGATAGCCTCTTTAAGATTTCCCCTCCTCATGTTCCTGTTCAGAGCACGATAGGCGCAGGTGATGCATTATCCGGCGGGATTGCCTATTCATTGGCTATGGGCTCATCCTTAGAGAGTGCACTGCGGCTGGGTGCTGCTGCAGGCAGTGCAAAGGTAATGATGCCGGGGACAAAGCTTTTTTCTAATTCCATGGTAAAGAGTTTGTTTAAAAAGGTCAAAGTAACGAGGTTAAACTTATGAATATAAAATTACTCATCCTCACCTTTATTCCGATATTTGTAGCAGTTGATGCATTGGGGATTATCCCTGTATTTATCCCGCTGGTTCAGGGATTGAGCAGGTCTGAAAAACTCAAGATTATCAGAGAGTCAGTTATTACTGCCCTGGTTATATCAATTGCATTTATATTCATAGGAAAAGCGCTATTCAGGTTATTAGGCGTATCTGTATCAGATTTTATGGTGGCAGGCGGCGCCCTGTTATTCATCCTCGCAGTAACAGATATTTTAATGCCTGAGAAACCGGTGAATGTCCTATCTACCAAGACGCTCGGTATAGTCCCCTTAGGGACGCCGCTTATAGTTGGTCCTGCTGTCCTGACTACGGCATTGGTGCTGAGAGATGTATACGGAGCCGGGCCTACGTTGGTTTCTATTACATTGAATGTGTTATTGGCAGGTCTCATTCTGACTATGTCGGATGTCTTTATCAGGTTATTGGGAGAAGGCGGCTCAAAGGCCATCTCAAAGGTCTTCAGCCTGCTATTGGCAGCCATTGCAGTCATGTTGATGAGGAGGGGGATTACAGATATAATAACCGCGGTTAAATGAAAAAAGGAGGAGAGAGGGAGTAATATGGAAAAGTTTAATTTAACAGTTATTATGAAGGCGGCTTATAAGAACAGGATAGGAATACCTGCATTTAATATACCGTATCTACCGATGGTGAAACCTGTGGCAGATGCCATTAAGGGTCTTGAGTCGTTTGGACTGTTAGAAGTGGCAAGACCTGACGTTGAGAAATTTGGGGCAAAGAGTTACAAGGCTGTTCGGGATGAGTTTAACCGTTTGGCAGACCGCAATTTCGTCAGGCTCCACCTGGACCACACACCTGTTATTGACGAAGATGGTAAATTGGTTGATTGGAGGAAATTGATTCAGGAGGCGTTGGACTTAGGTTATGAATCAGTGATGTTAGATGGCTCACGACTTGGATTGGATGAGAATATCAAGGTTGTCAGCGAAGTTGTCCAGATGGCACATGCTAAGAATGTTCCTGTTGAGGCAGAATTGGGAGCAGTGCTTGGCCATGAGAAGGGGCCAATCCCGCCGTATGAGGAGCTATTCGCCTCAGGGAAAGGTTTTACCCGTCCTGAGGATGCAGAGAGGTTTGTTCGGGAGACAAAGGTGGACTGGCTTTCTGTAGCGATTGGAAATATACACGGCGCCATAACAGGGGCGGCAAAGGATAAGGCAAAGCTCCAGGCACGGCTCAATATAGAGCATCTCAAGGCAATTGATAAAATTACGAATGTCCCTCTGGTTTTGCACGGCGGTTCAGGTATAAAGCAGCAATCAGTGCTGGATGGGATTAAGAATGGTATAACCAAGATAAACGTTGGCACGAACATCCGTCAGCCTTATGAGGCAGCGTTGAAAGAGCGTCCAGGCGACATTAAATTTGCACAGGATGCCGTCAAGCAGGAGGTTGAAAGCCTGATCAAGGATTATTATTATATTGCCGGCAGTGCCAGGAAATTGAGAGAGCTGCTATGAAGGCTGCTGTATATGAGGGCGTAGGAAAGTTTGCTGTTAAAGAGGTGGAGAATCCCAAATTACCGCATGGCGGATGCATTGTTGAGATAGAATACTGTGCTATCTGCGGCACGGATGTAAAGGCGTATGTCCATGGCAATCCACGGATGAAGCCGCCCCTTATCTTAGGTCATGAGTTCTGCGGCAGGATAACAGAACTTGACCCTTATGTTAAAGAATTTAAGGTTGGGGACAGGGTCACCCTGGCAACGAGTCTCCCTTGCGGCAGGTGTTACCTGTGCCAGGAAGGGTTAAGCAATGTATGTGAAAATATACAACCTGTAGGAACTGGGCTCTCAGGGGCATTCTGTAAATATCTGGTCCTGCCATATCAGGCATTGGCACACGGCAATCTCCTTAAAGTGCCTGATAACGTTACGAGTGAATCCGCATCTCTGGCAGAGCCATTAGGGTGCGTTATAAATGGTCAGTTGATTGTAGGGGTGAGGGGAGGAGATACCGTAGTGGTAATAGGGGCAGGCCCTATAGGCTGGATGCACGTCGGGGTGGCAAAGGCATTTGGTGCGAGCAGGGTTATTCTTGTTCAGCGTTCCAGGAGCCGGCTTGATATGGCGAAAGGCATTAAGGCTGATGAGACGGTATGTTCTGATGAAGAGGACTCCCTGAAGAGAGTGAATGAATTGACCGGCGGCAGGGGGGCAGAGGTTGTAATCGTTTCATGTCCATCACATGATGCTCAGGCAGATAGTATAAAGATGGCCAAAAAGGGCGGCCGTATAAGTTTCTTTTCAAGTCTGCCAAAGGATAAACCAGAAGCTACGTTGAATACCAACCTGCTCCATTATAGGGAATTAAGGGTATGCGGTAGTTCTGATTCAAGGCCTTATCATCAGCGATTGGCATTAGAGTTATTGTCAATGGGTAAATTAGACGTCTCCGGATTGATAACCCACAAGTTTCCTCTCTCTAAGATTATGGATGGATTGGAGATAATGCGTAAGAAAGAGGGGCTAAAGGTCCTCATTACTCCTGATTGATAATCGTATGACAAAGCGACTTGAAAATAAGATAAGTCTCATTACCGGTGCAGGGCAGGGCATCGGTAAGGCTATAGCCATGGCATTTGCCAGAGAAGGTTCAGATGTTGTCCTCTGTGACTTAAATCTGGAAATGGCGAAAGAGGTTGCCTCTCAAATAGAGTCCTTAGGGCAGAGGTCATTAGCAGTCAAAGTAGATGTCAGCAATGCCAGGCAGGTTGAGAGGATGAAAGAACAGGTATTAAAGGTCTTCAATCACGTAGACATATTAGTCAATAATGCCGGCATATCAAAGATAGTCCCTTTCGTTGATACTACCGAAGAGTTGTGGGATAAGATATTAGACGTAAATCTAAAAGGTGCATTTTTAGTATGCCGTGCATTCGTCCCGCAGATGATAGAGCGCAAGACAGGTAAGATTATAAACATGAGTTCCAAGTCAGGCAAGATTGCCAATGCATGGTTTGCTGCGTATTGTGCATCCAAGTTCGGCGTTATAGGACTCACACAGAGTCTTGCCTTAGACTTAGCCCCTTACGGGATAAACGTCAATGCGATATGCCCTGGCATAGTATGGACGCCTCACTGGGATGACCTCATGAAGGATTATGCAAAGAAACGCGGGCTTAAGGTCCACCAGGTCAAGGACTATCTGACCGGCAAAATACCATTAGGCCGTGCCCAGACGCCAGAGGATGTGGCTCGGATGGCTGTCTTTTTAGCAAGCCATGACTCAGACTATATGACTGGCCAGGCGATTAACGTAACGTGCGGGCAGGAGATGAGGTGAAAATCTTTTACATATTTAGTCTTATATCAACAGTTTTTATTTCCGGATGTCGTATGGCAGATAAAGAATTCACAAAGAATGTCCTTGATAACGGCCTTACAGTAATTGTGCGGGAGGTCCACACCTCTCCTATATGTTCCGTCCATTTCTGGGTAAATACAGGCTCAGTCAATGAATCCATTGAGATAAACGGTATATCCCATTTCTATGAGCACATGTTCTTCAAAGGGACTGAGAAGTGGAAGGCAGGAGAGATGGACAGGGTCATAAAGGAATTAGGCGGTTACAACAATGCATTTACCTCTGTTGAATATACAGGGTATTATGTAGTAGTCCCTTCACAGAATTTTTCTACAGCCTTTGATATCCTTTTGGATGCCATCATGAATTCTAAATTTGACCCGGCCGAGATTGAAAAGGAGAGGAAGGTAGTAAAAGAAGAGATAAACAGGAAGGAAGATTCACCGTCTGATAAGCTCTCTATGGAATTTATGCAGGAGATATTTAGAGGTATACCCTATGGTGAGCCTGTCTTAGGGACAAAGGAGTCTCTGGACAGGATAGACCGTGATGCATTTATTAAATACTTAAGGGATTTTTATGTCCCTAACAATATGGCTCTGGTGATAGTAGGTGATGTATCTGCCAACGATGTTTTAAAAGAGGTAAAGGAAAGAACCGGATTAATGGAACCTGCCCCGGATGTTCTGCTTAAAAAAGCCGGGTTTGAATTCTCGCCCCAGAAGGAAACGAGAGAGAAAGTGATTGAGAAGGATGTCAAGCAGACTTACATGGTAATGGGTTTCCCGAACTATGGAAGGGCGTTAATGGATGAAACTTATACGCTGGATGTTGCCTCTACTATATTAGGCGGCGGCAGGAGTTCCAGACTCTATCAGAGGCTGCTTGAGAAAGAGGGGCTTGTGACTTCCATAAGTGCATGGATGTGGCCCCTGAAAAAAGCAGGTATATTCGGCATAGAGGTAGTCTGCCCCCCTGAAAATTTTGAAAAGGTAAAGCAGGAAGTCTTTGAAGAGGTTAAGAAGATACGGGAGGAAGGTATTAGTGAAGAAGAACTTAACAGGGCAAAGACGATGTTGGTTTCAGAGTTCGCCATGGCGAATGAGACAGATACAGGCATGGCATCTACGCTGGGCAGATATGAGATAGAGTCACGCGCAGAGGATGCATTTGTCTATAATAAAAAGATAAAGAAGGTAACTTCAAGAGATATACATTCTGTTCTGAATAAATACTGCCTTGAAGACAGATGGACGATGTGTGTTATCAAACCCAGGACCCAGACGACGGACCAATGACCCCGGTAAAATCCACAAAGTATCAGATAATAGGACCGTATCAATTCCAGATTGTCCAGGAAGAGATTAAAGATGTGCCGGGAGGACATCTACTCCTCAAGATAATGCGGACCGGCATATGCCCTGCTGACTTGAGGTATATATCCTGTTCAAGGCCGCCAGAAATCCTTAAAGAACGCCTTCCAATGGCACCGTTCCATGAGGCTGTTGCGACTGTTGCAGGGATTGGAGAAGGGGCAGAGGGATGGAGGCTCAGTGAAAGGGTTATACCGGTTCCTAATATCCCGTGTTACGTGCACAACCCTCAAAAATACTCTAAAGAAAGATGTACAGCATGCAGACCAGGGGGGAAAGGGGAAAATTTTTGCACAGACGTGAAATTCTGCGGCAGTAATAAGGATGGCTTTTCAGCAGGATATATAATCCACCCTCAAGAATGCATTGTTAGAGTACCTGATGAAGTTGAAGACGATGCTGCAGTGCTTACAGAGCCTATCAGTGTCCTATATGCTGCCATGGTAGAGGCAGATATAAGTCATGGATGTAATAAGGCGGCTGTATTAGGCTCAGGCAGTATAGGGTATCTTGCGACAGTCCTGTTGTCTCACGTTGGCAAAGTCTCAAGGAGAAATCTTTTAGTGACTGATATATTTGACAGCAAATTGGAATTATCAAAAGATATTGCAACCATCCTCAACACTAAGGACGCTCCATTACCTCAGGATTTTAAAGGTCAGGCGGACAGGGTCTTTGAATGTGTGGGGGGTAAGTCTGCCAAGGAATCTATTGACCAGGCGATTACGCTGATGAGACCCGGCGGTGTTTGTGTCCTCCTCGGCGTGAGTGAAGAACCTGTCCCTGTAAGGACGAGGGTTATATTAGACAAAGGCCTTACGTTTAAGGGCACAACGAGGAGTTCCAAGTCGCATTTCCTGAAGACCCTTGAGATTTTAAAAGAGAATAAAGGTTTACAGGAGGCTGTTAAAAAAATAATTTATAAGAATATTTATAAAGGGGATTCGGTGGAGGAACTCATATCTGCATCAAGAACTGCCGGTGACGTCAATGTGCACGGGAAGGTGATTATTAAGTGGTAAAGAGAATGATAGCGGCTAAGTTATATAGTCTGAAAGATAATCGGAAAGAGTTAAGGATAGAGGAAGTCCCTATACCGGAATGCACTGATGAAGATATTCTATTAAGGGTAGCAGGGTGCGCGGTATGCGGGACTGACGTGAAGAAGTCCTTTGTAGGACATACACTTATTAAATCTTATCCGATTACACCTGGCCATGAGTTTGCAGGCAGGATTGAAAAGATTGGTAAAAATGTAAATGCACTCGTCCAGGGAAAACCCGGCCGGGAATTAAAAGAAGGCGACAGGCTCGCTGTAGCGCCTGTAGTTGCCTGTGAGAAATGTTCCAATTGTTTGTCTGACAGGCCTGAATCATGCGAGAATCGTGAGGATATAGGATTTAACTATGACGGAGGGTTTGCAGAATATATGCTCATCCCGGCAAAGTTACTAAGGAAAAGGATATCCCCTATTTACTTTATCCCGGATAGCGTGCAGACTGAAGACGCCATACTGACCGAGCCTTATTCATGTGCAATACATGCCCAGAAGAAACTCGTCCGTTTCGGGAAGTGGGATAATAGCAGGGCTGAATTTGATATTATAAGAGGTATAAGAAAAGGCGATACAGTCCTTATTATAGGGGGGGGACCATTAGGCGGCATGCATGCAGAACTTGCCAAATCTTCCGGGGCACGCGTTATAATGGCGATTAAGTCAGGGATAAAGTTAGATGTAATAAGGAATACCGGTGCAGCAGACTACTACATTGACAGTTCTTCAAAAGAAAGTTTAAAGAAGCAAATCAAAAAACTTACAGGTGAAGAAGGAGTTGATATAGTCATTACTGCCTGTTCAGCAAGCAGTGCCCAGTGTGAGGCGATGGATGTAGTAAAAAAGGGCGGGATGGTGAGTTTCTTTGGGGGTGTGCCTGATGCTCAGGTTCCATTCCCCACGAACAAGCTGCATTACAATGGGCCCATGGTAGGCGGGACAAGCGGGGCATCGCCGTATCATTTACCGGTAGCGCTTGATTTGATAAAGGATGGAGCTATACATCCCTCAAGGTTTACCAGTCATGTATTTTCGTTTGGATTCTTAGAAAAGGTCCTGCTCGTAAAAGGTATACCCGGTTTTACATCCATAGATGACATAATAAAGACAAAGGGAGAGAAATTCCTTAATTTTCTTGATGCAAATTCGTTTGGAATTGATAAAGGACTGCCCATTCAGACAAAGGTCAGTATATTTAAAGATAGTATACTCAAGGCGATTCTTGTCCCTTCATTGAAAGAAGAGTGCTTGATACCTCAGGATGGAGAGAGGTTAGGAAGTTTGGTCAATATGTGAATTGGAATTTATTAAGATATGGGTGGTAATTAGCAATAGTATCACATCCCTTAAAATGAGACTTAACCCGAGATTTTCACCCCCGCTTGTAGTAAAACAGCCGCAGCTTATGTCAAGTCCGCGCACCAATCCTGCCGTAATGGCAATAATAAACATTGTTAAGAGTCCTGATATGATAAAAGCACTGGCTCCTGACCATACACCTGAAATAAGCAATAACCCCGCGACCAACTCTACCCATGGCAGGATGATAGCAAAAATGTTGACGAGAAAGTGCGGCAGGATTCTATAATTTTCTATCGCATGGGCAAATTGGGCAGGATGGGCTATTTTATCTATACTGGCATAGATGAAGACACCTCCCACAAAGAGCCTTAAGAAAAGAAGGAGATAACTATTTTTGCATAATAATACAAATTTGTTTTCGGTTTTCATCTTTCTACCGGGTATCCTGCCTTTTTCCACCCATCCCAGCCTGCCACTAATATCCTGACCTTAGTATAGCCTATTTCTCCTAATCTCTCTGCAAGTCTCCTGCTCAATTCACATTCTCCCCCATCGCAGTATGTTATTATCGTGGTATCAAATGGAAGTAATTCAGTGATTGACTTTTCCTCTTCAATCCCAAATTCTTCTGCATAGAAATTTAATGCACCAGGGATATGGCTATTTGCATAATCATGCTGTTTACGCGCATCAATAAATACGGAACCTGCTTCATCAAATAATTTCCTGGCATCCTCTAATGCAATAATTCTGGGGTCGTCTTTTAAGGGGATATATTTGGCAGCAATAAGCGGAAGTGAATTGAAGGACGTCCAGTTAAAGATAAGCCCGATAATCGCGGAATAAATGACTATAGTGGTTGACTGAATGAATAGGATTTTTACCCTGCTCAATTTTCTCTAACTTTTCTGCCGGACTATGGCAGTTACAGGAACGGTCACGTCTGGTTCTGAAGGGTTGTTTGTATGTATTATAAGATTTCCCTTAAGAGTGCCGATAGGAGCCTCTTTTGAGAGTGTGACAGTAACCCTGTATTCCTCACCATCCTTAAGGGTCTCCTGGGATGTGCTTATATATTCGGGTTTTGCTTCTATGGAATTGATTTTAAGAGGCTCACTGCTGCCGTTGGATATTATAATAGCAGATGATTTGGTCTCACCCTGGATTATACTGCCGAGGAATATGCTCTGGGGAGTAACTACTACATCGCCTGTTACCCTTGCCCTTATGAATACCTCAAGCACAGGCTGGATAGTGCTGTCAGTATAGAGCTTTAATTTCTCTGAAAAAGTCCTGGGCAATTGCCCTGTAGAGAAGGTTACGTTGACATTGTAACTTGACCTCTCCTCAGTTTCATTCTCTATGCTTGCAGTGATATTTTCTGATTTTGACTCTATCTTCACGAGCTTAAATTTTGTTCCGTCTAACCTTGTAAGAGTAATGGCCTTTGTTGCGGATGAGCCTCTTGGCATATCCCCGAAATTGAGGCTGTTTGGGGTTATCTCAATATCTACCTTGACCGCTGCCTTTATATGAAGAATCGCCTCGGGATTTTTAGGGTCATTAGAGGGCACTGTTACTGTCTTAGTGATATTTCCTTTAAACTTGCCAGAAGTAAACGTTACCTTGACCTCGCCCTTCTCGCCCGGCTCAAGTTTATCCTTAGATGCAAGTGCAGCAGTACAGCCGCAGGATGTCTTCGGTTTTCCGAGCTCTAATATTCCTCCTCCATCATTCTTAAATGTGAAAGTATAATTGACATTACTTCCCTGGGGTATCTCGCCAAAGTCATGCTCAGTTTCTTCAAATGCTATCTTTGGAAATTTCCCTTCTTCACACTGGACAGATGAACATGGCAGTATCAGGAGAGACAAAGAAACCACACATATCAGAAGATGGTATAGTTTTTTCATATAATGAATTATACTACAGAACTCCCGTTTCTGTCAAGAAATTATTAGATTGCCGCTTCGTTTTTTGTAATGACTTCTCTTTTTTGTCATTGCGAGTGATAACGAAGCAATCCCGTTTTAAGCCTCTATTGCCTTATTTAATGCATTGAGGAGTTCATCTACATCTATTCCATCCCGTGAGGCAGTCTGGGCAATACTTCCCCCTCCTCCACAACAGGTATCAACTTTAAATTTATGAAATACAGGGATGGTTTCAGGGTAATCCTTGAGTGCCTGGTTTATTATCATGTCACCGGTTATACGTTTCATCATTATTTACCTCTATAAGGGGGACAGTCCCCTCACATACTCCTAAAGTTCATTTATCTCTTTCACTATATCTTCCGCATTGCATCCATGCATGGCAGCACCAAAGGAGAGGTCTTCCATCTTTATGCCAGGGCAGGTGAAACAGCCCTTGCCGAAATACTTCTCAATCACCTTTGAAGCCTCAGGCTTTAGTTTCAGGATATCGCCAATTATCATGTTCCTGGTAATATTAACCTTATTCTCGGGACCCATTCTCTCACCTCCTCGGAACTATGGCTTCTTTGAGTGTGGATATGCTCCTCCAGATATTATATATAAATATGTAGATTCCTATAACTGCCGCCATGCCAGAAATGAATAACCCCACGGCAAATACCTCCTTACCGCTTTTCCACAGCAATGGAAAGAATATCAACATTCCGATTAGACCAATGTTGCTGAGCCAGAAGTGGACAACTGCCAGGCGGGTACTGTATAGCTGCTTTCCGCTGAAACGCGGCAGGATATGATAAGCGACCCCAAAGATTAACATCATAACACAGCCAAAAAGGATAAGATGGCCATGCACCAGCGGGAAATATTCCAGCCACTCCGGCGCCCATGTCCATGATTTTAGAGTTAATGCCAGGCCCGCCGTGACCCCCAAAAAGAGATATATTAAACTGCCCTTGATAAACATAATAGTGTGTTTATCCATTTCTCTTGTCCTCCTTCCATAATTAATTTTACATTATCAATAGGGTTTAGTCAACTGAAATATTAAATTGACAAGAGAAGAGAGGTGTCTTATAATAAAGGGCATGGCAGGGAAGAGACTGCGTATAGGTATGGCACAGATAAATGCCACTGTCGGGGATATTAGCGGGAACAGTAAGAAAATCGCAGGGTTTATTGATAAGGCAAAAAGGCTTGGCGTAGAACTTCTTACTTTCCCTGAATTATCTATTACCGGATACCCGCCTGAAGACCTGTTATTAAAACCTCAGTTTGTCCAAGATAACATGGATGCCATGAGAGGCATTATAAGGAAAACCATGGGTATAGGGGTAATAGCAGGATTTGTGGACAGCTCCCATCACAGGCTGTTCAATGCGGCAAGCATGATGGTAAACGGAAGGCTTTCGTGCATATATCATAAGATTCACCTCCCAAATTATGGCGTATTTGATGAGAAGCGGTATTTTTACGGAGGGAATGAATGCCTTATCCTTACCTTTAACAGGATAAATATAGGGTTTAATATATGTGAAGATATATGGTGCGATGACGGCCCTACCGAATTGGCTGCTATAGAAGGCGGGGCACAAATAATAATCAACATATCTGCCTCTCCCTATCATGCAGGCAAAATGAAACTGAGGGAGGAACTGCTTATACGCAGGGCTGTTTCAAACAAGGCAATCGTATGCTATAATAACCTTGTCGGCGGTCAGGATGAACTGGTCTTTGACGGAGGCAGCATGATAATAAGCCCGAAGGGTAAGGTGTTTGCCTACGGGCATCAATTTGAAGAAGACCTTATTGTCTATGACCTGGACATAGAATCCGTATTGCATGAAAGACTGAAGGAAAAAGCAGCAAAGAAGGCATACGAGTTAGGATATAGTTTGAGGAAGGTCCAATTAGAAGGTATCACTGCGAAGAAAAAACCTGTCTTACCTGTGAGAGGGTTGAAGAAGATGGGGCATGTTGAAGAGGTATATAATGCCCTCGTGTCAGGGACACGTGACTACGTCAGGAAAAACGGTTTTAAAAAGGTAGTGATAGGATTGAGCGGCGGGATAGATTCTGCCTTGACTGCTGTTATAGCTGTGGATGCATTAGGGGCTGATAATGTGGTGGGTATATCCATGCCATCGCAGTATTCCTCTCACCAGACAAAGCTGGATGCGGAGAAATTAGCAGATAATCTTAAGATAAGATTCAGGACAGTTCCCATAGACAGGGTATTCAAGACCTATCTTGATGACCTTAAGAGTGAATTTGCAGGTCTTGCACCTGATGTAACTGAAGAGAACCTCCAGGCGAGGATAAGAGGGAACATACTCATGGCATTTTCCAATAAATTCGGATGGCTCGTCCTGACCACGGGTAACAAAAGCGAAATGGCGGTTGGCTATTGCACGCTTTATGGGGATATGGCAGGCGGATTTGCCGTTATTAAGGATGTGCCGAAAACTTATGTTTATACACTGGCGAGGTGGAGAAATAGACTGGTTAGTAAGCGGAAGAAGATTATCCCTGAAAAAGTGATGCGCCGTCCGCCTTCGGCAGAGTTAAGGCCAAACCAGAAGGATGAGGATAGCATTCCCCCTTATCCTGTATTAGACCCTATCCTGAAGGCATATATAGAAGAAGATAAAAGTTACAGGGAGATAAAAGATGCAGGGTTCTCTATGCACGTATTAAAGAAGGTTATCCCGTTAGTTGATAAAAGTGAATATAAGAGAAGACAGGGGCCTCCAGGGATAAAGATTACCCCTAAGGCATTTGGCAAGGACAGGCGTATGCCTATTACGAATAGATATAGAGAATTCTAAGAATGAACAGGATACTTACCATTAGCTCAGATAAGGAATTGAATAAGAGGCTGAAGGCAGACCTTACGGGATTAGGGTATATAGCCTCACCTTATGACAAGGACAAGATAATAAAAGGCGAACCATTTGAGAAGAGACCTGATATGATTATCATTGACGCATCTTCTGTGCCATCTCCCGAGCGAGCCAATTTGTGCCGGATATTGAAAAAAGATAAAGAGTTGAAAAACATACCGCTCATCGCATTGGTTAGAGAAGAGGATGTAAAGGGACTTGATTGGACAACAGGAATTGATGACTTTATATTTGCTAAGGACACGCCTTACGAGATAGAGGCAAGGCTTAAATTTATATTCTGGCGGTTTAGTAAGATTGATACAAAAGATACGATAAAGATAGATGAGATGGTGATAAATCTTGCCAATTATGAGGTATCAATAAAGGGTGAACCTATAGAGCTGACATTTAAGGAATATGAGATGCTTAAATTGCTTGCCACGCACAGAGGCAGGGTATTTACGCGTGATGCACTTCTAAATCAGGTGTGGGGATATGAGTATTTCGGAGGGACGAGGACCGTGGACGTGCATGTCCGAAGATTAAGGTCCAAATTAGGCGCTGAATATGAATCATTGATAGAGACGGTTCGTAACGTCGGTTATAGATTTAAGTCAAGTGAAGAAGAATGAGTCCTTGACAAGATTATGGGATATGTTATAATAGCCAATTATGATAAGAAGCATGACAGGTTTTGGTAAAGGGGAATACAAGGGTAGATTTGGGACTGCTACTGTAGAGATGAGGTCATTCAATCACAAATTTCTGGACATTGTGAGCAAATTACCCGAGAAATGCCCTTCTGAAATAGATGTAGAGGTGAGGACGCTTGTCCAGAGACGTATCAGCAGGGGTAAGATAAATATTACCATAAATTATGATAGGCGCGGGAAAGCCGGGATGGGTATCTATCTGAATAAAGAACTTGCACGGTACTATTACAGGGAACTGACGCACCTGAAGAAGGCATTGGGTGCAAGGGATGAGATAGGCATAAAAGAGATTATTTTCTTACCGCATGTTTTGACACATGAAGATGCGGCTCTTGAGGAGAAGATATTGCCGGACGTTAAGAAGGCTACAATTAAGGCATTGTCCAACCTTATAAAGATGCGTTCCGAGGAAGGCAAATTCCTGCGTCAGGACATCGTTAAAAGGATTTCTGTAATTGAAAAGGAATTGCACAGGATTCAAGAACGTATCCCGCTAATAATAGATGATTACAGGAAACGTCTCAAAAAGAATATGGAACGTCTCTCAGGCATCCGTGTGGCAGAGGACGATAAAAGGGTTGTTGCAGAACTCACCTCATTTGCGAGTAATGCAGATATTGCTGAGGAACTGACGAGGGCATTATGCCATGTTATAGGTTTAAAACGTGCATTGTCTACAAGAATAGGGGAGGCTGGAAAGGTATTAGATTTTACAGCACTGGAGTTACTGAGAGAGGTAAATACTATGAGTGCTAAATCAGAGGATTATAAGGTTTCCGAATCCGTTATAAAGGTCAAGGAAGAGATTGAAAAGATAAGGGAACAGTCGCAGAACGTGGAATGAGCATGGGGAACAGCTTAATCAACTTAGGGTATGGCAATACAGTCTCAGCAAGCCGGATTGTGGCAATAGTCACCCCTGCTACTCTTCCTGCAAAGAGAATACGTGACCAGGCAAGAAAGGATAATAAATTGATAGATGCAACCTGCGGCAGAAAGACCAGGGCTGTTATAATTACTGATAGTGACCATATAATCCTTTCAAGTTTTGAGCCACAGACTATCGCAGAGAGAATCGATGGGAGTAAGCAGTAGCAATATAATAGCAAGCCGCAAAAAAGGGAGGGTCTTTGTTATCTCTGCACCTTCCGGATGCGGTAAGACCACGCTGACGAATAGCATTTCCTCTTCACTCGGGATAGTCCGCTCTATATCCTTTACTACGCGTCCTGCCAGACCAGGCGAAGTGGATGGTAAGGACTACTATTTTGTTTCAAGAGAGGATTTTAAGAAATTGATTCGAAAGAAGGGAATGTTAGAATGGGCATGCGTCTTCGGCAACTATTATGGGACGCCGGGAGGATTTGTAGAAAGGCAAATCAAAAAGGGTAAGGATGTGCTGTTGGTCATAGACGTCCAAGGCGCTATGCAGATTAAAAAAAGCGGATATGATGCAGCGCTCATATTTTTACTCCCTCCTTCACTTTCGGCATTGAGAGAACGTCTCGGGAAAAGAAATCAGGATAGCAAAGGCGATATTATTAATCGTATGAAAAAATCAAAGGATGAAATGTCGTATGTCCGAAAATATGATTATGTCGTAGTAAATGACAAGATGGATAAGGCTCTTTGTCAAATAGAATCTATTATTACTGCAGAAAGGTGTAGGGTCCGATGATATATATTCCACAGGAAGAATTGTTGAACAGGGTCGGGAGCATTTACAAACTTGTAATACTCGCCTCTGAAAGGGCATTAGAACTTAATAATGGTTCACCCAGGCTTGTAGATACTAAATCCACCAAGGTATCTACAGTAGCATTGTTAGAAATTAAAGAAGGTAAGGTAGGATATAAGATAGTTGATGCGAAACCCGCGGAACGAAAACGCTGAAAGTCCGCCTATGGAGGAAGGTTAGAAAGTTGGATAGAGAGATTATAATGGGAGTTACAGGCAGTATAGCCGCCTATAAGGCATGCGACCTCGTATCGGGTTTGAGGAAATTACCTGCCAATGTCACTGTTATACTGACAAAGGAGGCATCCAGATTTGTTACACCGCTTACCTTTCAGACACTTTCATGCAATCCTGTTATAGAGGATATGTTTAACCAGCCAGAGGTGTGGGACCCGGTCCACATATCCATTGCAGACAGGGCAAGCCTTATTATCATTGCCCCGGCTACTGCTAACCTGATAGGGAAGATTGCCAATGGCATATGTGACGACCTTATCACCTGCGTTCTACTATCCACAAAATCTCCTGTCCTGATATGTCCTGCAATGAACTGCAATATGTATGAGAACAGACTCGTTCAGGAAAATATTTCCAGATTGAAGCGGTCAGGTTATAGATTCCTTGGGCCTGTCAAGGGACACCTCGCCTGCGGCTCCGAAGGCATAGGACGTCTAATAGAGGTTGAACGAATCCTTAATGAGGCAAAGAGGCTATTAAAGACAGGATGAAGATATTAGTTACTGCAGGTCCTACGAGAGAGCCGATAGACCCTGTTAGATTCATATCCAATTACTCTACAGGTTATATGGGCTATAGCCTCGCAAGGTGCGCAAAAAGACGGGGCCACGAGACTGTGCTGGTTAGCGGACCGGTAGGACTTACCCCGCCGCGCGGCATAAAAGTAGTCTATGTAGAAACTGCTGCCGAGATGCTGTATGAGGTCAAAAAAAACCTGTCATGGTGTGATTGTTTAATAATGGCAGCGGCAGTTTCGGATTACAGGCCCAGGATATATTCTACAAGTAAGATAAAGAAGGATAAGAATAAGGCATTATTAAGACTTGTCCAAAACCCTGATATACTTATGTCCGCAAGGTCGGCGTTCAGAGATAAGACTATCGTCGGGTTCTGCTTAGAGACAGGGGATTTGGTGAAGAATGCCATAAGGAAATTGAGGTCAAAGGGTCTTGATATAGTAGTTGCGAATAAGGTGGACGAAAGGCATAGCCCATTTGGCAAAGGTAAAGCAGAGGTTACGATTATTGATAGAAATGGAAGGTTGGATAAAATAAAAAATGCGGCCAAAGAAGAGATTTCAAAGATTTTACTTGACAAAATTGAACGGTATGGTATACTTTGAAATGAAGAAGGCCTCATAATAAAACTTGCCGGGTAAAAATAAAACCTGGCAAAAAGTCTAATGAGTGAAAGGAGGTGAGTAAGATGTTACGTAAAGTGACAAAATGGTGGAAGAAGGGAGGGTTCACCTTGATTGAACTTCTTGTAGTAATTGCCATTATAGGTATTCTGGCAGGATTTCTTCTTCCTGCAGTCACAAGTGCAAGAAAGAGAGCTCAAGCATCTAAATGTATAAACAACCTGCACCAGATTCTGCTTGCTATCAGGACCTACACGATGGATTACAATGAGTATTTCCCTGCCACAAGTGGCACAGGGAATGCGCAGTTAGACCCGCTCTATTCGCGGTACCTATCAACCTATGACTTAGCCAAGTGTCCTTCAAGTACTGCTGCCACACCTACTATTTCGTGGACTAACGGTGACTATGCATACAATGTTGGCTTGACAGAGTCAGACCAATCTGATACGTATGTGTTGGGAGATAGAGACCTCATGGATCCTAGTACTACTTCAGGTGCAAAGCATAGTGAGCCGAAGCCATACAACGTTGCAAGGCATGATGGCTCGGTTACAACGATAGGTGCTGGTACTGAATTGACGAATGCTAAACAGGTATTAGTGGATTAGGAATTGTTAGTGTGAATGGACATAGTTTTAATAAAAGAGCCCCCGACGTTACGTCAGGGGCTCTTTTATTAGCCCTCTTATTGTTTCTTGTGCCGATATCTTACACTAACAGTACCTATAACCCGGTAATTATCAAGACTGTTGTTGTCCATGGGCTGCTTTTACTCATCTTTATCCTTATTTTACTCCTGAGTATAAGGAACCCCCATGAATCCTTTGGCCAGGCGAAGTTTTCACGATTCATTAGACAAAATATTATATTCCTGCCAATCCTTTTTTATCTTGTAATATCCATAATTTCCCTTATCCCATCCTCTTATAAGTACGCTGGAATAAAAGAGGCATCTAATCTGACTACCTATATATTATTCTTCTTTGCCGCATTTTATATAATCAACAAGAATAATGTCCAGAAAGTCCTTACCGCATGGTCTATATCTACGCTATTATCTTGTGTGCTCGGCATTCTGGATTTCAGACATAGGAGGGTGGCTTCGGGGAGTTTCGGTAATACCAACCTCCTTGCCGGATATATGGTCATTGCATTACCTGTTATAACAGGATTGCTGCTTGCAAATGTGAGAAAAGTAAGCAAGTTCCTCTATATTACCTCTATTGTCACTATCCTGTTTGTGCTATATCTATGCAAATCCAGAGGTGCATGGCTGGCATTGGCAGGAGGGGCACTGACTTTTTTAATCCTTCTTACTATGAATAATAAGAAAAGATTAATCATGTTAGTCTTGTCTATGCTATTCGCAGGCACGATCATATTCTCTCTTTTTTTAACGCCCATTACAGAAGAATTACTATTAGATGTCCGGCCGTTTATCTGGCGTGGTACAGTAGAGATGATAAAGGCACACCCGGTTATAGGTTCGGGTATAGGCACATACCTTATAAACTATCCGGACTACAGGTCAAAGGAATATTTTTTCTATTCTCATACCATGGGAAAAGAGAGGGGTTGGCAGGCACAGGATGTGACTGACCATGCCCATTCAGAATACCTTGAGATTGCATCAGAGACAGGGCTTATAGGCTTAACTGCATTCTTTAGTATCATCGTTATCTTTTTTGTGCTCATAATCAAGGCACTTAAGGATGTTAAAGGGGCAAAGGAGCGGTTTATCCTGATAGGCTTAGCCTCTGGAGTCTCTTGTGTTTTGATAGACAATATAGTGAATATAAGCATGCGATTTGTTTCCTCAAGCCTTTTCTTCTGGTTCAGCATGGCAGCCGCACTTGCGATTATATCAAAATCCACCTCACCTCCTCCCTCTCCCGCACGGGGGGAGGGAAAGACCTACATAAATGCAGGTTTGTTTATCGTTATATTTTTACTCGGCTTAATCTTCTACAGGACAACCTGCATAGATTTCAGGGCAAGTGCCTACTTGATGAAAGGCGTTAAATACAGAACCAGCGGAGAGTGGCAGACTGCGATAAACCATTATAAAAAGGCAGTCTCTATTGACCCGTATCTTTTGACTGCCCATTACCGCCTTGCCTATGCATATAACGAGGTAGGCGATTTAGATAAGGCGATAGAAACATACAAAGGTATTGGACAAATAGCCTCTCATTATGCGAAAACAGAGGCGAATATAGGAAAGGTCTATGTGAAAAAGGGCATGTTAGATGAGGCATTATTATATTTTAAAAAGGCAGAAAACCTGAATCCTTATGATATAGACTTATTGTGCAGCATAGGTTCCCTCTATATGAGGCTCGGTGACCTTAGCAATGCAAAATGTTATGTAAGGCGTGCCCTCACCATAGAGCCAGGAAATGAATATGCAAGATCTATAATGAAAAAATTAAAATGATAAGAAAGAACCTATACCCATTCTCCATCTTTATACTTGCCTTTGCTGTCAGGTTCATATACCTGAACCAGATTGCAGTTAATAGTCCGTTCTTTAAAGGATTGGTCTTAGACAGTCTTTTCTATGATAACTGGGCAAGGCAAATTGCATCTGGTAATTGGCTCGGCGGGGATGTCCCCTATGGCAGCATTGCCTATCCTTATTTTCTGGCAATAGCATATAAATTTTTAGGCCATAACCTATACATGGTCCGATACCTGCAATTCATATTTGGCAGCTTATCCTGTGTGTTGATATATCTGCTTGGCAGGAAGATATTTAATAAACGTGTAGGTATAATAGCATCGGGTATGGCAGTCTTTTATGCACCGTTTATATTTCACGAGGGATTGCTCATGCCTGCATTTTTGTCAATCTTTTTAGGTTGTCTTGCACTGCTCGTAATCTTGAAGGCTATGGAAAATCCGGTGTGGTGGAGGTGGATATCTGGAGGAGTGATGTTAGGATTGGGGAGTTTAGTGACTCCGGGTATATTGCTATTTGTCCCGCTGGTAGTTGCCGGGATAATAGCAATCCCCAGTAGGACAGGCGTCTCGCCTGTCACGGTCCATAACAGGCGAGCGGCTCTCTATGCCATCAGTCTATGTATAGGCTTGATGCTGGTTATGCTGCCGGTGGGAGTAAGGAATTATCTCGCAGGAAAGAAGTTCGTATTTATCCCTGCACATGGCGGGATAAATTTCTATATCGGTAATAACCTTTATGCCAATGGTTCATTTGACCCGCCAAAGGGCATTCGCACTACCCAGGAAGGTTTATTAGAGGATTCTAAATTGATAGCCCAGAGGAAGACGCTCAGAAATATGGACCTGCAGGAGGTATCCCGGTTTTGGTTTATGGAAGGGGTTAGATTTATCAAAGAATATCCTTTTAAGTATCTTTTATTATTGTTAAGAAAATTCCTTTTATTCTGGAATGGATATGAGGTATCTGATGTAGAAAACTATTATTTTTGCATGAGGTATTCCAGTATCATTTCCATGCTCGTCCAATTCTCTTTTGTGTCATGGCTTTCATTGTTAGGACTATTATTATCTTTAAAAAATTGGGACAGGGTACTGCCTTTATATCTATTTCTTTTTGCGTGGATTATTGCCTGTCTATCATTCTTTGTAAATGCAAGGTATCGCCTGAACGCAGTCCCTGTCCTGATAATATTTGCATCTTATGCGTTGTACTGGTGGTTTAACCAGTGGAAGAACAAGAATTACAAAGGGATTCTTTTTTCTGCCGCATTATCAATCCCGGTCTTTCTAATAGTTAACATGAGGATTATAACAGTAGATTATTCCGGCTCGTTCAATACAGTCGGCACCATTTATGCAAGAGATGGGTTATATAATGAGGCGATAGACCAGTTTCAAAAAGCTATAAGGTTCCGTCCTGACTATGCCCAGGCTTATGCTAATTTAGGAGATGCCTATATGGACAAGGGTATGCTGAATAAAGCGATAGAGGAGTATAAGAAAGCGATAGGACTTGAGCCTGATGCAGTCCATCTGCATTGTAATCTGGCTATCCTCTATATGAAGGCAGGAGAAGAAAAGAATGCCCTTAATGAGTGTGAAATCGTGTTGAGGATTGACCCTTATAACAAAATAGCAAAGAAAATATTAAATGCAAAGAAGTAAGATGCACTTTATCCGATTACTTTTAATTATATTTGCAGGGGGGATAGTATATGCCAATTCCTTAAATAATCAGTTTGTATGGGATGATGAAATGCTAATTGTCAATAACCACGATATCAGGGATTTTCATTGGACAGGCAAGGTATTTACAACAAGCCTTTTTCATGAAAAAGATGAAAGGGTCTCCTATCGCCCATTACAGACATTGACTTACATATTAGATTATTCTATTTGGGAACTCAATCCTGCCGGATACCATCTCACTAATCTATTACTACATATCATAACTGCATGTCTTGCCTACGCATTAATAATGTGCATCTTTGGCAACATTCACGCTGCATTATTAACCAGCATATTCTTTGTCCTCCATCCTATCCAGACAGAGGCTGTGACTTACATCTCTGGCCGTGCTGACCTGCTTGCTGCTATCTTTATCCTGAGCTCTCTTTTATTGTGTGTTAAAATTAAAGAATTTAAAGGGTGGAAGGCTATACTACTCTTTAGCCTTCTCGCCATAACGTCTTTCCTCGGGTTACTATCCCGTGAGTCAGCATTGATATTGCCGTTATTGGTTATACTATTATATCAGAGTTGCAATGCTGTAGGGGCGACCCCTACAGGTTGTAGCCATAGATGTACTATTTTGCTGCAGCTAATGGTTTTAGTCTGTACCTCTCTTGCTTACCTGTTTTTACGCTATTCTGTATTGGGATTTATTATCCCTGCATCAGATGCCCCTGATATGCTGACAAGGTTACTTGCATTTATTCAGGTCTTACCTAAATATATCGTGTTGCTGCTATATCCTCAATCCTTACACATGGAAAGACATCCATCCCTCTCCCATTCACTACTTGAGCCGTATGCCGTTTTAGCCTTGCTCTTTTTCATCATCTATATCATTTGTTTAATGTGGGCTTATAAAAGGTCAAGAGAAATCTTCTTTGGATTGTCCTGGATTTTCATTTCTCTTATACCCCATTCCGGCATAGTCCCGGTCAATGCTTTCATGGCTGAACACTGGCTCTATTTGCCATCACTCGGATTTTTCTTTTTGTTAAGCATGATACTGGCTCGGGTGGGGATTAAAAAGATTAGTGTAATCATAATTACTACTTCTTTAATCCTCGTATACGGCTGTGTTACAATCCTCAGAAATAGAGACTGGAAAGACCCTTTAACATTCTATACTGCCACACTAAAATTTTCTCCTTACTCTGCGAGGGTGCACCATAACCTCGGGAATGTATGGCGCGACAGGGGGGATTATGTAAAGGCTGTAGAGGAGTATGAAAAAGCCATTAGGATTCGGCCTGAATATCCTCATCTATGGAATAACATGGGAGTTTGCTGGTTTAATATGGGCGAACATGATAAGGCAAAGGAATGTTATAAGAGGGCATTGGCAGGTGACCCTGAGTTAGTTCATGCATACTATAACATGGGATTGGTTTATGAAGAAGAAGGGCTTATAGAAAAGGCTATTCTATGGTATAGAAGGGCGTTAAATATTGAGCCGCGCATGGCAGAGGCACACTGTAACCTGGGCAATATTTATTATATTAAAGGACTTCTAAATGAAGCAGAATCTGAATACAAGAATGCGATTATCGCTAACCCGTTTTTGAGCCAGGCTCATTATAATCTTGGTATATTATATGAGGATAAAGGTCTTTTGCTCAAGTCCGCAGAAGAATATGACAGGATTTCCGAGCGGGATACTGAATACTATTCAAAGGCACTCAGCCGCATGAAAAAATTGCAAGAAAAAATCCTTGACAAATCATTGTGATGGTGATATAAGTAAAATTAACTTACAGTAAATCGGAGGGAATAATATTATGATAACAGGTGTCAAAATAGATTTAGCGCCCAATGCCTTGAAGGTGCTTGAGAAGAGGTATTTGAAGAAGGATGAAAATGGCACACCGGTTGAGACACCCGAGGACTTATTTAAAAGAGTTGCCCATAATATCGCATCAGCTGACCTGTTATATGACAAAGCGGCTGATATTAAAAGGGTGGAAGACGAATTCTATGAGATGATGGCAAACCTTGAATTTTTGCCCAATTCCCCGACATTGATGAATGCGGGCAAGGAACTTCAACAGTTATCAGCCTGTTTTGTCCTGCCGATAGAGGATTCCATGGAAAGTATATTTCAAACCCTGAAGGATACAGCCCTGATTCATAAATCCGGCGGCGGGACTGGATTCTCTTTCTCAAGACTCCGTCCAAAGAATGATATGGTTCAATCTACCAGGGGTATATCAAGCGGGCCACTTTCCTTTATGGCTGTATTTGATGGTGCTACTGAGGCGATTAAACAGGGCGGCACTCGCAGGGGCGCTAATATGGGGATATTGAGGGTGGACCATCCCGACATTGTGGACTTCATATCTGCAAAGGAAAAGAACACCAAACTGAACAATTTTAACATCTCTGTGGCACTCACTAAAGAATTCATGGATTCCCTTGATAAAGATGGTGAATATGACCTTATCAATCCGCACACGCATAAAGTTGTAAAACGTCTCAAGGCGCGTAAGGTAATGGACAAGATAATAGAACAGGCATGGAAGAATGGTGAACCCGGGATAGTATTCTTAGATAGATTGAATAAGGATAATCCTACCCCAAAATTAGGCGAGATAGAATCTACCAACCCTTGCGGCGAGCAGCCGCTGCTCCCTTATGAATCCTGTAACCTGGGCTCAATCAACCTCTCAAAAATGGCCGTAGAGATAAACGGGAAAACAGATATAGATTATGACAAACTTGCAGGAATCGTAGAGAAGGCAATCCATTTTCTTGACAACGTGATAGATAAGAACAAGTATCCAATCAAAAAGATAGAGGGGATGACAAAAGGGAACAGGAAAGTGGGATTAGGGGTAATGGGGTTTGCTGATATGCTCCTCAAACTATCTATACCCTATAACAGTGAAGGGGCTGTAGAGCTGGGCGGTAAACTGATGAAGTTCATCTCTCACCATGCAAAGAGGGCATCGTCTCTACTTGCCGTAGAAAGGGGCGTATTCCCTAATTTTGAAGGCAG
>CAYVEO010000025.1:0-9612 GCA_964449965.1 uncultured Planctomycetia bacterium
CAGTCTATAATACTTTTCCCTGCTACCATAGCAGGGGTTATCCCTAATGAGACGGTCCGAAGTATGGCACTGTGGCTTACGAGGGGTCATGTTTTCTATACGATAATATACTCCGGGCTTATCATTTTATTCGCTTATTTCTATACGGCAATAACGTTTAATCCTGTAGACGTAGCTGACAACATGAAAAAGTATGGCGGGTTTATTCCGGGTATAAGACCAGGTAAACCAACGGCAGAATACTTTGACTTCATTATGACGAGGATTACATTACCAGGGTCAATTTTCCTGGCTATCATTGCTGTAATGCCAGACCTCGTCAGTGCATGGCTTAAAGTCCCTTACGGCGTAGCAAGTTTCTTCGGGGGGACAGGGCTGTTGATTATCGTTGGCGTAATGCTGGATACGATGAAACAGATAGAATCCCATCTACTGATGCGCCATTACGAAGGCTTTATGAAGAAGGGCAAGTTAAAGGGTAGAAGGTGAGATTAATATTATTAGGTCCGCCAGGTGCAGGGAAAGGGACCCAGTCAAAGGTCCTTTCTGAGAAGTTTCATATCCCGCATATTTCTACAGGAGATATGCTGAGGGAAGCGATTAAGGGGAATAGCCCAGTGGGATTAGCGGCACAGGAATATATGAATCGCGGGGAACTGGTTCCTGACGACGTGGTTATAGAATTAATCAGGGACAGACTTAGTAAGAAAAATTCAGAGGATGGATTTATACTTGACGGATTCCCGAGGACTAAAAAACAGGCTGAGATGCTTGACTCTGTCCTGCATACCATGAAAAGGGGTATAGATATGGTTGTATATTTCAATACCTCTACGGATGTGATTATCAGACGTCTTTCAGGAAGGAGGATATGCAGGTCCTGCGGGACTAATTATCACGTAAAGAATATACCCCCGAAAGTCCAGGGGATATGCGACGCATGCAGCGGCACACTCTACCAGAGAGAAGACGATAAAGAAGGGACTATAAAAAATAGATTAGAGGTATACGAAAGACAGACCTCTCCTTTAATAGATTATTACGAGGAAAAAGGAAAATTAAGGACAATATCAGGTGACCTTGAATTAGAAGAGGCCTACAAATCTTTTCTAAAATTATTTACTGAAGAAAACCTTTTATGATTGAATTAAAATCCGAAAGGGAAGTCTCTTTGATAAAAGAGGCGTCTTCTATGGTAGCAGAGGTCATCCAGTATCTTAGGTCCAGGGTTGTTCCGGGTATAACTACTTTAGAACTGAATGATAGTGCCAGGGATTTAATTATAGAACTTGGCGGCATCCCTGCCTTTAAAGGATACCGCGGGTTTCCTGGGGATATATGTACCTCTATCAATGAGGAGGTAGTCCATGGCATACCGGGCAAGCGGAGACTGAGGGACGGCGATATATTGAGTTTAGACATAGGGGTTAAATTTGGCGGTTATTATGGGGACGCAGCAGTGACGATTCCCGTAGGTAACATAAGCAAAGAGACAAAACGTCTCCTGGAGATTACTGAAGAGGCGCTACATGTCGGCATAAGCTCCGCAAGGCAGGGGATGAGGCTTTCTGACCTGTCACATGCCATTCAAGCCCATGCAGAAAAAAATGGGTTCTCAGTTGTCCGGGAGTTCGTAGGCCATGGAATCGGGGCAAAGATGCATGAAGAACCTCAAATACCAAATTTTGGTGAACCCAATCACGGCCCAAGACTAAAAAAGGGTATGGTTCTGGCAATAGAACCTATGGTAAATGCAGGTGGTCCTGAGGTAGAGATATTAAGAGATGGATGGACTGCTGTTACGAAGGACAGGAGATTATCCGCCCATTTTGAACATACTGTTCTTATAACGGATAAAGAGCCAGAGATTCTGACACTATGCCAAAAGAAGAAGCAATAGAAGTAGAAGGCAAAGTTATAGAACCACTCCCCAACGCTATGTTCAGGGTAGAATTGGAGAATGGGCACAGGATATTGGCACATATCTCCGGCAAGATGAGGATGCATTTTATAAAGATACTGCCAGGTGATAAGGTAAAAGTAGAACTTTCCCCTTATGACCTTACAAAGGGAAGAATTACATATAGGGTATAATAAACAGTAGGACAGGCGTCCCGCCTGTCATGAGGTTATAAATATGAAAGTCCGTTCAAGCGTAAAAAGAATTTGTGAAAAATGCAAGATAGTCAGGAGAAAAGGTGTCGTTAGAATAATATGTTCCAACCCCAAACACAAACAGAAACAGGGGTAAGGAGGAGGTAAAATTGCCCAGAATCGTCGGTGTAGATATACCAAAGGATAAAAGAACTGAAATAGCCCTTACTTATATATATGGCGTAGGCAGACCATTAGCCAATAAAGTATTGGCTGAAGCAAAGATAAATCCTGATACCCGTGCGAAAGATTTATCAGAAGAAGAGGTGTCCAAACTTACTAATATCCTTAGAGGTTACAAGACAGAAGGGGATTTAAAACGGGATTTGTCGCAGAATATCAAGCGCCTTATAGACATAGGAACGTACAGGGGGTTAAGGCACAGAAAGGGTCTGCCAGTCAGGGGACAGAGGACACATACTAATGCCCGTACCAGAAAAGGTCCCAAACGTAAAATAGCCGCGAGGAAGAGAGAAAAGCCCTTTGCTGCAAAGGCTCCCTCTCCACCCAAGCCGTAAAGTATAAGCCAAAGGAGAAAAAATGGCTAAAGAGAAAAAATACAAGTCCAAGAAAAAAACCGTAAAACACGTTACGAGCGGCATAGCCCACATACACGCTACATTTAATAATACTATCGTTACCATTACGGATAAACAAGGCAATGCATTAGCCTCTTCTTCAAGCGGAAGCGTTGGGTTCGGCGGCTCGCGTAAATCTACGCCGTTTGCAGCTCAAGTGGCTGCTGATAATGCCGCAAAAAAGGCTATGGAGAAAGGCGTGAAGGAGATTGAGGTATACGTAAAAGGCCCTGGTTCAGGCAGAGAGTCAGCCATACGCGCCTTACAAGCAGCAGGGCTTTCTATCAATGTCATAAAGGACGTTACACCAATCCCTCACAATGGCTGTCGTCCGCCTAAACGCAGGAGAGTATAAGGGACTGTCCCCCTGAAATGTAGGGGCTTGATTTATCAAGCCCGTCGGGTTCAATGAATTGAACCCCTACAGTAGGACAGGCGTCCCGCCTGTCAAATAGTAGCGGCTTGATTTATCAAGCCTGTCAGAGGAGTTACAATGGCAAGATATACAGGTCCAGTGTGCAGATTATGCAGAAGAGAAGGAATGAAATTGTTTCTCAAGGGTGATAAATGTGCCTCTGAAAAATGCACGTTTAACAAAAGGGATTTTATCCCTGGTCAACATAGTAAATCCAGGATTAAACTCTCAGATTATGGCTTGCAATTGAGAGAGAAACAGAAGGTAAAAAGGATGTACGGGATTTTAGAGAAGCAATTCAGACTCTATTTCAAGATGGCAGAGAAGTCCAAAGGCATAACAGGTGCAACGTTACTGCAGTTGTTGGAACGCCGGTTGGATAACGTGGTATTCCAATCAGGCTTTGCTGCCTCAAGGGCACAGGCCCGGCAAATGGTTCGTCATAGGCATGTTGCTGTTGGCGGCAGGATAGTTAACATCCCGTCTTATCTTGTCCAAAAAGATAATCTCATGCAAATAAAGTGTTCAGAGGAAAAGTTAAAGCGTATCAAAGATATATCCGCATCCAGGACCGCTGCAATTCCCTCATGGCTTAAGGTAGATGGAGATAATTTAATAGCGGCAGTAACAAGACTTCCAGAGAGGATAGATATTAAGATTCCTATCCAGGAACAGTTAATAGTAGAATTGTATTCCAAGTGAGGAGGACAATATGGGTGTTAGGTGGAAGAGCTTTGAGATGCCAAAAAGCCTTATATGTGATGAGGCTACATTAACCCCAACTTACGGCAAGTTCATTGCAGAACCGTTTGAAAGGGGGTATGGAACAACCATCGGGAATTCATTGAGGAGGGTTCTGCTTTCTTCATTAGAAGGCAGTGCAGTTACCTCTATCAAGGTAGACGGGGTATTGCATGAATTCTCTGCCATTCCCGGCGTTATTGAGGATGCAACAGAGATTGTCCTGAATATAAAACAACTCATCTTGAAGTCCTATACCAGAGGGCCAAAGATGATTCACATAGATGTTGAGAAAAAAGGCGATATAACGGCAAAGGATATTGTTACAGATGATACTATAGAGGTCGTCAATCCTGACCTCCATATCCTCACGATTTCCAAAAATACCAAACTGCGTATAGAGATGGAGGTAAATAGAGGGAGGGGTTATGTTCCTGCTGAGAGGAATAAAAAAGAGAGAGAGTCTATAGGCGTTATACCGATTGACTCAATATTTTCCCCTGTGAAAAAGGTAAACTTCCATGTGGAGAACACCAGGGTTGGGCAGATGACGGATTATGACAAACTCATCATGGAAATCTGGACTAATGGCAGCGTTGACCCTAAGGATGCACTCTTGTATGGTTCCAATATCTTACAGAAACACCTTGACATATTTGTTAACTTTGGTCAGCCGCTTGAGGCCAAGGAAGAGGTAGGGGAAGAAAACAAGGAAGACATGGAATTAATGGAAAAGTTAAAGACCCCGGTAGAGGAACTGGAACTTTCCGTGAGAAGTGCAAACTGCCTTAAAGAGGCACAGATAAAAACAATAGGTGACCTTGTTAAACAGAGTGAAGATGAGATGCTGGAATATAGAAACTTTGGCAAGAAGTCACTGGCAGAGATTGTAGAAATACTAAAAGGCATGGGCCTTTCCCTTGGGATGAAAATAGAAAAGAAGAAGAAACCAAAAGAAGAGGCCGAGGAATGAGACACCACAGACGTACCGGTAGATTAAGCCTGAATAAAAGCAAGAGAGACGCCCTGCTCAAAAATTTAGTATCAAGTCTCTTTACCTATCAGAGAATCAAGACAACCCCTGCAAAAGCAAAAGAAGCAGGAAGGCTTGCTGATAAACTAATAACATTAGGAAAGAAAGGCAGCCTTGCAGCAGAAAGGCAGGCATTTGATATCCTGAGGGATAGAACCCAGACATCTTATCTTTTCAAAGAGATTGCACCCCTATTTAAAAACAGGGCAGGAGGCTATACCAGAATATTTTATACCAATAGCCGTCCGGGAGACGGTGCTGACACAGCTATACTTGAATTAACAGAACAAAAGGTCAAAGAAATCCCGAAGGCAAAGCCATCCAAAGAGAAACCTAAACCAGAAGAAAAACCAAAACTTGAAGCCCCAACTCCTACACCTACCCCAGAAGCTACTAAAGCGGAAGCAAAGCCCGAAGAAAAACCCAAAGAGAAAAAAGGCTTCACAGAAAAATTAAGAGACTGGTTTAAGAAGAAATAGACAAACCATTGCCAGCGGTATATTGCAATACACTGAAACAAATAATGTTACAAACAAAATTACTGACAGAAAAATTGTCACGGACATAACGCTAATATTTTAAAGCAATTACAATAAAATTTAGACAGTTAATTGTCAATTTTAGGGTTTTTAGGGAAAAATTTATTCCCAGTTTTTGATGTCCAAAAATATTTTTTCTCATTGAAAACAAAAGAGTTGGACATAAAACAAGATTTGAATTTTTAGCCTTGGCACGAAAATTGCTATAGTATAATGGTGTAACGGAAGGCTCAGACTTCCAAAGAAGAAAATATTAAAAATTTAATACAATTTGAAGACGTTACCAGAAACGTAAAAAGGAATAATCAGTCATGGCAAAAGAAACCAAAATTACAATAATAGAAATAGCCGAACATGCGAAGGTAGCAGTATCAACAGTCTCCCGTGTCCTAAATAGACATGAGGATGTTGACGATGCTACAAGAAGCAAGGTCATGGAGAGTGCAAGGTTCCTCAAATACGAACCTAATTCAGCAGCCAGAAGTTTGGTAAGGGGGGCTATAATGAAACACGCGCCTACCAAGAACGTTGCAGTTGTCTTAGGTGAAGGAGTTACATCAACAGACAATTATTTCTCTCCGGTTCTCCAGGGAATAGAAGAGGTAGTAAGTGCAAATAAATATACATTATCCCTGATAGCATTTGAAGAGGATTTATTCAACATGATAGAATTCTATGAGAAGATAGAATCAAATAGATTTACAGGCGTGATGATTATAGGACAGATACCTGATGAGGTAATCAAACATTTACAGACATCATTACATGCGCTCACAATAGTAGATAGTATCCCACCGTCATCAGATATTGACTGCATTGCATGCGACAATGAGCAAGGGGCTTATGATGCTGTCTCACATTTGATAAACTTAGGGCATAAGAGAATAGCAATGATTCGCGGCCCATTAGAGAATTATTTCAGCAGGGGGATTTATAATGGTTATTGCCAGGCACTTGAAAAGTATGAGATTCGTTATGATGAGAGTCTTATAGCAGAAGGCAACTTCCACCCAGATGGCGGCTATAATGCCATGAAGCAGATTTTGCAACTTCCTGTTCTTCCCACTGCCTTATTCTCTAATGACGAGATGTCAATCGGCGCAATGAAGGCTATTAAAGAAAAAGGATTAAGGATACCTGAAGATATAGCAATAGTGGGATTTGATGATATTAGTCTATCATCCCATGTTCATCCATCGCTTACGACTATATGTGTCCCAAAGAAAAACCTGGGAAGACTCGCAGCCAAGAAGTTGTTTGAATGTCTGGAAGACCCGGAGCACCATCAGCATACAAAGACAGTAATACCAATAGAATTAGTCATCCGCGAATCCTGCGGCGCAAATTTGAGGGAGTAGGAAATATGGGGACTATCTCATTTAAGGACAAAACAGGGACTGTCCCATTTACCGGCTGAAAGCGGTAGAATGGGACTGTCCCTCTAAGTAAGTAAGATGTGCCTGTCCCCGAAAAAAGAAGTAACGAATAATCGTCTGAACCAGGGTAAAACTTACCGAGAAAGGAGGTGCTAAAAAGAATGGAGTGTTGAAGGAAGTAGTGATGACTGAGTTAAAAGTTACTCGGTCAAATAAAAGGAGGGAAAAGAAATGAAAACAAATATAAGATTTTTAGTGTTGGTGTTAACAGGTAGTATTTATGGTCTTATGATGTTTGTATCAAGTATTTGCGGGGCAGTATCTTACCCTACGAGTACTGCTACTCCACTTGCGTCTGATTTATCTATGAATCAATATAACCTAACTGATGTTGGCGACATTATTACCAAAGGTCCCTGGGTAGATGTAAGGGCTTATGCTTCTTTTTCTGCTGCTATTGATGCAATAGGTACTAGTAAAAAAACGCTTCTTATTCCTGATATGCAATCTGTAACTGCTGATAAAACTGTTCCTTCGAATGTAACCTTATGGTTTCTTCAGGGTGGCAAACTTGACGTTTCTGCTAATGTGACGATGACTATTAATGGCTCGATTAGTGCTACTTTAACTCAGATATTCAGTGGTAGTGGTACAGTTAAATTTGGTTCTAGTTCTGTAAAAGAAATTTATCCTCAATGGTGGGGAGCAGTGGGGGATGGGAGTGCTGATGATACAACTGCCATAAATAAGGCTCTTGCTTCTCTGGCAACTTATGGGCAAACTGATCCTGGTGGAGTGCTTCTATTTCCTACGGGAGCATACAAAACCACATCTACCATATATGTGCCTGCCGATATAACAATAAGGGGTTCTGGCTCACGGTATCAAGAATCAAGCAGAATTGTCGGAACTCATACAGGAGCGGCTGTTCTTAGTTTAAAGGGTGCGATAGATGTTACTATTGAAAATTTGGTTATTGAAGGAAACAGCATAACAACTCCTAAAACAGGGTTATGTTTTGGCCGCGTTAATGCCGCTTCTGCAGGTTCTCATCGTATAGAGGATGTTGCTGTTACAGGATACTTTAGTGTAGCAGCTATTTATTCTATTGCCTCTGAAGAAAACAAACTTAGTTTTCTTAGGTCAAGCCTTCTTGGCGGGGGAGCTAAATATGTATTTTACACAAGTCAATCGGATGATTTAAGCGTTGATAGTCTTTATGGCTCCACCAATTCAGGAATATGGGTTGAGAATTTTTCTTTTATAAACGAGAGCACAGCCCCAGATGCTGTAGGAATCTATATGAATACGGGGGCGGCAACGTCTTCTTGGTCTTTCCGTGATGGATTTATTGCACAAAAGAATAATGCCTATGTTTTTTTGGGTGTAGGAACAGTTGATGCCCAAGATTGTAATGGACCCATAATATTTGAAAATATTGCTGGAGAACCAACAGCAGGAGGTTCTCCTGTCTATGCTTTTTATTTAGGTGGGTTCGGGGGTACTCATATCTTAGCAAATCTTAAGATTGAAAACTGTGGGATAGCTCTGTTTGGCGGTGCACTTAATTACATATATGGTAATAATTCTCTCGTTTTAGACAGTGCCCAGTTAATATTTAACAACATAAATAGCGCCACACAAAAACCTTCTTCTGTATTTGAACTAAAAAGATCTATGGTAAATCTCAGTGGTCAGACTTTTACAGTTAGGAATACCGCACAAACAAATATTATCGTTGGTGGGACAGTAACTATATCAGGTGCATCAGTAGCCAATTTACTTCTTGAAGCGGAACAAGTAAAAGGAGGAATTACAGGAAGGGCAGGAGTGGACAAATTTAGAATGCTTACAAATACATGGCTTTATGGAGTAACATCTCCTACTTCTGGAACTTGGGCACAAGGAGATATTGTATATAACACTACTCCAACTGCTGGGGGTCCCTTAGGTTGGAAATGTACGGTCGCTGGGACACCAGGAACATGGGTTCCTTTTGGTGGGCAGGCAGCAGCACAGGCTGATAGTACAGCTAATAATACCTCGGAACTGAAAGCCGATTTCAATGCGTTGCTTAGTAAACTTAGAGCCGCCGGACTCATGGCTCCATAGTAGAATACTATGTAGGTTGAGAAGTATTAGAGAAGACAATGACAGAAAATTCCACAGAAGAGACGATTAAATAGAAAGGAGGATAGAAGGTTTATTTAGAAATGGCACTGTGGGTAAAAGTTACTTCTGTGTTAATATAAATAATGTAGTATCCAATTATACTATTGGTAGTGTGATTGGCAGAAAACTTAAATTGAAAGGAGAGTGATTGACAGTGAAAAAGAAGGTAGGTTTTAGTGTAATAATGGCGATAGTATCGTTTGTTTTACTGATGTCAGTGAGCGGCAATGTCTTGGCCGGGAAGATAGCGGCAGTATGTGACGATGATTTTGTGCGTGTATGGACTGGAGGAGGGACATTACTATATACTACGGGTATAGGAACGGAGCCGGGTCTTTACCCGGTTAGTGTAGCGATAGGAGATGTTGCTGCCGCTCCAGGTAATGAGATACTGACAGCAGATAGTGATGCAGTAATTCGTGTATGGAATGGCACAACAGGGGCTTATATAACTGACTTGATAAATCTTCAGAGTGGAGGTTGGCTTAATCCCCAGACAATGTCAGTTGTAACTCGCTATCCACTTGATATAGCCGTAGCGGATAACAGGATAGCGGCAGTATGTGACGATGATTTTGTGCGTGTATGGACTGGAGGAGGGACA
>CAYVEO010000025.1:9712-39617 GCA_964449965.1 uncultured Planctomycetia bacterium
GTTGGCTTAATCCCCAGACAATGTCAGTTGTAACTCGCTATCCACTTGATATAGCTGTAGGGGCAGAAGAAAATAAAGCACCTATCGCAAATGCAGGACTAGACCAAGCCGTGGGGACAGGTGTTGGTGCTACTACCTGTTCTGCGAATGTTACCCTTAGTGGTTCAGGTTCGTCAGACCCTGATGGTAATGCACTATCCTATGCATGGGCATGGAGTGGTGGAACAGCATCTGGAGTAAGCCCAACTGTAATACTTCCTGTTGGTTCTACTACGGTAACATTAACGGTAAGTGATGGTAGTCTAACGGCTACAGATACTGTTGTTATCACGATAACAGATAATACTCCACCTGTTATTAGTGGTTTGACAGCCTCGCCAGATTGCTTATGGTCACCGAACCATAAGATGGTTGATGTGATTGTTGATTCTAATGTTTCGGATAACTGTGGTATTGCAACTACTTCTGTGACGGTTACTGGTGTGACCAGTGATGAATCAACTGTGACTGCAAGGGGTGCTGGTGGAAAAGGTGGAGGTGCGTCACTTCACGTACCTGATGCTGAACTTGACCCTATCTATAGTGACATCGTATCCTTGCGCGCTGAAAGAAGTGGAACAGGAGATGGAAGAGTCTATGAAATCACAGCAGACGTTGAAGCAGCAGATGCTGCTGGAAACTCTACTACGACAACAGGTCTAAAGGTCAAGGTTGTTGTTCCTCACGATGAAGCAGACGGCTGTAGTGCTGTTGACAACGGTCAGAACTACAACGCAACAGAAGTCAACTAAGGTTTGCACCATCATAGGTTGAAATGAGCGTTGAGCATGGTTGGAGGGGATTTTCCCCCTCCAACCATTGTTTTTAAAATATGGGTAATTATTTACTGTAATTATGACAATAAAAGTAGAAAAAGACAGTGCTATATGGTAAAATTAATAGTGTGGGAGATGATGAGGGAACCATTATATGCTAAAAGAAAAATCGTTCAGTTTGATAGAACTTTTAGTCGTCATTACCATCATTAGCATACTGGCAGCACTGTTATTACCAGCATTGGGGAATGCCAGAGAAAAAGCCAAACAGACACGTTGTATAAATAATATGAAGCAGATATATCTGTCTTCTATGATGTATGCCAACGACTATGAAC
This sequence comes from uncultured Planctomycetia bacterium, assembly GCA_964449965.1. Classification (GTDB taxonomy): domain Bacteria; phylum Omnitrophota; class Gorgyraeia; order CAYVEO01; family CAYVEO01; genus CAYVEO01. The sequence goes on from CAYVEO010000025.1 coordinate 10,866, forward strand.
AATGGTTCCCCACATCATGGAAATCGGGTCAAGGTGAGTGGTCTTCGGTTCTTGAAAGTGCAGGTTATGCCCCGGCACAAGGTATCTCTACATGGGTATGTCCTACGACCAATAATCAGGTTTATGCTCTTAATGGTGAGACATTCGGATGGAATGGGGCGCGATTCAGAAATATGGATACAATCCAGAATCAGTTAAAGAGGTTGTTTTACACTGATGGTAGTAACTACAACTATGTTGTTATACCGACAGATAGTATTTATATTGCCGGATTAGGACCATCCCCGCCGAGCAATGAGCACAGCGGTGGTGCCAATATCATGTTTGTAGATGGACATGTGGCGTGGGTTAAATATAAAGAAAACTTTAGTAAGGCAAATGACCCTGACCTCTGGGGGTATATTGATTGGTAGTTCCAAAAGAATGGAGATAAATGGGGTGTCTAATAATAAGGAGTTCCATCCTTCAGGTTTTAAAGGGGAGATTAGTCAGGTGCATATTATGGGAGATACCCGTTCCAAACGGATGAAATCTCTATCTGATGAATTTCCTTCACAGGATATGAATCTCAGTGATATGGCTCGCTGGGCAATGCATTATCTTATTCATAACTTAAGAAAAGAACTGGATTACGAGGCGCGTTTCTATATCAGACCATTGTCTTACCCGCCAGCACCCACAGGATATAATTCTCTAAGTTACCCTGGTGAATGGGAGACACAGATAAGAGAGATTCGCAAGTCAAAGGCGCCTACCGGACACGACTTTATAACTTATGGCGATACTGATGTTCGCATGGGGTTGAAGTTCATGTATATGCGGGATATGTGTGACAGCAAGGAAGGCATAGACCATGAGGAGGGGTTGCGTCGTCGTATTAGAGGGTATATACGTGAGGATGGTTTCGTCTGGGTGCCTCCTTATCACTATATGATTGAAGAGTATTGGAAGACCGGGATTTCTGTGGTCAGTCCATGGGCTACAGGTCTTGTAATTATCAACTTGGTAGAATTCTACAAACGAACCGGAGACGCCAATGCCATAGAGCAGGCAAGAAAGATGGTGATGGCTTTATACCGTTTGGCAAGTTGGGATACAGGGCGTGCTTATTATGAGGGTGGCAGCGGTCCATGGTTGAATGGCAAATGGATATCTTGTTCTCAGGGGACAATCCAGCATGGTGCCATTAGACCCATTGTTCACTATTGGGAGATAACGAGAGATTCTGAATCGCTGGATTTTGCTTTGGCATTGGCAGACGGTATGATTGATGACCTTCAACCCGATTTGGGTGACAATCGTATTAATAAAGATGGCAGTTTTCTCGGGCACTCTTTCTGTCATCTACATGCGGTTTGGGGGATAGCATATCTTGGTGCGATGATACGCAACCCTCGTTACATAGAATGGGCAAAAAGGGTATATGACTTCATGGTTTCACAGGGCAGTGACTTTGGATGGTTCCCGGAAATGATAGGTGACCAATATGGACATACTCGCTCAGAAACATGTGTGGTCAGTGACATGGTGACTCTTGCTGCCTTGTTGGCTAAGGCTGGTTACCCAGGATACTGGGACCATGTGGAACGATATGTTCGTAATTACATCCGTGAGGCTCAATTTTTTGTAACCCCGGAATTTGCGGTGCTATATCGCAGTATTCATTCGGACAATACGGGACGCGCTGAAGAAGGTCTGCGTCTATTGAAAGAGTTTGAGGGCGGATTCGTTGGTGCTATTAGACCCAATGACTGGGTGATACCTACGCCGACCTATTGGGAAACTCCTATACCACTGCCTGTTATTGGGCACTTTGAAATGGATATGATGGGGTGTTGTTCAGCAGGAGGGATGCACGCCCTATATACTGCATGGGCTAACGCAGTAACTGAATCCGCAGAAGGGGTTTTTGTTAACCTTTCCTTTAACAGAGAATCTTCTCAGGCAAAGGTAGTTTCCTTTTTTCCAGAGCAGGGAAGACTGACAGTGGTTACGCGTAAAGAGACAGATTTTTACCTCAGACCGCCATCATGGACACATAGAAAAGAGGTAAAAGCATATAGAAATTGCAAACCAGTAGAGCCATTTTGGAAAGGAGATTACATTAAATTTTCAAAAGCGAAGGAAGGGGAAGAACTTACTATAATCTATCCGCTGATAAGTTTTACCCAAAAGGTTACCCTTCCATGGTTGGGAAATGGTTCCGAAACATCTAAGGATTTTAATGTGAAATGGGTCGGGAATAGAGTGGTTGGTATAGAGCCGGGAGGAAGATTTCTGCCAATGTTTACAAAAGTCCCGCGTAAGTTACCAGCATATCCGTAAAAAAGAGATGATAAAGATGGAGGGTCAAATAATGGGAAAGTTAAAAGGTATAAAGATACAGTTGGTAAGTATAATTGGGGTTTTGATTTTTTCGGTTTGTGGTTTATGTCCATTCACATTTGCAGATGTAACAGTTAAAGAAGAAAGAGACTTAATTAGAATTAATAATGGGCTCATTGGCATTACCTTTAATAAGAAACAGGGGTTTGACCTGGTCGGCATAACCGACATTAAAAATGATTACAACTTTATTAATGTCTCGGGACCGGATACTAAAGGTAGTAACCTATGGAAAGTTAGTTTTGTAACTTCTGTGGGGAGGATATCTTCTGTTGATAATTCCGTAGAGTGTTCTGCTACCTACGATATTGTGGATGTGAACGATGGCAAGAATATTCACTTCTATTGGAAGGGCATAACCGTCTCCAACGAGCAAAAAAATATTGATGTTCATGCAGTTGTAACCTTAAAAAACAATTCCCCGCTTTCGTTATGGCGGATAGAGGTAACTAATCGTAGCAGTAAACTTGGAATAGAAAATGTGAACTATCCGATAGTATCCAATATAGGGAAGCCAAAGAGTTCCAAGGAGAAAGAATATCTTGTATATCCATGGGGTAAAGTTCCACGTCTGGTTGAAAATCCACTTCAAGGTTCTTCTATGCCTGAAACACTTATGCCTTACGATGAGTGCGGTATTCAGGTGTCCACTTATTATGTTGGGAATAAAGGGCTCTATCTTGCCACACATGACCCTGCTGGTAACAAGAAAAAGTATAGATATTATCCAGAAACTGTTAACGATACTCAAGTGTTTAGTTATACTTTTATACATCTTCCTACAGAAAATATGGGAAAACCCAATACTGACTATGTTATGCCGTATGATACAGTAATTGGCATTTATAAAGGGGATTGGTATGAAGCAGCAAAACTCTACAGGGAATGGGTGACTAAGGAAGCCGTTTGGTGCAAGAAAGGACCTTTACACAAAAGGAAAGATATTGCAAAATGGTTTCTGGATAGTGATATGTGGATGCTCCGGGGTGATGGCAATGTTGAAAATTTTAAAGTATTTATGGAGGATATCCCGGTTTCTGCTGAGATTGTTTGGTGGCAGTGGCGGCATAAGGATACGAAACAATTTGATACGGAATATCCTGATTATTTTCCTGCCACGGATTGGTTTAACCCGCTTATAGACCAACTACACAAACTTGGTATTCCAGTCATGCCTTATACCAATGGTATGTCGTGGTGTATGGATTATACCAGCCCGAGTTATATAAAAGAAAACGCTGAAAAGTATGCTATAAGACTAAAGTCAGGAGAAATTTCTACGCACCATGCTAATGGACGTAATTATGCTATAATGTGTGCTAAGACGAAGGTCTGGCAGGATAAGATGTTAAGCGTTGTCCAGAGACTTGTTACTGAGCATAAGGTAGATGGTGTTTATCTTGACCAGGCAGGGTTCGGTACTGCAGAGATGTGTTTTGACGATTCTCATGGACATCCTGTAGGTAGCGGTAATTCTCAAAGCGCCGGCTATAGAGAAATGATGGAGCGTATAAGTCAAGCAGTTAATAAAGGTAGCGAACCGACAATAGCATTTACCACTGAGGCAAATACAGAGACAGTTGTCGGGACATTTGACGGCCTTTTGCTTGCCCACTACGCTGCGCCTGACATGATTCCATTCTTTCAGTTTGTTTACCATGATTACCAGATATGTTTTGGACGCTGGCATGGCTTGGATTATGGTAAGCATGCACATAAGAGGATGGGAGAATTTTCTCTGTTAGCAGGACAAAGTTTTGTTTGGGGTGACCAGTTGGGATGGGTTTTTCCTTCTATGTCAATAGAGCAGCCAAAAGCGGCAAATTATCTTAAAAATTTGGGAAAAGCGCGACATAGCGCCAGGAAGTTTTTGCTTTACGGACAGATGCTTACCCCTCCCAGATTGGATAAAGAACTGCCAACAATATCGTTTGAATGGTGGGCTAACAGCCCAACCGCCACTTCTCCGGCAGTTCTTTATTCAGCATGGAAGTCTCCGGATGGAGCCATTGGATTGGTTTTCACTAATATCTCCGAATCATCCCAGACCATTTCATATTCACTAAACCTTAAGGATTATGGATTACCCGGGGGAAATAAATATATTGTAAATCGTGTAGGGGAAGATGGGGAATTAACCGTGTTATCAGATTATCAGTCTTCAGATATTTCAAGGTCCGAATCACTGGAACCTTATAGTGCTCTCGTCCTGGAAATGTCTAACGTGACTGAAGAAAGGGGGATAAGATGAAAGTTAGCAAATTGGCAGTGTTATTGTATGTTGGATTGTTTTTAAATGCAGGTATAGAACTGGCATATAGCGACCAGATAGGCAAGCAGGTGTTGATGGTTCCTGCTGATGGAGATGAGTGGACAGAAAAGATTGGTGGAGTTGGATGGAATTGGTGGGGCACAGGAGGCTGGGGTGCTCATTTCAGTATTGATACCGCTGATAAAAAGGTTGGCAATGGTTCTCTGGAAATAGGAGGGTCAAATGCGGTTTCAAAGGTTACCCTGTCTATAGGCGAGGGGTATAGTGACAAATTGGGCAACAAGGACTATATCAGCACTATGGGAACCAAAGACATGGATCTTTGTTTCTGGTTAAAAGTAGAGTGGTTGAACCCTGAACATCCAGCGCCTAAAGGAAAGAACGAATTTATTGTCGTATGCAGTGACGGTTATGATGTTGACCTTTTAAATGAGGCTCGTCCTGGGGTCAAGGGTAAATATACATGGCAGACTGACGGGGGGAATTTACCATGGACCCAGGTCAGGATAAAACTTAAGGATTTCTTACTTAACCAGTTCAAGACCGATAAACCGTACCAATTTGAGAAACTCAGTGTAATTAATTTAATAGGACCTGATTGGAGCACAGTTCACATTGACGGGTTCCATTGGGAAGAAATTGAAGGGACTATTTCAAAATAATTTATATATAATTACTTAATATTTGTTGATTTTGAGAGGGATAAACTATGTCTATAGTTAATAGGGTAATATTATCTTCTATTATTATCGTGGTAGTGGCTGGATGTTCTTCTGGTCATGGCCCGATAGGCTCAAAGATTACCACTATAAAATATAGCGTTCCCTCTACTACCACACTTATACCTTTGCATAAGGAAATTGTGGAAAGTTTTCAGCGGCAGCATTCAGGTATTCACATTGAACTTGAAATTTTACCCTGGTCCGGATACAACGAAAGACTGGTAACTAGAATGGTTGGTGATACAAGTCCGGATGTGTGGTTTATTGATGGCACACAGATTATTGAGTGGTCCTCCCGGGGGGCTATAGCAGACCTTTCTGGACTTTTTAATGGCGATTTGCAATCAGATGACTACTATGGGATTAAGTCTTTGCAGGATAAAGCAGGCAGACAGTGGGGCGTGCCTTTTTCCATTCAGTTATTTGGTCTTTACTATAACAAAAAGATATTTGACCAGTCAGGTGTGCCGTATCCGGATGAATCGTGGACTTACGAGGACATCTATCGTTATGGGGAAAGGATTATGACAGATAACAAAACATCCGAAAGGGACAAAATTTACGGATTTACTTCTGTTGCTATGCTTCCTAATCTGATTCTATCCAATGGCGGGCATTTCTTGGATGAAAATGGCACTAATTCTAGTTTGAACCAGAAGGAAGTAGTAGAGGCTTTTGCATGGGCGAGGAAATTAGAACCTATTAATCCGTTCAGGGCTTTTACCCAGACCTTTGGGGGCCCCGATGAACTCTTTATTTATAACCGGTTGGCAATGTATGGCAATTATTATGCCTTTGTTGCTACTCTTAATGAGAAATCTCCGGATTTAGATTATGATGTTGCTCCGATGCCTAAGTTAAAGTGGAGAAATTGTTATTACGTGGCTAATGCCTTAGTGGTCAACCGTAAATTGTCTGGAGATAAAAAAATAGCGGTAATGGAGTTCATAAAGCATATTGTAAGTTATGACAACCAGATGAGGATAGCGATGTCCAATGAGGGACTTCCTTGTTACAAGAAGGCGGCACATGATTTTCTTTCAAACTGGGAAGGAAGACCCGTGAATATGAAGGCATTTGAGATAATGCTTAAAGAATCAGTACCGTTAGACACAAACAAGGTTTTCAGGGAGTGGTTCTCCGCTTTTTGCCAGGTTGCAGATAAATTTTGGGGAGAAGGCAGCAAGATGACACCGGAGGAGGCTGCATCGGCATCTCATATAGAGGTTCAGACTATCCTTGACAGAACTTTCCGATAATTAAAAGAAATAATGAACTTAATGTTAGTAAAGTGAGGAGGTTATTACCGTGAGACGTGAAATTGATAACAGCTTATGGCCTTTTGATACAAGAGCAAAGGCGAAAAAATGGCAGAGATTTCTGGCAGATGGATTTGCCCAAGAAGTATGTGGTTGCATTTTTCCTGGAAATTCAGTTGAATCCGGGCTGCCTTTAGGTAGTTTGGGCACCGGCTATATCACCCTGGAAGGTAATGGCTTGCTGGGTAAGACAACTATTTTTAACGAGCATACAAAACCACGCCTCTGGAATAGACCATTTCTGGCATTTACTTATAAGGAGCAGGTTTATACACTTAGTCTGGAATCAAAGAATAAGTCTGATAAAAAACATCAAAGAGGAGGGACTGTCCATAATTCCAGGGGTGTAGATAGTATAGACTATTGGGGACATTTTCCGATAGCAGATATGAGGATTTCACTCAAGGATATCCCAGTCAAATTAGGGCTTAGGGCATTTACACCGTTTATTCTCGGTAATGCAGATAACTCAAATATCCCGGCTGTACTTTTTGAAATTAGACTTAATAATACCTCAACTGACCTGATAAGTGGATGTCTGGCATTTTCATTTCCTGGGAGCATGGAATCTACAGTTACACAGAAAGAAGGGAATAAGTCTAAGGATGATAAATTTAGATATAATTTTTTAGAAGGGGAATATAAAGGTATTAGTGTTACTGGGCATAGAGGTGCAGGCTATGCACTGAGTGTTGAAAATAAGAATTCCGATAAGATGATGTTGTTAGGTAAATCTTTAGGCAGTACAGATTATCCATGGACGAAACTGCTAAGTTTGAGTCTCACCAGGGCAAAAACAAAAATGCGAGCCAGTATTGTATCCAGAAATAGGGCTATGGATATAGGTGCTTCTATAGTTTTTCATTATAACATTAAAGCAGGCGAGTCCCAGCCTTTTCGTTTTGTTTTAGCATGGTTCTATCCTTATTTCAAGGATTCTGGCGGTGAGCCACATAAACATCATTATAGCAGACTATATGGAAGTGCGAGAGATGTAGCCGAATATGCCATTACGCATTTTGATAAGTTGCTCAAACAAACACTCTCATGGCAGAATGATATTTATAAGACTGAAGAGTATCCAGACTGGCTTAAGGATGGTTTAATAAACAGTCTTTATAGTTTGTCCAAGAATACTCTCTGGGTAGTAAGTGACCGGCCAGATAACTGGTATTTAAAAGAAGGCCTTTTTACCCATAATGAGAGTTTTACCACCTGTTCTATTACCGAGACTATGGTGTGCCGTATGCATGGTCACATACCGCTTCTTTTGTTTTTTCCAGAACTGGAACGTACAACCTTACATGCATTTAAACATTATCAATTATTTACAGGTGAAATACCATTTTCTTTTGGTATGGGTACTTCACTACGAGACCCGCGATACCAATGTCAGCACCCTTTGAATTCCAGCCAATACGTACAAATGGTCTATCGCTATTATCTACGCACCAAAGACAAAAAATTCCTTAAAGAATTCTATAATTCAGTCAAATCTGCTATTAATTATCAACAGACTTTAGACTATGACAAGGATGGTCTGGTCAATGAACATAGCCACGCTGAACCGGGTGAATTCTGGCCAGCCAACCAATTCTACGATATGTGGCCTTGGTATGGCACATCAGCCTATGTGGCTGGAACATGGTTGGCTACATTGGCATGCGGCAATGCTATAGCCAACCAGGTAGGAGATAAAAAATTCGCTATGAAATGCAGCCACTGGTTAAAAAAAGCCACGGTTTCTTACAGAAAGAAACTTTGGAATGGCAATTATTACCGTCTTTATAACGACCCTGAAAATGGTCGTAAGAAGGAAACCTGTTTATCTAATCAACTTATGGCACAATGGTGTGTTAAGTTAGTGGGGTTATCAAATGTTTTGCCTGAGAAGGAAATTCAGCAAGCATTGGATTCCATAAGTCGGCTCAACTTTAAAGTGACAAAATATGGTTTAGTAAATGGTGTTAACCCTGATAATAGTTTAGAACCCTGCGGCTATTATGATAATAATCCAGATGGCAATGACCATGGCCGCCAGATTTTCTTTGGTGAGAATATGTGTGCTGCAATGACCTTTATTTATCATGGCCGTAAAAAACTCGGTATAGAAATTGCTCGAAGACTATATGAATCCGTTAGTATTCTTCGTGCCACTACCTGGAACCAACGCTGTCTAATCAGTTCTTGTAATGGCAGACCAGTTTGGGGTGATGACTATTATAGTAATATGGTCATCTGGGCTCTCCCTCTGGCTTTGAAAGGTGAAAAAATATGTCCTACCAGATGGTTCTATGAATTAGGAGGGAGCAGGAGTTAATGACAAGAAGAATAGTAGATCTGTCATTAGAGATTTATCACCAGGCACCTACGTTTAGTTTGGATCCTAAATGCAGTATACTTGTCCATCATACCATAGAGAGTATGGGATATAACATCACTCAACTCATCATGAGTAGTCATCAAGGAACCCACCTTGATGCCCCTTTTCACTTCTTTAATGAAGGGTGTACTGTAGATAGAATTGACCTTAATAAATGTGTCGGTAATGCCATAATCATTGATTTAAGTCATAAGAGGGCGAAGGACGAGATTAAAATAGAGGACATTAAACTATACGAGAAGAAAATTATTAAAGGGGCAAAGGTTTTGTTACGTACTGACTGGGATAAGAATTTCCCCAAGAAAGAATTCTTCTCTGACCAGCCAGTAATTACGATAGAATTAGCCAGATGGTTAGCTAAAAGAGAGATAGACCTCATAGGATTAGAGACACCAGGAGTGCATCCTACAGATTATGAAGTGATTCATAAGACACTACTTGAGAAAGAGATAGTCGTTGTTGAGGCATTGGCAAATCTGAGAGAGTTAACCAAAGAAGAGGTTTTCTTTGTAGCCGTACCATTAAAGATTAAAGATAGAGACGGTTCACCAGTAAGGGCCTTTGCCATTGAAGAAAATAGGTATTAGATTTAAGAAGAACGAAAGGAGTAAAACGATGCCGGATCTTTCGAGAAAAATTGCAATTGTTACTGGTGGAGGTTTTGGTATCGGTGAGGGAATTGCAATGGTATTGTCAGAATATGGGGCTACAGTAGTTATTGCAGAGAGCAATGAAAAGAATGGTGTGCATGTAGAAAAAATCTTGCAGGAACGATTCGGTCGGGGAATGTTTATTCAGACAGACGTTTCAATAAGCAAGCAGGTAAATGCAATGGTAGAGAATGTGGTATCTAAATTTGGGAAGATAGACATCTTGGTCAATAATGCCGGAGTCAATTTTGTCAAGCCAACATTGGAAATGAAAGAAGAAGACTGGGATAAGGTAATCAATGTTGACTTAAAAGGTACCTTTCTTTGTTCACAGGCGGCCTTACGCCATATGGTTAAACAGAAAAAAGGTTCAATAATTAACATAGCATCAGTCCACACCTATGCTACTTTACCTTCAGCCGCACCTTATGCCGCAGCCAAAGGTGGTGTGGAGTGTATGACAAAGTCTATGGCAATTGAGTTTGGACCGATGGGGATACGGATAAACACAGTAAGCCCTGGTCTTACAGACACAAAAATATGGCAGGATATCAAAAAAGCAGGAAGAAATGAAAGGGTAGTTGAGGATTTCTGGATGAAACACATTCCACTGAAACGGGTTCAAACTACAGAGGAAGTAGGTAAAGTAGTAGCCTTCTTATCATCAGATGACTCCTCATATATAACAGGGGCAAATATCTTCACTGATGGAGGCATGACCTGCATGCTCATCGGTGAAAACAAACAGGCAGTAGCCACACTGGATGACTGGAAGGATAAACACTGATTCTGATTTATGAACAATGACAACAAGGTTCATATCGCAATTCTTGGATGCGGCTTGATGGGTTGGACGAATATCAAGTCGCTGTTAAAATCAAAATATGTAGCTAAGATTGTTGGCTTTGAGCCGAATAATGAACGAAAGGAAGAAACCCGTCATGAATTTAATATAGAAATGGATAGCCTTGATGCTATATGGAGAGACCCTGCAATACGTCTTGTCTTTATTACATCACCTGGCAATACTCATAGAGAACTTGCTATTGCTGCCATGTGGCACGGCAAGAGCGTAATGCTTGAAAAACCTATGGGACTTAATCTCAAGGAAATGGAAGAGATACTCGCAGTCCAGCGCGAAACAGGGGCATTCTTTCAATTGGGGTTTGAATGCAGGTATTCAAAACTTTATCAACGCATTAAAGATATCATAGACTCTGGAGAGATAGGCATTATAAAACATATCAATTTTAACTATCACTGTTGTCCTTATGAGTATGACAGGACCGGATGGAGGAACTGGAAATTCAAAAAAGAAGAATCCGGCGGGATATTTCAGGAAAAACTTTGTCATTATGTTGATTTGACGCGCTGGTGGATAAAGGAGCCGGTTGTGAGTTTTTTCGCAACTATGGCGCCCAATACTATACCGTATTATGAGATTCCAGATAATGTTCAATGTACATATCAGTTTCAGAATGGTGCAATCTGTCACATAACATTTATGATGCAGGTCGCTGAGTCTGGAAACGTGAATCTTATGGATACTGAAATAGACATAGCAGACCAGGTCAATGACGGTCATAGACTTACCTATGTGATTGCAGGAACAGAAGGTGCTATTGAAGCGGCTATACTCAATCGGGAACTTCGCATTTTTCATCATCAGGGCAAACCCGGTTTCGGCGGTAAAGAACATATGGTTAGGGTTGAACGTTGGACTCGTAAAGATGATTACCACTATTTTCATAATACAATTTCTCAAAATGAAGACATAGTCCGCAGGGTAGTCTGTTCTCTCCCGCCAGGATTAGACCCGGAAGATGCGGCAGAATCTATGCGTCTATGTTTTGGAATGGAAGATGCTATAACAGACAAGGTTTGGAAAGTGGTAGAAATCTATTAGCAATGGCAAGGGCTATAAAAGAATACGGGACTATTGAGGAGTAATGTATATATGCGACTGAAGGATAAAGTATGCTTGATAACCGGGGCAAGTAAAGGCATAGGCCGGGGTTTAGCATTAGGTCTGGCAAAAGAGGGTGCAAATGTTGTGGTCAACTACAACACTGACCCCCAGGGCGCAAAACAGGTAGAGATGGACATAGAAAGTCTTGGCCGTAAGGCTATATCCGTTAAGGCAGATGTATCGCAATACGAAGAGATAGATTTAATGGTGAAGAAAACTATAGAGAAGTTTGGTAGGATTGATGTATTGGTGAATAACGCAGGCGTGGTGGGTTTAAAACCTATGATGGATATAACAGAAGAAGATTGGGACAGTGTGTTGGATATTAATCTGCGAGGGGTCTTCTTCTGCTCCCAGAGGGTAGCCCGTGAGATGATAAAGCGTCAGGTGGGAGGAAAGATTATCAATAACTCCTCTATATGGAGTTGGGCTGGCTGTCCAGGATTAGCAGCATATTGTAGTTCTAAAGGTGGCATGACTTTACTTACTAAGGTCATGGCTTTGGAATTGGCACCATACAAGATAAATGTTAATGCAATTGCACCAGGAGCCATTGAAGTGGAAAAATTTACACATGCAGACCCTAATTTAGCAAATACATGGAGTTCGTATATCCCATGGGGAAGGATAGGGAAGCCCGAGGATGTTCTGGGCACGGTTGTCTTCCTTGCTTCTAACGATTCTGAATATGTTACAGGTCAAACATTTTACGTTGACGGGGGCATAGTCTGCCAGTTAAAAGTACCTCCTTCTATTGATGAGTACCATAAAAATGTCAAGTAAAAGTAGTGATAAAAGAATTGAAGGTGTGGGCTATGGGAAGAAATATATTTGATTTATCGGATAGGGTGGCTATAGTCACTGGTTCTGCCAGTGGGTTTGGCAGGTGTATATCAATAGGTTTTGCACGGTATGGAGCCAATGTTGTTTGTGCGGATATCAATACCGAGGGTTTAAGAGAAACTATAAAACGTGTCAAAAAAAAGGGTCAGAAAGGGCTTGCCATACGCTGCGATGTGACGAGGCAGGAAGACGTTGATAATCTTGTGGCATGCACCATGGAGAAATTCGGAACTATAGACATTCTGGTCAACAGTGTTGACAGTTACACACATGCACCGCCCAGCGAATTCTCTATAAAAGACTGGATGATTCCGATTAACACTGATTTAAAAGGGACGTTTATGTGCTGTCAGGCGGTTGGCCGCGTTATGGAGAAGAACAAAAAAGGAAGCATTATTAACATGACATCCATTATTGGGCTGATTGGGACCGGACGTGGTAATTCAGCGTTTGCCGCTTGTAAGGGTGGCATAAACGGACTGACTCGTGATCTTGCCATTGAATGGGCTCCGTACGGAATTCGTGTCAATGCCATAGCACCCTGCCAGTTCCGCACCGAGGGATTTAATAGGGCTATAGAAGAACACTCAAAAGTTATTGACCGTGAGACACTACTAAAAAGGATGATATCCAATATCCCGTTAGGGCGTATCGGGGAACCAGAAGAGATAGTTGGTACTGCAGTATATCTGGCTTCTGATGCATCTTCAATGGTGACGGGGCACATACTTCATCTTGACGGAGGATACCTGGCGCGATGAACAAGGAAGAAGAATTTACCAAAAAACAGATAGAGGATATTAAGAAAAATGCACTTAATAATTGGCTTGATTATGCTGATAATTATGAGATTGCCAAAAAGAATCTGAAGATAATGGTAAAAGGAAAGGGCTTATATCTTTATGACATAGATGGAAATAAATATATAGATGCCGTTTCATCGGTATTTACCACTCCATGCGGGCATGGTAGAAAAGAAGTGGCAGATGCAGTATATGAACAGATGTGTAAATTGGAATATAGCCCGAGTTTAAAAAACTATTACACCGAACCCCCAATAAGGCTTTCTAAAAAATTGGCAGAAATATCTCCGGGTAAGATCTCAAGGTCATTTTTAGTTAATAGTGGTTCAGAGGCTAATGAAACTGCTTTCAAAATTGCAAAGCAGTATTTTTGGCAGAGAGGCGAGAAATCAAGATATAAGATTGTAGCCAGAAGAAATAGTTATCATGGTTCAACCTATGGCGCTCTTTCGGCAACCGGGCTTTCCCATCCAAGAGAACCATTTGAGCCATTAGTTCCGGGTTTTATCCATGTGATGAACGCTTGGTGTTATTGTTGTGAACTTGGTCTTGAGCCAGATATATGCGGGTTAGCTTGTTTAAAAAATATGGAACAAACAGTGGTCTGGGAAAATCCGGATACTATTGCAGCCATAATAATAGACCCATTGCCTTTTTCTCATATCGGTTATCCGGTTCCCCCAGAGGGTTATCTGAAAGGTCTCAGAGAACTATGCGACAAATATGGAATACTGCTCATATTTGACGAGGTCCAGACAGGTTTTGGAAAAACAGGAAAGATGTTTGCGTGTGAACACTGGGATGTTGTACCGGACATATTAGTTATAGGTAAAGGATTTTCTGGCGGGTATCTTCCTATCGCTGCGGCTATCACGACACCTGCTATTGCAGATGGATTCTGGGAACCGGGTAAGGAATTAAGGCATGGGCATACTCAGGGTGGGCATCCTGTGTCATGTGTGGCGGCACTCAAGAATATTGAAATAATAGAGAAAGAGAACCTTGTTAACAAAGCGGCTGAGATGGGAAAATATATGAGGGAGAGTTTTAAGAATATTAAAAATTATCCCATAGTAGGAAGCGTACAAGGGCTGGGTCTTCTTTTCGGGATTGTTTTGGTCCAGGATAAAAATAAAAAACGCAAAATAAACCCGGGATTGGGTGCAGGTAAATGGATAATGGATAGATGTTATGAAAAAGGGGTTATTATAAGAGAAAATAGTGATGTATTAGCTATATCTCCACCTCTTAATATCGGTAAAAAAGAGGCGGATATAATTATACGTGTTATTGATGAGACAATATTTGAGGCGGTTAGACATTTTAACCTAAAATAATAAAAAACTAAAAATGCGACTGATAGGAAAAAACGAGTTTTAAAGTGAGGTGCTGATGTGGAAGAAAAATTTACAAACAGTGGTCGGTTATCTGATAAAGTGGCTATTGTAACCGGGGGAGCATCAGGCATAGGAGAGGGGATATGTATGGAGTTTGCCAGCCAGGGGGCGATTGTGGCTATTGCAGACATGAATTACCATGGTGCAGTCAGAGTGGTAAAAAATATTCAAGAGCAGGGCTGTCAGGCACTGGCTGTAGAAGTGGATCTGACCTATCAAAAACAGATAATGGAAGCCACAGCCAAAGTGTTGGAACATTTCAGCACTATAGATATCCTGATAAATTGTGCAGGCTGGAGCTGTTTCAAAGCGGCACACGAATTTACCGTTGAAGAATGGGAAAAATTGCGGACGGTCAATCTGGATGGGCCGTGGCATTTTTGCCAAGCGGTTATGCCTGAGATGATGAAAAAGCGGAGAGGCAAGATTGTTAATATAGGCTCAATAGCCAGTATTCAGGCTATCCCCAAAGCAGCTCCTTATAGTATAGCCAAACATGGGATTGCTGGTCTTACCAGAACCCTGGCGGTTGACCTGTCACCCTATAATATCAATGTTAATTGCATCTGTCCTGGTCCGGTTGAAACGCCGCTTCTCATAAAAGCTACGAAGCCTGAGTTCATGAAAAGGAGTGCTGAACGAAGTCCCCTCGGTTTGGGCAAACCTTCTGATATTGCCAAGGCAGCGGTTTTTTTGTCTTCTTCAGATTCTGATTGGATAACCGGCGTGTTGCTGCCGGTGGATGGAGGAGTAACCGCTTGTATCAGGGCACACCACTACGAGTAAATAATCCTTTTTCGGATTGCGAATAGGAAGTAAAGAATGTTAACCAATAGAAGTTTAGCTGATTATTACATGCAAGAATACGGACTTGAGGCACTAATAGCTACCCAACCTGTAAGCATTAGGTATCTTTCAGGCATTGATTGTTGGGCTATTAATTGGTTAAAAGAATGGATGTGTTCACCTGGCGGGTCAAATAGCAGTATTCCTTTGTATTGCCTGCTTCCATACAATGCAGAACCTATTTTAATACTACCATGTGACTTAGGACAATTTGGCTTTAGTTCATTCAGCAAAGATGTAAGACTGTTTGGTAGTGTTCCTCAGGTTCCTAAAAAGATAGAGGATTTATCACTTGAATTGACCCAGATAGGTGAAACTGATAGAGACATAATAAACTCATACATAGGGACAGTCTATTCATCTTCAATAGAAGCCATAGTGAAGACTATGAAGGGGAAAGGTCTTGGACACTCAAGAGTCGGTATGGAATTGAAGGGTTTTAGTGAAGTGGCGTTTAAAGAGATATCAGAACATTTAAATAATGTTTTGTTTAAAGATTGCACAGAGATAATAAGATTAACCAGGATGGTCAAGACGGATGAAGAGATTTCACTATTGACCAAGAGCGCTCAGTT
The DNA here is from genome assembly GCA_964449965.1 of uncultured Planctomycetia bacterium. GTDB lineage: Bacteria > Omnitrophota > Gorgyraeia > CAYVEO01 > CAYVEO01 > CAYVEO01. Next base: position 27,030 of record CAYVEO010000025.1, read on the forward strand.
AAATGAGATAGCGATGCAGGAATCAGCGAGGAGTATCAGAGAGAATAATGTTTTTGGTCAGGCATTCAGTAGATACAAAGAAATAGTTGAACAGGGAGGCGGAGTCCCAGAGCATTTTATTTTTTCTCAATATGGCTGCGGCGTTAGTGAAAGCAAGGATTATGTATTCAAGAATGGTCAAAGTATTTTATTGGATACCGGCGCCTATTATTCAAATTATTTGTCTGATACGGGAACTACAGTTTTCATCGGAAATTTGGATGCGAAGTATCACGAAATATTCAAGAAAATATATGAATGTATAAATGCAGGATTGAATAGTATAAAACCAGGCGAAAAATGTTCCATAATCAATCAGAATATGATAAAATGTCTGGAGAAGAATAAGGTGTATGGCTTGGAGCCGTATGGGCATGGTATTGGCTTGCACCCCAGTGAGTATCCGCTAATTACAGGTAATTTAAACTACACTTATCACGACGGTTTTGAACAACGGTCTGCAGATTTTACTTTAGAGAAAAACATGACCATATCTATTGAAGCACCTTATTATATATTCGGCCAGGTATCTTATACTATTGAGGTAAGTGCTGTAGTTTCTGAAAATGGATATAAAGGTCTTGTTACTCAAAATAGATGTAAGCCAATTATGAACTGTTAGTAATGTAAATCTGATGGCAAGTAAAGGGAATATGGGAAAGGTTTATTTAGAAGAAAAATCAAAAGAAATAAGACGCGAATGTTTAAATATGGTTATGCGGGCACAGAGCGGTCATCTTGCCCCGGCACTTTCATGTGCCGATATTATAACAGCACTGTTTTTTGAAGTCATGAATATTGACCCTGCAAATCCTAAAGATGAGAATAGAGACAGGTTTATATTAAGCGCAGGGCACAAGTGTTTGGCTTTGTATGCTGCTCTGGCAAAAAGAGGTTTTTTCCCTGAAGAAACCTTTAAGACCTATGTGCAATTCAAGAGTATTCTTGGAGGACATCCCGATGGTTTGAAGATACCCGGGGTTGAGATATCAACTGGTTCTTTAGGCCACGGTCTTCCTATTGGAATAGGAATGGCATTAGCAGCCAGGTATCTAAAAAGAAATTACAGAACTTATGTACTGCTTGGAGACGGAGAGATTCACGAAGGCTCAATCTGGGAGGCTGCTTCAGCCGCCTGTCATTATAAGTTAGATAACATTATTGGAATTATAGACCATAACAAACTTTGTGCGGATGGGCCTATTGATGAGGTAATGAGTATAAGACCCTTGAATAAAAGATGGGAGGCATTCGGTTGGTCGGTAATAGAGATTGACGGACATAATATGGATGATATAGTATCTGCTCTAAAGAGAGTCCCTCTCTCAAAAGACAAACCCACAATGATAATCGCAAATACTATAAAGGGTAAAGGTGTTTCTTGTATGGAAAACAAATTTGATTGGCACAGCAAAGTTCCAACAGCAGAGCAGGCAAAAGAGGCTTTTAAGGAATTAGCATAAATTTGCAAGAGGCAAAATGTATAAAAAGTCAGAATGTTTGTTTGAGAGTCGTTTCCCTGCATTGGAGTATGTCTTAGAAGAGGTTGTAAATGAGAATAAAAAAATCATTGCTCTGACAGCCGACATTTCTTCAAGGATTGTCCCAAGGTTTGTAGTAAATCATCCGGATAGATTTTTTAATTTCGGCATTGCTGAACAGAATATGTTCGGTGCCGCGGCTGGGTTTGCCTCAGCAGGGCTTATTCCTTTTGCCATGACCTTATCTGTTTTTGTAACCATGAGGGCATGTGAACAGATAAGAACTGATATTGCCTATACGAACAGCAACGTTAAAATTATTGCCACAGGGGGTGGTCTTGCCTATGGTAAATTGGGTTCAACGCATATGGGCATAGAAGATATTAGTTTAATGCGCTCTATCCCCAATATGACTATAATTGTGCCTGCTGATTCTGTTGAGACTACTCATGCAATCAGGGAAGCAGTCAGGTTTAATGGGCCGGTATTTATCAGATTTGGACAAAAGGAGAATCCAATTGTCCATGTAAATGGTTTACAAAAAGAATTCGTTATTGGAAAGGCGATTAAGTTAAGGTCAGGCAATGACATTTCTTTCATCGCTACAGGTGTTATGGTATCCAAAGCCATAGAAGCCTGTAATGAACTTAAGAAATTAGGAATTTACGCCTCAGTATATAGTTTTCATACCATCAAACCTCTTGATAAAGAGGCTGTTTTAGATGCGGCTGATTCCAAATACGGACTAATTACTCTGGAAGATAATAATGTTAATGGTGGGTTAGGAGGAGCTGTTGCTGAAGTTCTTGGCTCAGAGAAACCAAGACCAGTTAAAAGAATTGGAATACCCGATTTATACCCGGTTATTGGAAGCCCGGAGGAATTGTATAAGGAGTATAATATGGATGTATCTGCAATAGTAAGAACATCTATGGAAATGACCAAACAGGATATCGGATAATTAATATTACTGGAGTCTGATATGGCACCAAAGATTGTTACAGTTTCTGGTGAAATTGAACCATGCGAATTAGGAGTCACGCTTCCACATGAACACTTGCTTGTTGATACAAGGGCATACTGGAAGGGCGAACCAGAGGAAATTTTGAAAAAGGAGTTGGTAAGGCAACCTGTATGTCTAAAGAATCGCGGTGAAGTTGTCTATAGTCCTTTTTCCTTCCTGGACAATTTACATCGTATGAATCCCGACGATGCCATAGAAGAAGCGATGGATTTTAAAAAGATGGGGGGTAATTCTATTGTTGACCTGACAAATGGTGGCTTGGGAAGAAACCCCATGACACTTTATTCTATTTCTAAGATTACTGGATTGAACATCATTATGGGAGCCGGTTATTACATCCCTTTCACCTGGGCCGATGAAGTAAAAAATAAAACGGAATTAGAAATTGCAAAAGAAATAATAAAGGAGTTTCAGATTGGCGTTAAGGGGACGGGAATAAAACCTGGAATCATCGGGGAAATTGGTGTTAACGACATTGAAAATGGATTGGAAATCAAGAACTTAAGGGCATCTGCCAAAGCACAGAAAGAGATTGGATGCGGTTTAAGTCTTCATCAGCCAAATTGGATAAATGCAGGAAATAAGATTCTTGATGTTTTAGAAAAGGAAGGGGTTGACTTGAATAAAGTAGTACTGGCTCATTGTGATACGACACTAGAGTTTGTGGATGAGCAGAATTCTCTGGCTAAAAGAGGAGCATATATAGAATATGACTTTTTCGGAGCAGAATTCATGAGCGTTGAAGAGAAATTTTTACCCAGTGACGGGGATAGAATTAAGGCTGTTAGGAAACAGATTGAACTGGGAAACCTTGAACGTATATTGATTTCTCATGACCTTAGCCATAAGATTGCCTGTCGTAAGTGGGGCGGTTTTGGGCTTGCTCATATTCTAAGGCACATTGTCCCGAGACTTAGACAGGAAGGACTAACAGACGGGGAAATAAAGACCATAATTATTAAAAATCCAATGCGGCTTTTAAGTTTTTGAATAATAAGAAGAACATTTTCTGGGCCGGGTACAATGATAAGTAATAATGCAATGCCTGATAGTGCACAAGAATATGTAACAAAACTTATGAACCGTGCCCGGTATGCCCAGAAGATAGCAGAATCGTTTACCCAGGAACGGGTTAATGAACTATCCACCGCTATTGCCTGGTCTATAGTAAAACCAGAAAATGCCCAAAAATTAGCTATACTCGCTTTGGAGGAAACTCGGATGGGAGACTACGAATCCAAGTACAAGAAAATCATGAAGAAAATTAAAGGTGTCCAGAGAGATATAAAGAATGCAAAAAGCGTAGGCATTATTGAAGAATGTCCAGATAAAGGAATCGCCAAGATTGCAAAACCGGTAGGTGTAATAGGAGCCATAATTCCATGCACGAATCCTGAAATTACACCAACCATAAAAGCAATGAATGCCATTAAGTGCAGAAATGCAGTTGTATGTTCTCCTCATCCACGGGGACAGAATACTACTTTTAAAACCGTTGAATTAATGAGAAGTGCCTTAAAGCGTCATAATGCCCCGGAAGATTTGATTATATGCTCAGAAAATTCGTCAAAGGAAATTAGCAGCGAGATAATGAAACAATGTGACCTGATTGTAGCAACCGGGGGGGCATCTATGGTGGAAGCGGCATACAGTTCCGGCACACCAGCATATGGGGTGGGAGCAGGTAACGTAGTTGTTATTGTGGATGAGACAGCAGATATAAAAGATGCTGCTCATAAAATTATGCTAAGTAAGACCTTTGATTTGGCTTCTGGTTGTTCCTGCGATAATGCAGTAATAGCCCATGAGAGCATATACTATCATCTTTTAGAATCTTTTAAATCTGAAGGGGGGTATCTGGTAAATGCTGAAGAGAAAAAACTCTTACAGAAAGCCATGTGGATAGATGGGGTTATTAACAAGGATATCGTAGCTCAACCTGCTGCAAAAATTGCCGATTTGGCAGGCATGACAATTTCTGAAAATGCGAAGTTTTTAATGGTAGAAGAAAAGGGAATTGGCAAAGGATATCCTTTCTCAGGTGAAAAGATGTGTGTTGTATTGACAATTTATAAATATCAGGATTTTGATGAGGCAATAGAAAAGGTTAATGTAATTCAAGGTTATCAAGGAGCAGGACATTCCTGTGGAATTTACTCCTTTGATGAGAATCATATTGAACAACTGAGTTTTCGCACCAAAACGAGCAGAGTAATGATAAGACAGCCTCAAAATTATGGGAATAGCGGAGATTGGTGTAATGGAATGCCATTTACAGTTACATTAGGCTGTGGCACATGGGGTGGGAATATAGTTTCAGAAAACATCGTTTTGAAACATTACTATAATACAACCTGGGTATCACGTCCTTTTGAGCCGGTTGTGCCTGCCGATGAAGAATTGTTCGGTGGTATTATGTTTGAGGATTGATTGGCATTGCAGTTACCTCGTAGAGTCAACATAGTTGAAGTTTGCCCAAGAGACGGCTTTCAGGCAGAAGTAAATTTTATTTCAACTGCTAAAAAAGTGGAATTAATTAATTCTCTGTCCCAGACAGGGGTAGGCAGGATAGAGGTGACATCATTTGTTCATCCCAGGGTGGTGCCTAATCTTGCAGATGCTGCAAAAGTAATGAGAAGCATTCAACGTAGGAAAGGCGTAAAATATCGTGTATTAGTACCTAACCTAATTGGTGCGCAAAGGGCGATAGACTGCGGAACAGAGGAGATAATCTTTGTTTTGTCTGCGAGCGAAAGCCACAATCTTAACAATGTAAAAAAAACTATTAAGGAATCATTAGAAGAGTTTAACACTGTAGTAAACTGCGTTCAGAAAAACGGGTTAGTAGATATACACGCCGCATTATCTACTACTTTTGGTTGTCCTTTTGAGGGGAAAATAGCAAAAAATAAAATTGTATCTCTCGTCAAGAGGTTAGCGGATTTGGGAGCAACTCAAATAATTCTTGCAGACACAACAGGTATGGCTAATCCTGTTGATGTGGCAGAGGTTATTGAATTTGTTGAACAAAGAGTCCCTATTAACAAGTTAGCCGTTCATTTCCATAATACCAGAGATGCCGGATTATCTAATGTATTAAGTGCCTTGCAACAAGGGATAACAACAGTGGAGGCGTCTGTTGGTGGCTTAGGTGGTTGTCCGTTTGCACCTGGGGCAACTGGCAATATTGCTACAGAGGATTTAGTCAACATGCTTGAGGAGATGAATATTGATACCGGTGTAAATTTATCCAGACTTATTGCCTGTGCGATATTGGTTGAGCAGATGGTTGGGAGAGAATTACACGGCCAGGTAATTGAAACTGGGAGAATGAGAAGCAAGGAGGATGACTGTGTTTAAAGAAAAAGACTGGTTCATTGTTACTAACGAATACAAGATGGGGCATACACCGACGGGAGAATTAAATCTGGATGCAGAACCAGCACCCGTTGAGGATACTAAAAGATTAGATATTTGTAACGGTTTCAGAATCTGGCTTGAGCCAGACGAGAGAAATATCTCTATTTGTGAAAAAGGTGGTTATTTTATTATCGTAGACTTCTGGATAGGGAATTCATGGAATAAATTATGGGCAAAAAGAAGGGGTATGCCGGCCAATGTATATATAGATAAGACTGTGGATTTGCTCCTTAACTCTATAGAAAAACATAGGAGGAATTTCTGGTGGTGTGTTACAGGGGAACCTGATACTCAGTGTAAATGGCCTAATGAGAGATTCCAATTCAGGAAAAAAGCCTATCACTGGTTTAAGAGATTTTTATTGGACTTTGTCCCTTGTGGTAGAGATAAAGATATTAGTAATTGGTCTGAATACCTTAAGAAAAGACGAATAAATCCTAAAAACAATATTGCCATTCAATGCGCCCTGCCATTTACTACACATTATTCTTATGAATTAGGCGTCCGATTGGTATGGATGGAGATAAACTGTCTTATCCTTCCGAGCGTTCAAATCGGGATAGCTTTTATAAGAGGCGCCTCCAGACAAAATAAAGGTTATTGGGGAATAGATGTTTCCACGCATGGAGACCCTGCTCAGACATTCACTTTTTATGATAGTAAAGGTAAAAGACAAGGTGGATGTACTGAAAGTCTGCTTCTCAGAGAATGGATAGCGAGTTATATTTCGGGAGCAAACCTTTTACATCAGGAATTATCTGATAGCAGCCACTGGATAACGACCAGCGGTGGACGCAAAAGACTATCACCTCTTGGGAAGATAGCAAAAAAGTTTGCCAAATTTTCTTTAAACAAATCTGCAAATAGAGGAATACCTTACACCCCTGTAGCATTAATGTTAGAACATTATCATGGCTGGAGTCCTGCGTATACCCCTGATGGTGTTAATAAGGTTTGGTGTGGAAAGGTTCATAAGACCAGGGGAGATTTTATGATAGACAACTTTTTTGATTTGGCATTCCCAGGATATAGGAATATATATTCTGGTTTTGCCAAACTATATTCTAAGAAACCATGGTTAAATCCAAAAGAATATATTAAGTTCTTAAGGAATAGGTTAGATGCGAGAAGTTACGAAACCGGAAGGCTAACTGATAGCAGGTGGGGGGATATCTTTGATGTTGTTCTGGAAAATTGTCCTCTGGATGTTCTGAAAAAATATAAAGTGATTATCCTTCTGGGAAATATTAAGGTGAATTCTACATTGAGAAATAAATTGATGGGATACATAAACAGTGGAGGCGTTGTGGTCTTGAATATAACCCATTTTATCCATGACCCGGAAGAAGACCTTGCTACTGTTGTAAACTATCAAGGATTACCTGATAAAAGGATATACAAAATAAATAAAGAAGATGAAGTGTTTTTGGGAGTTAAGTTTACGGGGATAAAAAAGGATTCCAATCTTTCAGAATGCAGTATATGCAAGAAAAGTTTTATTGAGCAGGGATTTGTATATGAGTTAGTCAAGCCAACAACGGCAAAGATTATAGGTACAACACCATATGGTTGTGTATGGGGTCCTGTTCAAAAAGAGCCGATAGTTACAGTGAATAAGATTGGTAAAGGCAAGGTGATATTGACTCTTCCTTATTTACTGCATGCTGGAGATACCAATATGCTTCTTGAAATAGGGAAAGATATTTATCATCATATAATAGAAGATGTCAGTATAATAAAGATAGACGGTATGCCCATACAATATCTCATTAATAGGACAACAGACGGGTTGATTGTAACGTTGATAAATAATAGGGAGACTAAATGGGCAGGTTATATAGTGTTAAACAAAAAGGATTTTAAGTGTGGATTGGAATTATGGAAAGGTAAAAAGATAGGGTTATTCAGAGAAAATGGGAATTTAAAATTTACTTTAGCAATAGAACCTTTTGGATTTAGGATTTGCAAGTTATACTGATATGGAAAAACTTCAAGAATTTCTATCTACAGTTGAGACAAAGATTATAGTCAAAGATACATTATTAGGTTAAAAATTTACCAAACTACAGTTAATTTCTTAGAATTAGCCGGGATTTATTCCAGAAAAGATGCAAAACTAATTTTATTTCCGTGGAACCATAGAAAGATGGAACATGGCACAAGAAAAGAACCTGTTACCGCACGGCCTGACTGAAGATGCGGTAATGGCAAAAGATGTCCCCAAAGGTATCCCCCTCACATATGAGGATGTCCTGCTTGATAAAAATTACATTGCAACGAAATTCAAAAGCATCAAAATATAATATTATGACGCTTAAAATGGTAAAAGAGATAGAACTGAAGTGTGCATTTAAACCAGATACATTGACATTCCCTGAAATTCCTGTATTCCGGTATAACCGTTCATTGGAGGAAGAACTTGACTTGGGGAATACGTCCCGTGAAGAACTGATTAATCTTTTGGAGCAGATGCTCATGGCACGGTCTCTTGAAGAGATGATAGCAGAACTCAAACAGGGTGCATATAGACCATTACATAAGTTTGATTACGCAGGACCCACCCATTTATCCATAGGCCAGGAAGCTAGTCCTATAGGTGCTATATCCGCGTTAAATCCTGATGACTACATAACGAGTTCGCACAGGGGACACAGTGACGCCATGGCAAAGGGGTGCTCGGTTATCAGGAAATTAAATGACGGCGCCCTGTCAGAATATCTCAGGGAAAGGAGGCGTTGGCTTGAGGCAATCGGCGAGGCTTTGAACGGCAGGGATAGCAGGAAGGAGATGGAAGAGAAGGCGCTGCGTGTCCACGTTTACCGCATGATAGCCGAGTTATTCGGCAAGAAAGACGGCTACTGCGGCGGCGTAGGCGGGAGTATGCACATTGCAGATTTTAGCACAGGCCATTTGGGAGCAAATGCCATAGTAGGCGGACACATGGGCATTGCCGCTGGTGCAGCTATCTCCTGCAGGTATCAGTCTCTGCCCCGGGTAGTTTTGTGTTTAGCCGGGGATGGTGCTTATAATAATGGTATCGCTCATGAATCAATGAATATGGCTTGTATGGCACAGTTTGAAAACGGACTTATGAATAAGAGATTTGGGGTACCCATAATATACGGTGTGGTTAATAACCAGTATGGCATATCCGGGCAATTTAACGGAGAGATAAGCGGGATTGATTATGTAGCCAGGCGGGCTGCCAGTTATAACTTAAAGAATATGCATGCAGAGGTGGTTAATGGAATGGACATTCTGGCAGTCAAAGATGCTACTATCCGGGCTGCAGAAAAAGCAAGGCATGGAAAAGGACCAATACTGCTTGAATTTATCACATACAGGTTCAGAGGACACACCCTGTCTGAGCCAGAGGCATACCGTACCAAAGAAGAAGTCAAGATGTGGCGAGGCTATGACCCTGTAGAATTGCTCTTTACTCAAATGAATCAGTGTCTGATAACTGGACGGCCTATCATTACCCAGGAGGAATTTGAAGCCATGAAACAGAAGGTTTGGCAGAGGAATGCAGATATGGCAGTAAAAGCAGCCAAATCGCCAGACCCAGACCCTGAGCACATTATGGAGAAGATGTATTGCCACGCCGATAGCGGGTTAGTTCCACAAGAGTTCAGGGATACCAGATTCATTACCATGCCCAAACCAATTAGACGTGATGATGAAGGCAGGATAAACTACCGTTTTGCCCTGAAAGAGGCACTGATAGAAGAAATGTCCAGGGATAGCAGGGTTATCCTGTTTGGAGAAGACGTAGCTGAATATGGAGGTGCCTTTGGTGTGAGTTCAGGGCTTATTGATATATTTGGCAGGGATAGGGTTTTCAATACAGCCATCTCAGAGTCAGCTATTATAGGCTCATCTATAGGTATGGCAATGACAGGGCTCAGGCCTGTTGCAGAGATTATGTATGCCGATTTTATACTTATGGCGATGGACCAGATAGGAAATCAGGCAGCCAAATGGCAGTTTATGTCAGGTGGTCAGATAAGGCTTCCCATTGTAATACGTACCTCAATAGGCGGGGGTAGAGGCTACGCAGGACAGCATTCGCAGAGTTTGGAATCCATAGTAACACATATACCGGGGTTAAAGGTAGTTGCTCCATGGGATGCCTATGATGCCAAGGGATTACTCAAGAGTGCTATCAGGGATGACAATCCGGTGATATTTTTTGAGCATCAATTGTTATACAATCTAAAGGCAGAGGTTCCTGAAAGAGATTATCTCCTACCCATTGGCAAGGCAAAGATAAGGCGGGAAGGTAAGGACGTTACCATAGTCAGCTGGTCATACTGCGTAGGCGTTGCCTTAGAGGCGGCTGAGAAGTTAAGCCAGGAGGGGATAGAGGCAGAAGTCATTGACCTGCGTAGCCTAGTCCCATGGGATGAAGAGACGGTAATAAATTCGGTAAAAAAGACAGGCCGGTGTATAGTAGTATCACAGGCAGTATCCCAGGGTAGTTATAGCGGTGAGATTGCCTCTACGATACAGGCCCGGGCGTTTGATTATTTGGATGGACCGGTCCTGCGCATCGGAGCCCCTAACTGCGTTTCGCCTTCCTCCATTGTCATGGAAAGGGCTTACCTGCCGGATGCAGAAACTATTGTCCGTCGGGTCCGAAGACTATTTATATGTGTCTGAGGCAGATTGCCGTACAGTTGGCTATTCTATAAATTGTAGTGATAAAAGGAGGGGGTATGAGATATCTTGAGAAAACAGAGTTTGAGTTGAGAATGGGGAAGGTGAGGAAATTACTTGATGAGAAGGGTCTTGACATTGCGCTTGTGTATTATGATGAGTTTAATATTGGCAATGGATGGTATTTAACAGGCTGGTGCCCGCAGTTTGAGAGTGGGGCAGTTCTCGTGCCGAGGGTTGGTAGTCCGATGATACTTGGAGGTCCTGAGAGTGAACCTTTTGCAAAGTTGGACAGTGCTATTACCGAAACGAGAAACTTTCCGGTATTTATGGTGCCTAATGAGGAATATCCAAATGCTACTATTATAGATTTCAAAGAACTTTTTGCAGAGATTAACTCTACCCTTGGTAAAATCAAACGGGTAGGATTGGTAGGTGGCGGGAGGATGCCTGCAGATTGTTACAGGCAGATTGTTGAAGGTTTTGCTGGGGTTGAGATTATTGATATAACAGAGGATTTTGTAAAACTGAGATATATAAAATCGCAATGGGAGATAAGGCAGATAAGGGAGGCATTCAAATTGGCTGATTTTTGTTACGATGCTATGAAGAAAAAGATTAAGCAGGGTATCTCTGAAATAGAAGTTGCATCTTCAGGTGAATATGCGGCACGTTCAAGGGGTGCAAGTGGATTTGGATTCTCTGCGATAGTAGGAAGCGGTAAAAGGTCAAATGCAGTTGTGCCAACAGCAAGTTCAAAGAAGATGAGAAAAGGTGAACTTGTAATAGTAGGCATTTCTCCAAAAGTGCGTGGATATGCAGGTGTTGTAGGAGATACATTACCTGTATCAGGAAAGTACACAAAAAAGCAGAAGGAGTGTATGAAATACCTCAAAGAGGCGTTTAATCTGACGAAAGAGCAGTTGATACCAGGCAAGACTGGCAGGGAAATAGATGGTCCTGCGAGGAGATATTTTGACATACACAATCTGTTAAAATACCTTGTTTGCCCATTTGCCCATACGATAGGCTTACATGAGGCAGAGTCGCCATTTTTCGGTCCGCATAGCGATGATGTCCTTACCCCGGGTATGACAGTATGTATTGACGTCAGTTTCTTTGTCCATCCTGAGTTTAATGGTGCAAGGATAGAGACAGGATATGAGATTACAGAAAAAGGACCAAAGCCATTTTCTCCTTATATTGAAAGAGAGATTTTGAGATGAAGACGAAGAGGATTGTGGTTTTATTTGGGTTTGATATGGAATCGGATGTGGGGAGTTGGACTACCGAATATAAGGGGTTGAAGTATGGGACTCCGAAGGTTCTTAAGATATTAAGGAAATACAATGTAAATGCTACGTTCTTTTTTACCGGGGAAGCAGCAGAGGCATCGCCTGAGATTGTGAGGCTGGTAAAGGAAGATGGGCATGAGATAGGCTGCCATACGCTTTATCATGAAACGGTTGGTGAAGAGATATTCCCGATACCGTTTATGAATCCGATTATGAAGTCTGAGGTGAAAGAAAGGCTACGCGTTGCAACTGAGACGATAGAACGGATAAGTGGTGTGCGGCCGGTTTCGTTCCGTTGCCCGAGATTGTTTTGTTCAACAGAGGTGATAAATGGACTTGAGAAATTGGGATACCTTGTGGATGCGTCATACCCTTTATACTATTATAAGAAACAGTTGTTACCGTATCATCCTTCAAAAAAGGACTGGACTGAAAAGGGGAATCTTGATATACTTGAGATACCCAATTTTGCTGATATGACTATAAAGTCTAAGGATAAATTTGGAAGAGATAGGGACCAGTGGCCCAAGTTCAGGACAGTGGGGGCTGATGTTCTTTTGAAGGGTATAGACAGGGTGATTAGACTTATGCACAGTAAGTCAAATGAGGCAGTATTATGTTTTTACATGCATCCGTGGGAATTTGTCCCGATGCCTAAAAGTATAAAGAC
>CAYVEO010000026.1:0-27716 GCA_964449965.1 uncultured Planctomycetia bacterium
GTTCAGGAGATAATGAATGATTTGGTCTCCATGGACGTCCAATTTATCATACTCGGGACAGGCGAACCTGTCTATCACGAATTTTTTAAAAAGACTGCGAGTAAATATCCTAAGAAAGTCGCAGTGACGTTAGGATTTGATAATGCCTTAGCCCACAAGATAGAAGCAGGGAGCGACATATTCCTGATGCCTTCCAGATACGAACCATGCGGGCTAAATCAGTTGTACAGTCTCAAATACGGCACAATCCCTTTAGTCAGAAAAACCGGCGGATTAGCCGATACGATAGTAAATTATACCCCGTCTAATCTAAAGGCAGGTAAGTCAAACGGATTTGTATTCAAAGAATATTCATCAAAGGCATTGCTTGATACCATAAAAGACGCCGCCCGTCTCTATCACAGAAATAATGTATGGCAGAAACTGATGCTAAACGGCATGAGCCAGGATTTTTCATGGCACCATTCCGCCCTGGAATACGAACGTCTTTACCCCGTATAGGCAGACCTTATTCCTGCCTGTTTTTTTTGCCTCGTAGAGAGCCATATCTGCACGGAATATCAGGTCTTCCTTATTATCTGCATCAATAGGGTAGGAGGCGATGCCTGCGCTTATAGTGACATTCTTGTTTGGCTGGATTTCTTCATCTTTGAATTTATGTTCCTCAACACCACATCTTATCCTGTCACAGATTCTAAACGCCTCATTCTTAGAAGTGCCTGGCATGATGATAGTAAACTCCTCCCCGCCATACCGCGAGAGGATATCATTCTTTCTGGAGTTGGTTTTAAATATATTGATTATCTCCTTCAACAAGGTATCACCGGCCTGGTGTCCTAATTTATCATTATAATTCTTGAAGTTATCTATGTCTAACATGGCAAGAGATAGCGGTATAGACAATTCTTTACTTCTTTCAATCTCTTTACTCAAAAGCTGCTGGAAATAGCCATGATTCCATAGTCCTGTTAATGAATCGGAGTGACTGAGTGTAAGCGTATGTTCATAGAGCTGTGAATTTTCTATAGCAAGGCCAGCCTGGTTTGCAAACATCAACAGGAGCCTTATATCATCCTTGGTTATAGGTTCTTTACTGTATGGATTATCTGCGAAGATAACGCCTATTGCCTTATCCTTGGCCCTGAGCGGAACTGTAACGAAAGAATCTGCCTTCAAATGTCCTGGGAGGTGATATAAGGGATTTATTGCAGATAATTCCTTAGTGACATTAAAAGGCATATCTTCTAAGACTGTCAATGCTATAATCCCTCCTTCCTCACTAAGCGGCAATCTAATATCCCTGACCATCCTATTCAATCTGGTATCAATTCTGTCTAATACATGGAATGAGGTAACGAGGTCATCAAGGGTCTTATTTTCTGAATCAAGACTCTTCCATATCCTGTGCGCCTCTTCCCCGCTTTCAGGACCTATTCCCATCTTTCCCTCAATGACATTATCTTTTTCATTTACCAGAAATAGTATGGCCCTGTTAAAACCGAGTCCCTCCTTTGCTGTTACTGCTGTCAGGATTACATACAGTATCTCGTTCAGTTTGAGGGTTGTCCTCATGGCATTGCCTATTTCGTAAAGCATAAGCAGCTGTGACCTTGATTTCTCAAGTTCGTGTCTCATCCCATCGTCTTCCATAAAAAGCATAATATCTTAAAGCACGGCAATTGTCAATAGAAATTGATTGACAGTGATAAAATCTTATGTTAAAATTAGTATATGCTACCTGATAGATTTGGGAATTTTGGTGAATTTGGCGGAAAGTTTGTCCCTGAGACATTGATGTTTGCCCTGGATGAGCTGGAAAGAAATTATCGTAATATATCCAAAACACGGCCATTCAGGAATGAACTCAAAGGTTATCTCAAGTATTTTGTTGGCAGACCTACGCCCCTCTATTTTGCAAGGCGCCTGACTAAAATGCTGGGAGGGGCAAAGATTTATTTAAAGAGAGAGGACCTGTGCCACACAGGTGCTCACAAGATAAATAATACCCTGGGACAGGTGATCCTTGCAGTAAAGATGAAAAAGTCCAGGATTATCGCAGAGACCGGCGCTGGCCAGCATGGTGTGGCTACTGCTACTGCAGCGGCTATCTTTGGGCTTGAATGCGAAATATATATGGGTGAAGAGGATATAGAACGCCAGTCCTTAAACGTTTTCAGGATGAAATTGCTGGGTGCAAAGGTTAACTCTGTGTCAAGCGGGAGTAAGACGTTAAAGGACGCCATTAATGAGGCACTCAGGGATTGGGTTACTAATGTTAAGAGGACGCATTATATTATCGGCTCTGTAGTAGGCCCCCATCCTTACCCTATGATAGTTAGAGATTTCCAATCCGTGATTGGCAGAGAGGCGAAAAAGCAGATAATGGAAATGGAAGGCAGGTTACCGGATTATTTGATTGCCTGTGTCGGGGGCGGGAGTAATTCCATGGGTCTATTCCATCCGTTTTTTGATACGGATGTGAAATTTATCGGTGTAGAAGCAGCAGGATTAGGTTTGGGCAGCGGTAAGCACGCCGCTACGTTAAATAGAGGGACAACAGGCGTATTACATGGAAGCAAGAGTCTGGTTTTACAGGATAGGGCAGGTCAGATTAGTATAGCCCATTCTATCTCTGCAGGGCTTGATTACCCCGGGGTTGGTCCAGAGCATGCCTATTATAAGAAAACAGGCCGTGCAAGATACGTTGCAGTAACTGACAAGATGGCATTGGATGGGTTTAGACTACTTTCCGAGACAGAGGGAATAATCCCGGCATTGGAGCCGGCCCACGTAATAGGTTATCTAAAGAGGTTTGCAAGTAGATTTAAAAGAAGTGAGATTATTATCGTATGCCTTTCCGGCAGGGGGGATAAGGACGTCCAGACTGTAGCAAAATTTTTTTAGATTTTTCTTGACAAAAGCGAGGTTCTGTAGTATCATATATAATGATGGAAGCAGGAAGGCTTTCAAATACGGAAAAAAGGAGGTAGAAGGAAGCCATGGCAGAAACAACAGGTACTGTAAAGTGGTTCTCTAACCAGAGAGGTTATGGGTTCATTACAGTAGATAACGGTGGTAAGGATGTATTTGTTCATCATTCAGCTATTAAGGGAGACGGATTTAAATCTCTAAATGAAGGTCAAAGAGTTAAGTTCGAAATAACCAAAGGCGAAAAAGGTGACCAGGCATCCAATGTGGTTACGATATAAATTTTTGATAAATTTATGTTGAACAACCCAAATCCCCAGTAAGTTCACTTACTGGGGATTTTTTATAATAATATGAGTAAACTTCTGCACGTTGCTTTTGTATGGCATATGCACCAGCCTTACTATAAGGATAATATCACTAAAGAAGTGAGTATGCCATGGGTAAGGCTCCACGCCATAAAGGATTACCTTGATATGGTGGAAATACTTGATGATTTTCCTTCCATCCACCAGACATTCAATTTAGTTCCCAGCCTGATAGACCAGATAGAGGATTGGACAAAGAAGAATAACCAAACCGATACGTTCCTTGAACTCTCCCGTAAGAAGGCATCCGAACTTAATGACAATGATAAGGATTTTATACTCCTTAACTTCTTTATGGCGAATTGGAAGAATATGGTCAGGGTCTATCCCAGATACAATGACCTTCTCCATAAAAGGGGGAGGACCATAGATTCGTCTCTCGTAGAAATGCGTAGAAAACGCTTTAGCATACAGGATTTCTTAGACCTGCAGGTCTGGTTCAATCTCGCATGGTTTGACCCCATTTTTACGGAGAAAGATGATGTGCTTAAAAAGTTGGTTAAAAAGGGCCAGTATTATACTGAGGAAGACAAAACTATCGTTTTAAATAAACAGTTAGATACCATGGCTAAGATACTGCCAACGTATAAAAAATTGCAGGATACGGGAAGGATAGAAGTGACAGTGAGTCCGTACTACCATCCTATACTGCCGCTTCTATGTGACATAAAAGCAGCAAAGGAATCTTCTGCTGATACCATCCTTCCGAATGTGAACTTCAGCCACCCTGAAGATGCAAGTCACCAGATAAAGGAGTCTGTCAGACGGTATAGAGAGGTCTTCGGTATGCCGCCCAGAGGGATGTGGCCGCCTGAAGGTGCTGTTAGCGAATCTATAGTGCCATTGCTCCAGGAATCCGGCATAGAATGGATAGCCGCTGACGAATCCATATTATTAAAATCCTTAAATAAACAAAGGGAAGCGAAACTGCTTTATAAACCATACGTTATAGAACGTGGAGGAAAGAAACTCAGCATAATCTTTCGGGACCATAACCTGTCAGATATGATTGGATTCGACTATTCCACGTGGAGAGGTGATGAGGCGGCCTCTGACCTTATAAAGCGGCTTCATGGTATAAGGAATGGCGTCTTGAAAGAAGAAGGGGAATTCTTAGTAACTATCCTGCTTGATGGTGAGAATGCATGGGAATATTATCCTGAGGATGGCAGGGATTTCCTGACCAATCTGTATAGAAATTTAGAAAATGACCCTAAATTGAAGGCTGTAACAGTAAGTGAATTCCTGAAGGGTTATCCTGACGCAAAAGGTATAGATAGATTATTCCCGGGTTCATGGATAAATTCCAACTTCAAAATCTGGATTGGACATCCGGAAAAAAATCTCTCATGGGAATATCTGGCAAAGACGAGGGAGTATCTCGTTAAATGGGAAATGACCCATACCCAGCCGGAATATAAAGAAGAAATTAAAAAGGCATGGGAGGAAATATACATAGATGAAGGGAGTGACTGGAACTGGTGGTATGGGGATGACCATTCTTCCGCTATGGATGATGAATTTGACAGGCTGTATAGAAAACATCTTTCAAATGTCTACGAGATTCTAAAGGAAGACGTCCCGGATTATCTGCATATCCCTATAAAGAGTGAAGAGACAAGACCTGTCAGGGAACCTACAAACATTATACGTCCTGTGATAGATGGATTGGTTACAGACTACTATGAATGGCTTGAGGCCGGCTCATTTGATACTGAGAAAGTTGGAGGCACTATGCACCGCTCTCAAGGGCTGATAAAACGCATCTATTACGGCTTTGACCTTGAAAGACTTTATATGAGGTTTGATATAACAGGTATGGAAAATGGCAATTCAGAGACCATACTACTTGCCCTGGTTGTATCCCCTTCTGATATGCGGATAGAGATACCCATATACCCGAGAAGATTTCCTGTAGAGGCTGCCCTTATGAAGAAGGATTCCCATGATAATTGGGGGGTTTTAAAAAATATCAAATCAGTGGCATTTGACAAGATACTGGAAATAGGGTTAAACTTCTCTGATTTAAATATATACAAAGGACAAGAGATGTTTTTGAAAATGTGTCTTGAGGAAGAAGGAAGGGTGTTGGAAAGGTGTCCTCACTACGGGGCAATACGCATTATTGTTCCGTCAGAGGATTATGACTTACGCCATTGGATTGTGTAAGTATGAAAAAATACTGCAATAAGATAATAGAACTGGCACTCCTGACACTGATTATTGTCACCCCGCTGTTATTCAGCAAGGAGACAGAAAGCACGTTCTTGATTACCAAAGAGGCATTTTCAAAATCAGTGATTCTATTCATGACCATGGTCTGGCTGATTAAGCTCTCAAGCAGTAACGAAGTAAAAATATGCAAGTCTCCGATGAACCTGCCAATCCTTTTCCTTATATTAGCAGCGTTTATCTCACTCTTTAAACTTATAAACTCAACGGCGATATATTTGAGTCTGTGGGACCTGTCCAACCTGCTCTGTTTTATTATTCTTTATTTTATTATATCTGACGTTATAAAGACAAGAGGACAGATAGAAAGGATTCTTGTTATCTTTGTTCTTATCGGGGGATGGACGGCATTATACGGGATATTGC
Organism: uncultured Planctomycetia bacterium; assembly: GCA_964449965.1. Taxonomy (GTDB): domain Bacteria; phylum Omnitrophota; class Gorgyraeia; order CAYVEO01; family CAYVEO01; genus CAYVEO01. The sequence continues at coordinate 5,895 of CAYVEO010000026.1, forward strand.
AGTATTATGGTATAGACTATTTTCACTACTGGGTAGGCAACACAGGCAGGAAGAGCATGTTCTCTACCTTTGGCAATCCTAACTTTGTGGCTGAGTATCACATTGCCATTTTACCTATTTCACTTATTTTCTTTTTATTCGGCTCATCCTTATGGAAGAAGGTGCTCGGAGGTTTTGGATTTGTGGCTGCCTCTCTATGTTTATTGATATCCCAGACAAGAGGCTCATGGGTAGGCTTTGCACTTTCCATTATATTTCTATGCATCATGTTAAAATTAAAGGATAGAAAAGTATTTGCTGATGCTAAGAGGACGATACGGATTATCTTAATATTGGCAATTATTGTACTCTTCGGATTTGGGGCGGCTGACCTCGAGAAACATGGATTAAAAGAAGTCAAGGCAGTAGTCAATAGGGCATATTCTATCTTTACATTTGGCGATGAGTTCAGACGATTTGTGTGGCAGGGGACTATTATTATGATAAAAGAGCATCCCTTTACCGGTGTTGGATTGGGCGGGTTTAAACAGCGTTATCCTGAATATCAGGCTAAGTTTCTGGAGAGAGATGAATATCCTTCCTATGTGCAGGCCAGTAATGTTCCTCAGGCACATAATGAATTTCTTCAGGTATGGGCTGAAATGGGAATATTAGGTGTTGCAGCAGTGCTCTGGCTTGTATCTGCATTATTCTACAATGGCATATCAATATTAAAGAAACTTAAGACCCCATATATGTGGAAGTTAGAGAGCGGCATGCTGGCAGGCTGTTTTGCTGTCCTGATTCACGCCATTGTTAGTTTTCCTTTTCACCTTGCAAGTACCGCATCAGTATTTGTGCCGTTGTGCAGTCTCATATCTGTAATGGGTTCAGGCGAATTCTGTGAAGATAAGGGTGACCGCCCAGCACCCCCGGCTCGTCTCACCCCCGGTCCGTTCACTATCTCGCCTCGACTGCGACCCCCCTGGATTCTTATTGCACAGATATTAATTATAGTCCTAACGGTTATTTGCACTGTAATTACTGTCCGACCCATTATGGCTGACATCTATCTAAAGCTCGGGGGTGCCTTTTTAAAGGAAAGACGATGGGATATAGCCAAAGAATATATTACCAAAGGTATATCCCTGAATCCGCATGACGGCAAGTTACATTTTGCTCTGGCAGTTGCCTATAATGGTAAAGGTGATACCGACAGAAGCATCCAAGAGTTAAAAAGGTCACTTGAGACCTTTAAGGATGTCAATATTCACAATAACTTGGGGGCAACATATATGAGAAAAGGGATGCTGGATGATGCCATTGCAGAATGGGGAAAGGCAGCGGTTGTCCGGCCAGACCTTATTGATACACACATATTTCTTGGTAAGGCATATAGAAGCAAGGGGATGTTGAAGGAATCTGAAAGGGAATACAAGAAGGCGATATGGTTTATCAATAGGGCAATAGAAATTGACCCCGGAAATGAAGAATTAAAAGCAAAATATGGGATGTTGAAGAATGAGCAAGAGAAAAAAGAATAGAAATAAACAGCGCCTTGAAAGACATCCCGTAGAACCTTTAGGGAAAAGACTTGTCATTAAAGACTACATAATTATGAATCTTGTTGTGTTGGCATTTGCAGGCATTGTAGGTTTAAGTTTCTATATCTCTACAGGATTTAAAGTTGATGGGTTTCAGGCAGGGATATTCCGTTTCATATTCTTATATGCCTTTGGATGCGTATTTTTTGTGGTATCAATGGTTGATTATATTATGGATAGAGGGTGAACAAAATGATTTTAAAGACTGTAGTTATCGGCGAACTTGAGACGAATTGTTATATCCTGGGGAGTGATAAGACGAAAGATGCCGTTATTATAGACCCCGGCGATGATTATGAGAAGATTATAGAGGTTCTCAAGGAGAATGACCTCAAGGCAAGGTCCATCATAAATACCCATGGTCACATAGACCATATAGGTGCAGACTATCAATTTAACCTTCCCATATTAATTCACAGTGAGGATGCTCCTTTTCTTACCAGTCCGGAAGAAGACGTATTCATATTCTTTGGCAGACGTTTCCCTCCTACAAAGCCTTCAAGACTGCTTAAGGATGGCGATAGAATAAGCGTCGGGGATATGGAGATTACCGTTGTCCATACGCCCGGGCATACCCCTGGCGGGATTTGTCTTAAGTACGATAATATTCTCTTTACAGGTGATACCTTGTTTGCCGGAGGTATCGGCAGGACAGATTTACCAGGCGGCTCATACGAAAAACTGTTGAAATCCATTAAAGAGAAAATCATGACCCTTGATGAAGATATTACCATCTATCCAGGCCACGGTCCCGCATCAACTATCGGCGATGAAAAGCACACTAACCCGTTTTTATGAACTATTCCAATAACCTCAATCATGGTGGACATGCTCCCCTGCGATGTGACATAGCAGTTATCGGCGGCGGTATCATAGGCACTGCCACAGCAATGGTTTTGTCTGAGAGATACCGTAATTACACCACAGTTTTAGTTGAAAAAGAACCCCATCTCGCCACGCACCAGACAGGTCATAACAGCGGAGTAATACACTCTGGCATCTACTACCGTCCTGATTCGCTTAAGGCTAAACTTTGTGTTGAAGGGGTACTCAAACTGGTGCAATTTGCCAAAAGTAACAACATCCAGTATGAGATATGTGGTAAAATAATTGTAGCCACGAGAGAAGAAGAATTGCCATGGCTACAGACTTTATGGGAACGCGGGCTTTCAAACGGCGTGACAGGGCTTGAATTAATAAACTCCGCACAAATCAGGGAATTCGAACCTCATGCCAATGGACTCAAGGGAATCTATTCACCAAATACCGGCATTATAGATTACCAGATAGTAACGCATGCTATGGCTAAACGGTTTATCAATAATGGAGGCAGGTTAGCACTTAGCACCAGAGTCACGGGGATAAAGAGAGGGCAAGATGCTCTTATTTTAATAACTACTAATGGTGATATACAAACCAGGTATCTTGTTAACTGTGGCGGGCTTTATTCTGATACCATTGCTCTTATGGCGGGAATAGAGCCGCATCTACGCATCGTTCCATTCCGCGGCGAATACTACGAGATTCGCAAGGATAATAGCCGCATTGTCAGAAACCTGCTTTACCCTGTTCCTAATCCACAGACTCCATTTCTCGGTGTGCATTTCACCAGAACCATTAATGGCATACTGGAAGCGGGTCCTAATGCTGTCCTCGCATTTGCCAGGGAAGGGTATAGAAAAACCAGTTTTAGTCTTAGAGAGACTATGGGAATGTTTAAATATGCGGGATTCTGGAAAATGGCAAATAGATATTGGAAAACAGGGCTCTTGGAATTCTATCGCTCCGTAAATAAACAGGCCTTTCTTAGCACAGTAAGAAGACTGATTCCTGATGCATGCGAGGAAGACCTAATCCCGGGTCTAACCGGTGTCCGTGCCCAGTGCGTTGACAATAACGGACTTCTGGTAGATGATTTCAGAATAGCAGAGGGTTCCAGGTCTATCCATGTTCTGAATGTTCCATCACCAGCTGCAACATCTTCATTAAAAATAGCAGAACACATCGTCAGCCTGGCAGAAAAATCTTTTCCATTATGATAAGGTTAATAAGTGCAAAAAATATTTTCACAAAAAAAATCTTGAAATATCTCCAACATTCTGCTATTATATAATCCGCACGGGCCCATAGCTCAGTTGGTTAGAGCAGGAGACTCATAATCTCTTGGTCCAAGGTTCGAGTCCTTGTGGGCCCACCAAAAATAAAATTATGAAAGTAGATAGACTTAAAAGTGTAGCTAAGGACGTATATAAACTCCTTGAGAGTTGTGAAATATGTCCGCGCAGGTGTAAGGTAAATAGACTCAAAGGTGAGAAGGGGTTTTGTAAAGGGGGATTGAGACCCACTGTAGTTTCTGCTCAACCCCATTTTGGTGAAGAGCCTCCTCTGTCAGGAGTCCAGGGTTCAGGCACTATATTCTTTACCTACTGTCCCATGAGATGTGTCTATTGCCAGAATTGGACGTTTAGCCAGTTAGGGGAGGGTAACGATATAGAGGTAGAGGAACTTGCCTTAATGATGCTCTCTCTGCAAAGGCTCAGGTGCCATAACATAAATTTAGTTACTCCTACCCATTTTCTACCACAGATAATTAATGCTATTTATATTGCTGTAGAGAAGGGACTATCTATCCCGATAGTATATAATACGAGCGGGTACGAATTGGTAGAGGTATTACGCTTATTAGACGGGATAGTAGATATATACCTGCCTGATATGAGATATGCCGATGAAAATGCGGCAAGGTTATATTCTAATGCACCTGATTATCCGCATCTTAATAGACTGGCTGTCCGTGAGATGCAAAGGCAGGTGGGTGTTTTGGATTTAGAGGATGATGGCATAGCCAGGAAGGGTTTGATTATCAGACATCTTGTCCTCCCAAATGGCATCTCAGGGACAAGAGAGATTATGAAGTTTATCAAAGACGAAATCTCTCCTGATACTTATATAAGTCTAATGGACCAGTATCACCCAAGTTTCAAAGCGATGGACTATCCTCTTATAAGCCGCCGATTAAAGGAGAAGGAATATGAGGAAGCGTGCAATATAATGTTTGAAATGGGACTTAAAAACGGCTGGATGCAGGGTGATATTACTGAAATGGATAGAGAGAGATTTCTGGGAGACAGGATGATTCATAAATAGAGGAGATGAAATCATGGAGGTCTTGTCCTTAGGTATATTTGTGGCAGATGTCCTGGCAAAGCCTATTACCAAGATGCCTAAACGAGGCAGATTGGAGCTGATAGACAGGGTAGAACTTCATACAGGCGGATGTGCCAATAATACAGGCATAGGTTTGGCCCGCTTAGGCATATCTACGGGGGTTATGGGTAAGGTAGGGAAGGATGGATTCGGGGATTTTATCCTGCAGAAACTTCGCTCAGAAGGCGTTGATACAAGGGGCATGAAAAGGGATGAAAAGGAAAACACCTCTTTTACATTTGTAATGATAGCCCCGGATGGGGAGAGGAGTTTTTTTCATTATATCGGCACGAATGCAAGGTTATCCTTAGATGACATAGACCTTGATATTGTTAAGAAGGTAAAGGTCCTTCACGTAGCCGGGTCTAACCTGATGCCTGGATTTGATGGTCCGTCAACTGCACGACTCCTGAAAAAAGCAAAGGATTTTGGTGTGACTACGTCTTTAGATACAGCATGGAATTCTACGATAGACTGGTTTAAAACTATGAAGCCATCCTTGCCGTTTATTGATATATTCCTTCCGAGTATTGAAGAGGCAAAGATGATAACAGGTAAAAAAGAACCTGAGGATATTGCAGGGTTTCTATTATCCCACGGGGTTAAAATCGTAGGTTTAAAGATGGGGACAAAAGGGGCATATATCGCTACGAATAACGAGAGGCACTTTATACCCACTTTTAAAGTGAAGGCAGTAGATGCCACAGGTGCAGGTGATGCCTTTGTTGCTGGTTTCTTAACAGGCATTGTTAAAGGCTGGGATGTCCAAAGATGCGGTCTCCTTGGCAGTGCAGTGGGGGCATGCTGTGTTCAGGCGATTGGATGCACCCAGGGTATAAAAAGTTTTAATGAAACTATAAAGTTCTTGAAAGGGGGTAACGGAAGGCTTTAGCCTTCCAGAATCTTATGAAAGCAGCTGTATTTTTAGGTCCTGAAAAAATGGAGATAAAAGACGTTGAAAAACCAAAACCGAAGAAAGGGGAGGTCCTGCTCAAGGTATCGGTCTGTGCGATATGCGGGACAGACGTCCGGATATATTACAAGGGGCAGAAGAACGTTGTCCCTCCTCACATCATGGGGCATGAGATAGCAGGGACAGTAGAAGAACTTGGTGCCGGAGTAACAGGTATAAAATCAGGCGAGAGGGTGGTGATTGTAACCTCAGTAGGGTGCGGGGAATGCCAGTTTTGCAAAAAGGGTCTCCATAATCTCTGCCTTAGTTACAGGGCAATAGGCTATGCGTTTCCTGGTGGATTTGCAGAATATATGCTCGTCCCGAAAGAGGCTGTAGTACAAGGTAACCTCCTGCCGGTACCTGATAGATTATCTTCTGAAGAGGCATCTTTGGTTGAGGCACTTTCCTGCTGCATCAACGGCCAGAAATATCTCAATATAGTCAAGGGAGACAATGTTGTTATATTTGGTGCAGGCCCTATTGGTTGTATGCATATAGAATTGGCACGCCAGAGAGGGGCGTCTAAGATAATATTGATAAATTTTCAATCGCAGTCAAGGCTGGACCTTGCCAAAAGATTCAATGCTGACCTTTATCTTAGTTCTGCCAAAGAAGACCCTGTCCAAGGTGTATTAGATTTTACTGATGGGAAAGGAGCTGATGTCCTTATCACAGCCTGTTCTGCAAAGATTGCCCAGGAGCATGCTTTGAAGATGGCTAATAAGAATGCAAGGATAAGTTTTTTTGCAGGGATTCCTAAGGATGACCCTTATATTAAATTGGATAGTAATGAACTCCATTATAAGGAGATATGCCTGTTTGGTGCATTTGCCTCTTACAGGTCACAATTTGAAGAGGCAGTGGAATTAATATCATCCGGCAGGGTAAATGCGGGGAAGTTCTTAACCCATGAATTTCCTTTGGATGATATAGTTAAAGGAATAGAAACAGCGAAGAGCGGAGCGGCACTGAAGGTTATAATAAAACCATAGAAAAATAAGGAGGCGACTTAAATGGATTGGGGATTAGAAAACCGTTTAGCTAAGATGTTCAGACCAGATACTGGTAAAAGTGTTATGCTGGCTGTTGACCATGGATATTTCCAGGGGCCCACTACCGGGTTAGAAGACGTCAGAAAAACAATTGCACCGCTTCTTAACTTTTGTGATGCACTCAGCCCCACGCGGGGGGTATTGAGAAACTGCGTAGACCCTAAAACCACTACACCGATAATTCTCAGGGTATCCGGCGGTAATAGCATGGCAAGGCCGGACGAATTGGATGACGAAATCATTACCACCTCTATAGAGGAGGCAATCCGGCTTAATGCCGTTTGTGTCTCTGTGTCCATATATGTGGGTTCTCCACATCAGAGACAGACGATAGAAAACCTTTCCAGGGTAATTAACGAAGCAAATAGATACGGCATCCCTGTATTAGGGATAGTAGCAGTTGGCAGGGACCTGGATAAACTTAGACAACCCGGTATGGAAACTGAATTTCTGCGATATTTAGGTTTGGCGTGCCGTATTGCTGCTGAGATCGGGTCACATATAGTGAAGGCGTATTATTGCAAGGGTTTTGAAAAGGTTGTCCGAGGCTGCCCTGCTCCGGTAGTTATTGCCGGGGGTAAGAAAGTCCCGGAAGAAGAGGCTCTGCAATTCACGTCCGATGCTATCAGGGATGGTGCTAAGGGCATGGATATGGGTAGAAACATATTCCAGTCAGAAAATCCAGTTGCCATGATAAAGGCCGTGAGGGCAATCGTCCATGAGAATAAGACAGCTAAAGAGGCTTATGAAATGTTCAAGAGTTCAAGTAAGAAATAAATATGTGTACAGGAATTTCAAAATATTGTAGTTGCCGAGCTTGCTCGGCCTAATTTAATCAAAGGAATTACCATGAAAGTAGGGATGTATTATAATAATAAAGATGTCAGGGTAGAAGAGATGCCTGTTCCGCAAATCGGTAGTGGCGAAATGCTAATGGAAGTTAAAGCCAGCGGTATTTGCGGCAGCGACCTGATGGAGTGGTATCGTATAAAGAAAGCACCTTTGGTTTTGGGTCATGAAGTAGCAGGGGATATAATTGAAGTTGGAGAGAAGGTCCAGAAATACAAGAAAGGTAATAGGGTCGCTGTAACCCATCATGTTCCGTGCAATACGTGCAGATATTGCTTGAATGGACATCATACCACCTGCGATACCTTGCGTTCAACCAATTTTTATCCTGGCGGGTTTGCAGAATATCTGCGTATTCCAGAGATTAACGTTGACCGCGGTGTATTCCTCCTGCCTGATGATATGTCTTATGAAGATGGGACATTTATAGAGCCGTTAGGGACTGTCATACGAGGTCAAAGACAGGCAAATGTCAAGCCAGGTAACAGCATACTCGTCCTGGGCTGTGGCATAGCCGGCTTGCTTCATATTAAATTAGCCCGGGCGCTTGGGGCAGGAACGATTATCGCTGCTGATATTAATGAATACCGGATGTCTCGAGCCAAAGGTTTTGGCGCCCAATACGTTGTCCATGCGAATGAAAACATACCCGATTATATCCGCAAAGTAAATCAAGGCAGCCTTGTTGACAGGGTTATAATTTGCACCGGGGCAGTTTCCTCTGTTACACAGGCATTAAACTCAATTGATAGGGGTGGTGTTATCCTATTCTTCGCAGTGCCAAAACCTGATGAAACTATTCCCGTTGATTTTAATAGACTGTGGAAGGACGAAGTCACCTTGATAACATCTTATGGTGCAAGTCAATTGGATTTGACTCAGGCCATGGAACTTATCCGGACCGGCAGGGTTGTTGTTAAAGATATGATTACCCATAGATTAAGCCTTGATGAAATAGGGATGGGTTTTAAGGTCGCAAGCAGTGGTGATAAATGTCTCAAGGTAATCATAGAGAGATGATAAAAGCCATAGCATTACTTTCAGGCGGTTTGGATAGTACCCTTGCAGTGAAGATTGTCTATGGATTGGGTATAGAAGTAGAGGCATTGAACTTCTATACAGGATTCTGCATCGTTGAACAGCGAAGAAGGATAGGCGGTAAGCGGGCAGAAGGAAAGCCCATAAGAAATGAGGCATTAAGGGCAGGTGCTGACCTTGGGATAAAGGTGGAACTTATTGATATATCCAGAGAATATATGGAGATGGTAACCAATCCAAAACATGGATATGGGCGAGCCATAAATCCCTGCATAGACTGCCGTATATTTATGCTCAAGAAGGCAAAGGAATACATGGAAGAAGTTGGAGCAGGATTCGTTATTACAGGAGAGGTTCTTGGACAGCGCCCCATGTCGCAACACAGGGATGCGATGAACCTGATTGAGAAAGAAAGCGGTTTAAAAAGACTAATCCTGCGTCCGCTTTCCGCACTCTTACTTCCACCGACTATCCCGGAAGAAAAAGGCTGGATTGACAGGGAGAAATTATTTGACATTCGGGGCAGGTCCAGGAAGCCTCAGGTGGAATTGGCAAAAAGATTCGGCATAACAGACTATCCTCAACCTGCCGGGGGATGCTGTTTCCTCACAGATAAGAACTATGCCAGGAGGTTTAAAGACCTGCTGACTTTTCGTAAAGATAAGAGACTGTCTTCTGAAGATATAATTCTTCTTGGTGTAGGCAGACATTTCAGACTATCAAATAAGGTAAAGATAATAGTTGGAAGAGACGAGGCAGAGAATAACCTTTTAGAGAAATATAACAGTAATCGCTGGCTCGCAAAGTCCTTGAATTACTTGGGTCCTATAACTATTGCAGAAGGAGAGCCTGATGATGAGGAGTTGGAATTGATAGCAGGGATTACGGCATGGTATAGCGATGGGAGAAATAGCCATGATGCAGAGATACTCTGTCAGAGAAGAGACGTCCAGTATACCTTAAAACCATATCCTGTAGCAGAAGATAGATTGAATGATTGGAGGATATGAAGCAAAATTATATTATGGAAAAGTTTAATACCATATGATATAGTTATGATAGTGGCAAGATTAAGGAGAACCCTCTATTCATGAGGGAACGATTGTCAAAATGTCTTAGAGCAAGAAATTGTAAGTGTGGAAATAAAAATATGGATAACCATTAATGAAAGGTGGTTTGAATAAACAGCCGTAAGGGGGTGAGGATTAAATGAAAGCGATAGATATGACGCCAATTATCAAAAAGTATCATGGTTATTTTGTAGCCTTAAGCTATGATAGAAAAAAGGTTGTAGGTAAAGGACATACGGCAGAGGAGGCCATTAAAGAAGCAAGCAACAAGGGATACAAAGAGCCTATACTAACAAGGATTCCTAATGAAAACAGGAGCTATTTATTATGAAACGAATGAAATTTCCTTATCTAAAATATTTGGTGACACCTCCGACAGAAAAGCCATCGCAATATGTTTATAGGCCTGTTATTTCGATAAAGTTATTATTAGATAAAAGAGTTATAACATTTGATGCACTTGTAGATTCAGGTGCAGATGAATGTACTTTCCCTGGATGGATTGCTGAGACGTTAGGACACAATGTCTATAAAGGGAAAAAGAAAATTTTTTCAGGCATAGGTGGTTCAGTACTGGCATATCTACATAAGACGCATTTAAGATTAAATGATATTGAATTTGTTACAGATGTATATTATTCACATGAATGGGATGATATGCCTTTTGGACTTTTAGGTCAGGCTGGTTTCTTTTCGCATTTTGATATTCGTTTTAACTACAATGGAAAAGATATTCTTCTTATTAATATATGAAAGAGGTTTATAATAATTAATGACAGGTCAGATAGATATATAATGAGAGAAATAATTACGATATAAGACGGTTTGAAAATCTCTTAAAGTTATCGGGACATGAGAAAAATTATGTCATGACATGGAGCCAGCGTTTCTTATAAGATAGACTTTGAAAAATTAAGAGCCATGCTATATGTAGGTTTATATATCGTTTTTGCAGTATTTATCTGAATATTTAGGCCATATAATATTAGTCAGATAAAAAATTAAATTAAGGAAGGCACATAGGAAGATTTGATGATATGAGACGAATGATTTTTAATATTAGGGCTGATAATATGCTTACCGGCGGGGCAAGGACATTATGAGCAACGATTGGGCGGGGCTAACCTATTTGCAGTCGGGACGTTCCGTAAAGAAGTGGGAAGACTTATTGTCTATCGCAGAGGATAAAGGCTGGTGGATTTTTCGAGGACAAGGTAGCGCCTCTCATACTCTAATGAGTAGCCTGGAACGGTGTTCTGAACAACTCGGCACAAAGGTGGTATATGCCTATGATGTCGAGACAACTGTGATTCGGGAATTCGTACGGCGATTCCACCACTACTCCAGCTATAACCCATTGAACGAGATTGAATGGCTGTCCATCATGCGCCACTACGGAGCTCCTACTAGGCTTATTGACTGGACCTATTCTCTTTACATTGCAGCATATTTCGCGCTCGAACAGTGCAAAAAAGACGAGGATAGTGCTATCTGGGCAGTGGACCTCACTTGGCTCCATGACAAATGTCGCAAGAACATCAAGCCGCAGAAAGGATCTCGGCCGAAAAAACGCATCGACCGTATTTTTTGGGAGAAACCCAAAGATTTATCCGAAGTCTTCGGGGATAAAAAGACACCATGGGTCGCTCCCGTAAATTCGCTTAATCTTAATGAACGAGTAAGTATTCAGCTTGGAGTTTTCCTTGCTCCATGTGATTTGTCGATCTCATTTATGAAGAACTTGGCAGCGCTAACCTCTACATCTGATCATGTCCAGAAGTACGTCATACCATACAGAGTGCGAAACGAGTTCTTAAAACGACTACATCATATGAACATCAGCCGAGCTTCTTTATTCCCCGGTCTGGACGGTTTTGCGGAATCGTTAGGGGTCTATTCCCCGACGGTAATGAAAGTAAGTCTCGGTGAGAGCAAGGACCTAATGACCTGTAGAAGACGCACATTTCTGTAGAGTTCCTATAGGAAAGGTGGGAAATTCGCATAGTACGGTCGGGCTTCTGGTGACTGGGAGACCTAACCAGGCAAAGTCCTGTGGGGCTCGGTGGTTGATCTCCGACGTTAGATTTATCACTTACCGAAACAATAACACTAAGGTGTGGAAAAATGAAAACTTGTCCGAAATGCTACACTAAACAGCAAGATTCTGTAGAAATCTGTGATTGTGGTTATAACTTTTTCATGAAAGCCGAAGGTAGCAGTTGGAAAGGCATAGATATCTCTATTATTCAGAAGTCCTCGTCAATCAATACTGGAGAATATCATGCAGTTTATGCAATGCAAGGTGTTGGAGAAGTACTAGAAGTTTTTGAAGATAAACTTACTATAACTCCTGAAGGCATACCGGGCTTTATGAGTAAAGGTCTTAAAGGAACTAAGACAATTCCCTTTTCTTCTATTTCTGCTATTCAGTTCAAAGAATCAGGATTAATGAGTGGCTACTTGCAGTTTACAATCCCCGGAGGCAATGAAAACGAAGGCGGAGTTTTTGCGGCAGTATTTGACGAAAACACATTCATGTTTGCTGGGAATAACATTCTGGCGATAGAAATCAAGAATTACATCGAATCACGAATTCAATCTTTTAAAAGTTCTAGAGTATCCTCGCACAATAGTATGGTAGAAGAATTGACGAGGCTATCTGAGTTGAAAGAAAAAGGTGTTCTTACCGAAGATGAATTCAAGAAAGCAAAACAGAAATTAATATCATAAATTTGCAAGTATCCAAAAGAGCAAGCAATGAAGAGCCTTTTAGACCGTCCGGTTTAACGATCCATTGCAAATAACGAGGACCAACGAGTTCGACTGAACGGTATTCCCATAGTTTCTTTTTTTGTTTCTTCCCAGTTCGCATTTTTGTCTGATATTCCAAAATGCAATCCCTCAGTTTCGGGTGGAATTAATCATGGTAGGTTAGGCGTCTCGCCTGTCCTACCTGTAGCAAGAATATTGTTAGTTACCTCCTATAACTGAAGGATTACAAAAGGAAAAATTTTGACTTTTACAAGTAGTTATGGTATACTTTAAATAGAAAGAAAGATTTAGGGTAGATTAAGGGTATATTTATAATACAGAAACTGGAGAGGAGACAAATATGAAATATCCTGTAGTAGTTCACAAAAGCGAGTATGGATACGATGTTCATTGTCCACTTCTACCAGGCTGCCACAGCCAGGGCGACACATTAGAAGAAGCATTGGAAAACATCAAGGATGCAATCGTCACATATCTAAGCATGATATCGGCAGAAGAAAAAGGTTCCCTTTACGAAATAGAAGTTGCAATTTAATGTTATTTACTGACCTTACTTCCGAACGTATAGTTGCTGCCTTTTCCAAAATTGGATTCAAAATCATCAAACAGGAAAAACATATTGGTATGTCTGATGGTATGCATATAGAATTTGCTAACTATTTGGAGAGCCTTTTTTCATTCTCCTCGTGAGGTATTTTTTCCCCTTCATCTTCGCATGCCCTTCCCCTGCTTTCTTAGGCGGTTCTGACTCAAATATCTCTCGCAATTGTATATCAATGCCGTCTAAAGAGGATAACTTAAGAACATCTTCAGTTCCAAGGACGGTGGGTTCCTCAAACTTATTTCTCTTAAGAGAATACCTTTCAATAAACATCTCTTCAAGGTGAACAACAATATATTCCCGGACACCGAACCTCTCATAAAGATTTTTCTTCTCCCGCTTGTCCTTCAGGGACGTTGATGGCGAGAGAACTTCTATGATTAAATCAGGTGCGCCATAAATCCTGTCTTTTATCTTCTTTTCGTCGCATACTACCATAACATCGGGTTGAACGAAGTTAAAATTATCCAGATAGACATCAAGGGGAGCAATCGCCGGGACACATCGTTTACCCTTAAGTTTATCCCTGAGTATTACATAAAAATTACCAGTAATCTTTTGATGTCTGAAAGTGGGAGAGGGCGTCATAGCATAAGCCTCTCCATCAATTACCTCCCATCTTTCATCGTCAGGCCATGTTAGATAATCCTGCCATGTATATTTTTTATCTGCCGTCTTCTTTAAAGTATATCCCATAAAACCTCTATATCAAAATCATACTATACTTCATTCTATAAGTCAAGAATAAATTAGCATAAAAAAAGGCAACTCAAAAGTCTTGCATTCCTTATCTTATTGTGGTAAAATTTAAGATATGCAAGGGTTGGTTCATATATATACAGGTAATGGAAAAGGGAAGACTACAGCTGCATTTGGGTTGGGGATGAGGGCGGCTGGGGCAGGGCTAAAGGTATGTATATTCCAGTTCTTAAAGAGCAAGAGGCTTACCAGTGGAGAAGTTGAATCTGCAAAGAGGCTTTCTCCAAAACTAAAAGTAGTCCGTTTTAATCAGACCCATCCTATCTTTTTACCACCAAAAGACCGCCAGGATTCAATCCAATCTTTAAAGTCATCTATTTCCAGTGCATTAAAAGAGGTGGGGAAGGTATTGTCAAGTGGCAGATACGACCTTGTCATACTTGATGAGGTTGTCAATGCTGTTAGCGAGAAATATCTTAATGTTGGGGCATTGGTGGAATTGATAGATTCCAAACCTAAAAATGTAGAAATGGTATTGACCGGAAGGAATGCCCCTGAAGAAATCATTAGAATGGCAGACTATGTGACCGAGATGAGAGATGTCAAACATCCTTACAAAAGGGGGATAAAGGCAAGGAAGGGGATTGAATGGTGAGGTGTTTAGCAGGGATTGCTTCGCTAACGCTCGCAATGACAGGAAGCTGGTGCCATTGCAGTGAAATCCGTATTACCGACGATGCGAATAGGACTGTTGTATTTGAAAAAGCCCCTGAGAGGATTGTTTCTATGGCGCCGAGTAATACAGAGATACTATTTGCACTGGGATTAGGTGATAAAGTGGTCGGGGTAACTACATTTTGTCTCTATCCTGAAGAGGCGAGAGACAAAGAAAAGATAGGGGATTTTACCACCATAAATCTTGAGAAGATAATGTTATTGAGTCCTGATTGTATATTTGCTACGGGGCTTGAGCAGATGATGAATGTGAATAAACTGGAGAAGATAGGTTTGAAGGTGGTAGTAATCTCGCCATCAAATGTTTCCCAGACTATTCGTTCTATAGAGATGATAGGGAAAATTACCGGGAAGGAAGACGAATCCGGAAAACTTATAAAAACAATGGAGGTCAGGCTCGCAAAAATCAGAGAAAAGATAGAATCTATCCCCATGGATAATAGGCCAAAGGTGCTTGTTGGGATTTCATTATCTCCTCTTATTACGGCAGGGTCAGACTCGTTCGTTGATGACCTTATAAAACTCGCCGGCGGTAGGAATATTGCATATGATGCGGCTCGTTCTTATGCCCAGTTCAGTATTGAAAATATAATAGAGAGGAATCCTGACATTATTATTTTAGGGATTAGCCATACTGATGAAAAAGGCTGGAAAGGGTTTTTTAAAAGAGATGAATTTAAGGATTTGACCTGTGTCCGGCAGGGACGTATATATAACGTGAACCCTGATATCATATTTCATCCAAGCCAGAGACTGGTAGAAGGTATTGAGAAACTCCATGAACTGTTCTATCCTGATTTATCAAGCCATGCGGGTTCAATGAATTGAACCCCTACATATGAGATAAAAATGAGTAATAGAAATCGCGTCTGCCTATTATCAGGTTTAATAATCCTATTACTACTGGTATCATTTCTCTCTCTTACCTTAGGCACTGTCTGGATACCACTTTCCACATCATGTAAAATCCTGATTTCTCATCTGCCATTCGTTAATGTATCTCACACATGGACGGGGACGGAAGAAACAATTCTCCTCAGACTCAGATTACCCAGGATAATCATGTGTCTGGTTATAGGTGCTGGATTATCAACCTCAGGGATTGTGCTGCAAGGGGTATTGCGTAATCCATTGGCAGACCCTTTTATATTAGGGGCGTCATCCGGGGCTGCATTGGGTGCTACGGTGGCAATCTCCATGAAAATCCATTCGTCTATAATCCTTCTCCCATTATTCGCTTTTATAGGGGCGTTGGCTGCAATGTTTTTTGTATATAATTTATCAAGAATAGGAGGCAAGATACCTATACATACACTATTGTTATCCGGCGTGATTGTCAATGCCTTTCTCTCTGCGATAGGTATGTTTATCATGTCTATCTCAAGAAAAGAGGCGCAGGAGATACTATTCTGGCTGATGGGCAGCCTTTCACAGGTGGATATTAATATGCTCAAATTCATATTTATCTATACGGCAATCGGACTCGTCATAGTCTATCTTTATTCGCGGGAACTCAATATAATGGCACTTGGTGAAGAGCAGGCGTACCATCTGGGAGTAGAGGTGGAGAGGCTTAAAAAGATACTCTTCTTCGTTCTGTCACTCATCATCGGGGCTGGGGTATCATTAGCTGGTATGATAGGTTTTGTAGGCTTGATAATCCCTCATATCATGAGGATGGTAGTTGGTCCTGACCATCGTATACTTATACCTGCCGGTGTATTGGGAGGAGGCATATTCCTTATATTATCTGACACAGTTGCACGGACTATCCTGCCGCCTATAGAACTGCCTGTAGGGGTGATTACGGCTCTGGCTGGTGCACCGTTCTTTATATATCTTTTACGAAAGGGGAGGAAGGTGGTATAAATCGCTCTATTAGAGGTGATTGATATAACCTCAGGATATGATGGCACGGACATTATCCGGGGCGTCTCGTTCAAGGTAGATAAAGGTGAATTTATCGGGATTATCGGACCGAATGGCTCTGGTAAATCCACTTTGCTTAAGAGCCTGAGCAGGATATTAAGTCCAAGGAATGGCTCCATTTTATTTGAGGGAAAGGATATAAATTCCTGGACAACCCGGGAGTTTGCCAGGAGGGCAGCCTTCGTCCCGCCAGATATAACCGTCTCTTTTTCCTTTCGTGTAGAAGAGGTCGTTTCTATGGGACGTAACCCATACATGGGCAGATTTGCATCCCTGACCGATTCTGACAAAAATTATGTGGACGCGGCTATGGAACTTACCCGAACTATTAATCTAAGAAACAGATTCATAAATGAGTTGTCTACAGGTGAAACTCAGCGTGTTATCATAGCCCAGGCTATTGCACAGGAGACAGGGACAATACTTCTTGATGAACCTACGTCTCATCTGGATATTGGCCACCAGACAGAGATATTTGACCTATTAAAAAAGTTACAGAAAGAAAAGGAAAAGACTATAATTCTTATATCCCATGACCTTAATATGGCATCGGAATATTCTGACAGGCTCATCCTCATGCAGAATGGAATGGTTTATAAGATTGGGGTGCCCAGTGCAGTTCTTGATTACAAGACCATAGAAGAGGTATATAGTGCGGTTGTGGTAGTGAGGGATAACCCGACGTCAGGCAGACCGCACGTCCTCCCTGTATCCAGATGGGCTTTGAGGAGATGAATAAAGAATTAATAGTCGCTCTAATAATCTCTATGGTAATTCACATCGGGGTAATACTTTTCCCGTCTGGAAAGACAAAGGCAGGATTAGAAATTACCAGGGGTCTCTCAAGCCTTGATGTAATAGTTGTGACAGCATCTCCCCAGGAAAAGGCAAAACCAAAAGAGGTTATCGGTTCTAAAGAGAAGGATAAAGAGATTGACGTCCAGTCTAATCTATTACAGAAAGTCATCACAGGACATCAGGATACATTGATTGCTGACGCAAATCCCCGCCCGCAAGCAGGAGATTCCCATTTGGAAAAAGCAGAGAAACCATTGTTAGACAATGGGCGTGATTCTGAAAAAAAGGACGTCCCTGGCGAGAGTTGGAATTATTTGAAAGAGAAGGGCAGTATAACATCTGCCATGCCAAGATACCTGCAGAATCCTGCGCCCCCGTATCCATTGGCGGCAAGGAGGAATGGCTATGAAGGAACTACTCTATTGAATGTCCAGGTTATGCCTGATGGAACTGCAGGTGAGGTAAAGGTCTTTAAGTCATCCAATTATGAAGTATTGGACAAGGCTGCGGCAGCGGCTGTTAAGAACTGGACCTTTATACCGGCAAAACGGATGGGTGTACCGGTTGTGGAATGGGTTACGATTCCTGTCCGATTTCAATTGGAAGAAGGTGAAGAAAAACAAAAAGATTGACTTTATTTCCTGTGGTGGTATAATCTCTTTTAAAGGGGATTGAAAATGGCTAACAGGTTAAATAAACCGATTGGTCAGATACTTCTTGAGAATGATTACCTGACAGAAGAAGAGTTGAATCAGGGATTAGAGAAACATAAGGCGTTAGGAAAACTATTAGGACAGGTCCTTATAGAATTAGGATTTGTCAAAGAAGAAGACGTCCTTTCCGCATGCAGCCTCCAGCAAGGCATACCATATTTCAGATTAGACAGAATAGATATTCCCAATAGTTTATTAAGCAGGGTTCCCATCAGTGCTGCGTTAAAATTGAAATTCCTGCCTATCAAAGAAGAGGAGGGAAGGCTTACTATGGCTATGGCAACCCCCCAGGATTCCCACCTGATAGATGATTTAGAAACCTTCTTAGATTGCAAGGTAGAGCCGGTATTAAGCAGTGAGAAGGAGATAATAAATATTATTAAATCTTACCAGGAGTCCCTCGTTAATACATGTCCCGATGGGCTTTCTTTATCAGAAGATACTGCTGGGGAGCCATTAAAGGAAACAGAGCTTTTTCATGGAATAGTGTGCAAGAGTAAGAAGATGAAGGAGTTGTATGATATAGCAATAAAAGTGGCAAGCAGCGAGGTAACCGTGCTTCTGCAGGGTGAAAGTGGAACCGGCAAAGAAGTGATGGCAAGATTTATCCATCAGAATAGCCTTCGTAAGGATAAGCCTTTTCTAAAGGTAAGTTGTGCCGCTTTGCCGGAGACATTATTAGAGAGCGAATTGTTTGGACATGAGAAAGGCTCATATACAGGCGCAACTACCAGACGCCTTGGCAGGTTTGAATTGGCAAATAGAGGCACGTTATTCTTAGACGAGATTGGGGAGATAAATCGTTCCACCCAGGCAAAATTGCTGCGCGTCCTGCAGGAAAAAAGGTTTGAAAGAGTAGGCGGGACAGAGACTATAGAGGTTAACGTCCGGATAATTGCTGCTACGAACAGGGACCTTATAGGTGAGATAGAGAAAGGCAATTTTAGAGAGGACCTCTATTATCGCCTGAACGTAGTATCCTTCATTATCCCGCCGTTGAGGGAAAGACGCGAAGATATCCGGCCTTTAATAGACTATTTTGTTAATAAGTTTAATCAAAAGAATAACAAGAAAATAAAAGGCATCTCTCCTGAGGCAATGGAATTACTCTGTGAATACGATTGGGCAGGGAACGTCAGGGAGATAGAGCACTGCATAGAGAGGGCGGTAGTTCTGGCTGAAGGTGATATGATTCATATAGAACATCTGCCTTACAATATGAGAAGCTCATTATTTATATCCATGGCTCCTCATGAAAAACCAGTCCATATGGATGGGTCATTAAGGACTGCTGAAAATACCCTTCAAAAGAACCTGATTATCAGGACATTGCGGGCAACAAGGTTTAACAGGGGTAAGACATCCCAGATACTCAAGATTCACCGTAATACCTTGAGGAGGAAGATGAAGGAATTTAGAATAACTCCCAAAAGTGAAAAATAGGGGACGGTTCTATTTTATAGTGTGAGCAGCAGGCTAACAAAAATAGAACCGTCCCTTTTTATATGAGATGAGCAAAACGAAACGAGGGGTTTTCTTAATATTTATAAACCTCTCCATCATAACATTCTGGCTTGTAATGATGGGGTTTCTGGTCAAAAGAGAACTTATAACATCTATCGCCCCAACATTGGCAGGGGGCGGCTACAAAAATCTTTTTTCGTCAGGACTTCCTTTCAGGCAGGAATGGATGGGTATATATTATAATAATGAGAAGGTGGGTTATTCCTCAACCTCAACTGGACCATACAAGGGGATGGACTATTCCGGGTATACCGTTCAGAACAGGACATACTTAAAGATAAACATGTTAGGTGAAGATAATGAGGTTCAGTTTCAGGGATTTATTATAGTGGATGATACCTACAAACTTAAGAAGTTCAATTTCTTTATGAATTCAGGGATACATAGAATCAAGGTGGATGGCAGCCTTATTGGTAAGACCTTAGACCTTGTTATAGATTCAGGTAATACAAAGGTTAAGAAAAAACTTACTGTGGAAAAGGATTTACTCCTTACAAATACCATGACTCCTTTCCTTACCCTTCCAGAACTTATACCAGGTAAAAGTTATCTTGCAGATGTAATAGACCCGCTTACTCTGGGGACAGGTCAGGCAAGGATAAAGGTTACGGGCATAGAGAAATATAATTTCAAGGACAGGATACAGGATGTATATGTGGTAGAAATAGAATACAAAGGCATTAAGGCTACGAGTTGGGTCAATGAAGAGGGAGAGATATTGAAACAGGAGACGCCTCTTGGGTGGGTTATGGTAAAGGAAAACCAGGAGGAGGCTGTGCGTATAAAAAGGGCTAAGATAAGCGGTGAAGATATGCTCCTTGCATCATCGGTCCCGTCAAATCAGATTATCACCAATCCGAGAGAGGCCCAATATATGAAGGTCCAACTACAGAATCACAACCTGCCATTCTCTGATAAGATTATAGAAATCTTTTCAGAAGGACCTTTGATAAATGACCTGACTTCTTCAGGGGATATCGAATCTCGCCATATAGAAGAGGCTGTGCCCCTTTTAGAAACTGCCTTCGTCCAGTCAGATAATGCAGAGATTATCCTTAAGGCAAACGAGATAATCGGGGATGAAAAGGACCCATGGGCAAAGGCTGTCCAAATAGGGAAATGGCTATACCTTAATATTAGAAAGGTGCCGAGTATCACTGTCCCTTCGGCAGTTGAGGTGCTATACACCATGGAAGGCGACTGTAATGAGCACACTACGTTGTTTACAGCGATGGCAAGGGCAGTTGGGATACCTGCGAAGATGTGCGTGGGGCTCGTATATCATGAGAGAAGGTTCTACTATCATGCATGGCCCAGTGTATTTGTAGGCAGGTGGGTTAATATGGACCCAACATTTGGTCAGGATATAGCAGATGCCACGCATATAAAACTCTTTGAAGGCGGGCTTGAAAAACAGGCAGAAATTGCCTCATTAGTAGGTAAATTAAAAATAAATGTAATAGAATATAAATAATATGATTTCCATAAAGAACCTTACAAAGAAATTCGGTGAAAAGACAGCTGTTGATAATTTGAATCTGGAAATAGCAAAAGGAGAACTCTTTTCATTCTTAGGGCCAAATGGTGCCGGCAAGACTACCACTATCAAGTTGATGACCGGGCTGCTAAAACCTACATCAGGTGAGATATTGATAGGCGGTTATGATATTCAGAAGGATGCTGTCAATGCCAAAATGCTGATAGGCTATATCCCGGATTTTCCATTTCTATATGAGAAACTTACTGCAAGAGAATTTATTGAATTTATAGGCGGGCTTTATAATATGGACTCAGGGGATATTGAGGAAAACGCCGAAGAATTATTTGGCATTTTTGAAATGACCTCTTATGTAGATAATCTTATAGAAGACTATTCCCATGGTATGAAGCAGAGGTTGGTTATGTGTGCTTCGCTGATACATGACCCGAAATTAATTATAGTGGATGAGCCGATGGTTGGACTTGACCCTAAGAGTTCCCGGATAGTCAAAAAGATACTAAAAGAGAAAGCCATGTCTGGCGTGACCGTATTCCTGTCAACCCATACATTGTCAGTTGCAGAAGAACTCTCTGACAGGGTGGGGATAATACATAAGGGTAAACTTATAGCACTGGGAAGCGTGGAAACATTACGGGATATGGCGCACAACCCTTCTGGCAATTTTGAAGATATATTCCTGGAACTTACAGAGGGAAAGGCATAAGATGATTATTATTGACCAAGATAGAAATTTTTGATACAATCTCTATTTGTTATTGCGCCTGTAGCTCAGTTGGATAGAGCACCTGCCTTCTAA
>CAYVEO010000026.1:27816-36215 GCA_964449965.1 uncultured Planctomycetia bacterium
CGGCCGTTCGAGTCGGCCCAGGCGCGCCAGATTATAGTGAGAAAAGAATGAAAAAAATGAAAGTAATGATAAGTTATCCGCCGCTTGAGGGTAAGGGGTGCCCGCTTCTGGGACAGAACAGGCAGTTCCAGTGGTTTAATAGTCCTACCTATATCTACCCTATGGTCCCGTCCTATGCTGCTACTATGCTCAAAGAGGCAGGTTTTGATGTAGTATGGGATGATGCCATTGCCGAGAGGCTTAATTTTACTCAGTGGCTTGAGCGGGGGAAGAAAGAAAAACCTGATGTCCTCGTCATAGAAACCAAGACCCCTGTAGTTAAACAACACTGGCAAATAATAAACAAATTGAAGAAACTGTTAACTGTTAACTGTCAACTGTTAACTGTCTTAATGGGCGACCACGTGACCGCAATGCCGGGTGAAACAATGGAGAATTCAGACGTGGATTTTGTCCTGACAGGCGGTGATTATGACTTCTTGCTGTTAAACCTTTGTAATTATTTAAATGGGGCAGTCCCTGCTCGCAATGACAAACAATTAGAGCCTGGTATATGGTACCGGCAGAATGGTGGGGTGAAAAATACAGGGGAATTTAAGTTAACCCACGATTTAAATAAACTCCCATTCATAGACAGAGACCTGACAAAATGGCACCTCTACAGCAGGGAGAATGGGAATTATAAACGGGTTCCCGGTACATATACGATGGTAGGCAGAGACTGCTGGTATCACAGGTGCAGTTTTTGTTCATGGACTACCACGTATCCGGAATTTCGTTCAAGGAACCCTGAGAGTCTCCTGAAAGAAATAGATAGCCTGATAAAAAATTATAATGTTCGCGAGATAATGGATGATACAGGGACGTTTCCCAAAGGCGAGTGGCTTAAAGAATTTTGTAATGGGATGATTCAGAGAGGTTATAATAAAAAGATATTTCTGGATTGTAACATGAGGTTTGGTGCGGTTGATTTAGAAGGATACAAATTGATGAAAAAGTCGGGGTTCCGGCTCTTATTATTCGGCATAGAATCCGCTAATCAAAAGACCCTTGAGAGGATAAATAAAGGAGTGACTGTAGAAAAGATATTGGAATCATGCAAGATGGCACGTAAGGCAGGGCTTTATCCTCATATTACGATAATGTTTGGTTATCCATGGGAGGATTATAATGATGCACTGAATACGCTAAAGTTAGGGGAATATCTATTGAAGAAAGGCTATGCCTATACGATGCAGGCTACTATGGTAATTCCTTATCCAGGGACGCCATTATTTAAAGAATGTAAAGAAAGCGGGCTGCTCAAGACATTGGATTGGGAACGTTACGATATGAAAGAACCTGTAATGAAAACTGATATAGAAGATACCAGACTCGCCGAATTGGTTCAGGGCTTATACAAGGTTGCAGTTAATCCCGAATTTATATATAATAGACTAATATCCATAAGGGATTTTGAAGACGTCAAATATTTCTTCAGGGCAGCGAGGAAAGTGGCAGGGCACATCCTTGATTTCAAACATGGATAATCTTCCGACGGTCAGCATTATCATCCCGATATATAATTCAGAGAGGACGTTAAAAGAATGCCTTGAAGGCATCCGCATGCAGGATTATCCCGAAGAAAAACTTGAGGTCATAATCGCTGATGCAGGCTCTACTGATAGTTCTTTAGATATAGCCAAATCATACAATGTTGATAAGGTAGTCCATAATGCCTTAAAAACAGGCGAGGCCGGCAAGGCAGTGGGTTTGCATGAGGCTAAAAACGACATTATAGCCCTGATTGACAGCGATAACGTAATGGAATCCCGGGATTGGCTTAAGAGGATGGTAGAGCCTTTTCAGGACATAGAGATTGTAGCCAGTGAGCCCTTAAATTATACGTATCGTCCAGGTGACGGGTTTATCACGCGTTACTGTGCCCTTATCGGGATGAATGACCCATTATGCGTATTTCTCGGAAATTACGACCGCTACTCATCTCTTACAGGGAAGTGGACTGAATCCCCTGTGGAAATTTGTGATAAAGGCGGCTATTTAAAGGTGATACTCATAGATGAAAAGAGACTGCCTACTATCGGGGCAAACGGATTTCTTGTCCGAAGAGATGACCTGTTAAAGTGTCATATTAAAGATTATCTCTTTGATATAGACGTGGTATACGATTTACTGAAACAGGGCAGGGATAGATTCGCCAAGGTAAAGATTGGCATTGTCCACATATTTTCAGGTGATATAAGGGCGTTTATCAGGAAACAGAGGAGGCGGGTCCAGGATTATTTATATTTTTCAAAGGTTCAGAACCTGAGACGATACCCATGGGGCAGTGTTAACAAGAAACGGTTGATAAAATTTATAGTATATTCTTTCCTTGTAATACCAGTTATATTTCAGGCTGTCAGGGGATATATCCGGCGGCCTGACAGGGCATGGTTCTTTCACCCTGCAGCATGTGTCATTACCTTGTGGGTCTATTCATTGGGTTTGCTTACCTCTCTTTTCAGGTCATCACCTCTGGATAGAGACGGGTGGCAGAAAATATAAAAATGGCGGAGTGGTAAGAATATGGATGATATATGCATGGAAAAAATAGACGTGGTCATTCTGGCAGGCGGCAAAGGCAGCAGGCTGTATCCATTGACTAAGGACATACCAAAACCATTGGTCAGGATTGGTGAATTGCCTGTTCTGGGACATATCGTGAAATATTTCGGGCATTTCGGCATAAAGAACGTAAAGGTTCTCGTAGGTTACAAGGGTGATGCCATAAGGGAATATTTCAGGAATAATTTTAAGGAGATAAATATTGAATGTATTGATACCGGAGAGGATTCTGATACGGCTGAAAGGCTATGGCAGATAAGAAAGGCGGTATCAGACAGGTTCATATTGTCTTATTCCGACGTGCTTTCCAATATAAATCTGGATAATGAGGTTTCATTTCATATAAAAAAGGGTAAAGTTGGGACGATGGGGCTTGTCCCTTTAAGGACATCTTATGGTATCTTGAGCCTTGATGATAATGACATAGCAGTTGATTACGTGGAGAAACCTGTCTTTTACGACTACTGGATGAACTGCGGGCTTTTTATCTTTGAAAAGGCATTATTTGATTA
Organism: uncultured Planctomycetia bacterium; assembly: GCA_964449965.1. Taxonomy (GTDB): domain Bacteria; phylum Omnitrophota; class Gorgyraeia; order CAYVEO01; family CAYVEO01; genus CAYVEO01. The sequence continues at coordinate 30,936 of CAYVEO010000026.1, forward strand.
CTGGGATTGGAAGAATACGGATTTTTCAAAAGGAATGTTAGTCAAACTTGCAAAACTGTCCCAGTTATCAGGCTATAAACATCAGGGGTTCTGGAGCGGTATGGATACTATCAGGGAGAATGAAATTCTCAATGAATTATGGAAGAAGAATGAAGCAGAGTGGGCAGTCTGGAAATAGACGGGTATTAATAACCGGTGCAACAGGATTTATCGGCGCAAATCTCATTGAAAAACTCCTTGCAGATACAAAGTGCCACATTTACGCCTTCTATAATAACCCTGCCTCATCCTATATCTTTACCTTAAAACCTTTCAGAAACAGTAGAATCAAACCCTGCCAGATAGACCTGCTGGATTTTAAATCAATCAAATCTGCAATACATAGAATAAAACCCCACTACGTCGTTCATTTAGGTGCAGTAGTCAACCTTGATAGAAGTTACGAAGTGGCAAGTTCGTGTATAGACACAAACATAAAAGGGACACTGAATATCCTGGAGGCATTAAAGGGATTAAGTGTCAGGCGGTTTATTTACTGCAGCACCGTAGAGGTATATGGAAACGGCCGGGTCCCTTTTGTTGAAACTCAAAAGATTGACGTCGTTTCTCCTTACTCAATAACAAAACTGACAGGGGAGATGTTCACCCAATTGTATTCCAAACTGCACGGTATCCCTGTAGTCATCCTGCGTTTATCAAATGTCTATGGTCCGTATCAGAAGAAGGAGCGGTTTATTCCCATGGCTATACTCTCAAGTTTGAAGGGAGAGAACATCCGATTAAATTCTTCCAAAAGTAAAAGCAGGGACTTCTGTTTTGTTGGAGATGTGGCAGATGCCATATTCAGGGCATTTGATAATAAAAAAGCTAAGGATGAGATTATAAATATCGGCAATAACAAAAGCACAAAACTGTTTGATATAGGTCAGTTGATTGCGAAGGAGGCTGGCAGTAAGAGCAAGGTGATATGCAGAGAAAATAAGGCAAGACCATTGGAGAAGGAAAGATGGTACTGCGATTTTAGAAAGGCAAAAAAGATATTAGGCTGGCAGCCCAAAACGAGTCTTTCCGAAGGCATCATCCGAACCATAGAGTGGTATAGAAATTTCCCCAAAAATCAACCTTTTGAAGGATAATGATAAACAAAAGTTTACTTTAAAAATCTTCTGAATTTTTCGAGAACAACAAACGGAACAAATCGCTTGACAAAATCACTTTTACATAGTATATTTTTAACATGCAGTAAAGATGGGAAACTGGAGGGGATATGGGGAACCCTGAAGAGTCTATAATCGTATGGTCCGACTATATGAAGTACAGATCCGGATTAAGGGAATTTGAACTTTCAAAAATTGAAAATATATTGCGGTATTCATCAGAAAGGTATTTTGATACTGTAACTCAACACTTAATTGTAGTAGGCAAAATAGATGATAGACTGGTTATAATAAGACCTGTCACAATTCATGCAACTACACATCAACAAATCAAATTTCGAGTTAAAACGGGGAGGTTTGTAAATGAATAAAACAAAAATGACATATTTTAAAGATGAAGATATCCTGCACATAGTTATCTCCGAAGAAAAAGAGGCAGGCAGCATTGAGTTAAGCCCAAATATTACAGCTGAGTTGAGTGAGAATGGTGAATTAATCGGCATAGAGATATTAGAGGCAAGTTCTTTCATTCGTGATTCTATACTAGAGTCATCTCAAGCCAAAATACTCGAATTTAAAAAAGCCGTATAACATGAAGAAGGAATATGATTTCTCGAAGGGAGAAAGGGAAAAGTTTTACAATCCCAGGGCAAAGATTAATTTGCCAATCTATTTGGAACCAGAGAATCATGCTTTCGTAGAGAATATCGCTAAAAAGAAACACTCAGATTTAACGACTGTAGTGAATGAGTTGATAAAGAGCCTGAATTCAAAAAAATATGAAATTAAAAATGAGCAAGCACAACTTACTCTTTTTGAAAAAGAAAGTGAGTATTTAACAAAAAGGAGAGACAAACAGCGTATAACAAAGTAATCGCGAGCATCGTATAGAATAAGCCTTAAATAATGCCGGACTAAAGAAATAAGACGTTTGCCCTTGACCTAATCGGTTGAGGGCATTTTTTCTTATTGACCTTGGGCGGAAATGTGGTATAATTAGACGATAATAAGGGGGTGGGGTAATGAGGTCATGGTGGAAGGGCAAGAACGTATTTGTTACAGGGGCTACTGGTCTGATAGGTTCGTGGCTTACGAAGAAATTGGTGGATGAGGACAGTAATGTTGTCTGTCTTGTCAGGGACATAGTGCCGAAATCCAATCTATATATGAACGGGTATTATAAGAAGGTTACGATAGTTTATGGACGTCTTGAGGACTATAATACCATTGAAAGGGCACTGAATGAATATGAGATTGATACCATATTTCACTTAGGTGCGCAGACTATTGTTGGTGCAGCAAACAGGTCACCGATAGGGACGCTGGAGGCGAATATCAAAGGGACGTGGAACGTTCTTGAGGCGGCAAGAGATACTCATCTTTTGAAAAGGATTGTGATAGCATCGTCTGATAAGGCGTATGGCAGCCATGATAAACTCCCCTATAAAGAGGATACCCCGCTCAGGGGGATGCACCCGTATGATTGTTCAAAGAGTTGTGCTGACCTCTTATCCCAGATGTATTACAAAAGTTATAACCTCCCTGTTGGCATAACAAGGTGCGGTAATTTCTTCGGCGGCGGGGATTTGAATTTTAACAGGATAGTCCCGGGGACAATACGCTCTATTCTCAATAATGAGAACCCTGTAATAAGGAGTGACGGGACGTATATAAGAGACTATATCTATGTCCTGGATGCAGTTGATGGTTATATGCACCTGGCAGAAAAGTTAGACGATGAAGGTATCCAGGGAGAGGCGTTTAACTTCAGTAATGAAAAGCGATATACTGTCCTGGAACTGGTAAAACTCATACTCAAACTTATGCGGCGCGAAGATTTAAAACCTCTTATCCTGAATGAGGCGGTAAATGAGATAAAGAACCAGTCTCTTTCAGCAGAGAAAGCAAGAAAAACCCTCGGCTGGAAATCAAAATATGACGTAGAAGCCGGATTAAAACAAACTATTACATGGTATAAGGATTTTTTTGGAGCAAAAACTTAGGTGAGGGAATTTCTTGGAATATTAAGATGTCCCGAATGTCATAGTTCTCTGGCTGAGTCCGGTGATAAGAGTATTATCTGTGAAAATTGCAAACGTTCGTATGAGGTGAGGGAAGGGATTCCGGTATTCCTTTCAGAAAAAAAATCTCGTGATATAAATCTTTCCATCAGCAAATGGGATGAAAGTTACAAGGCGAGTTTTGACAGGTATATTGAGGATATAGACGAACACATAGAATCAAGGGACATTAAAGACGTTTTAAGATACATTGATAATTTCTGGAGCCATAGAAATAATTGTCTTTACCTTGAAATCGGGTGCGGACCTACGCTCCTCGGCTTGCACATGGCACGCCGCGGTCACAGGGTAATAGGGATAGATTCATCTTTTGAGGCGTTGAGATTGGCCAGGGAGATATTTGCCAAAAAACTCCAGAATAATAGCAAGCCGCTCTTTATATGTGCCGATGTCAAAAAGATGCCGCTTGCTGATGACTCTATTGACCTTATATACGGAGGCGGGGTAATAGAGCACTTTGACAATCTTAAAGGCTCGGTTTCCGAATTATACAGGGTTTGTAAGAGCGGCGGGGCCGCCTTTAATACTGTTCCATGCCTTTCCCTTGGAGCGCTGACATACAGGCAGTTATGGGGGAACATACCTGACTTACCTGTGATAAAGCAGATGGCAGAGTTTATTCATATCGGACTGTTAAAATCCAGACACATGAAATTTGGGTATGAAAAGTCCTATCTCGTTTCTAAATTGAGGAGGGTCTTTAAAAAGTCGGGTTTCTCGGGTGTGGATATAGGCTATTTTGATTGTAATCTCAAGTTTGAATTTGTCAGGAATAATGGCTTAAAAGAAGTCCTGAAAAAAGTGGCAAAGAACCGGCTCTTCTGGCCCATGGTATATGTGAGTTCAATAAAATGAGAAGCAAACAATTTATATATGGTATAGTAATTTTGTTTCTTTTCTTATCCGCAGGTTGTACCACGACTTCCTCTTATAAGATTCATCCATCCATGGGAGATAGGCTTAAGAATGCCAAGACTGTGGTGATTATGCCTGTTGATGTAAAGATGTATAAAGTTACTGCTGGTGGTGTAAAAGAACTAATGGATGAATGGTCGGATGAGGCAAAGGATAACATTCTCAAATCCGTAAAGGAAGAAATTTCTAATTCGTATAAATTTAATCTAAAGGCCTTTCCTGAAATATCCTCAGATGAGAGTCTCAATGCGTCCCTGAAGGATATGCAGGCGCTCTATCGGGCAGTAAACTATAGTATTTTTGTACATCTCTACATACCTGAGCAGGTATTCCCTGATAAAGTAAAAAATTTTGATTATACATTGGGACCAGGGATAAGTCCACTCGCACAATTTTCCGGGTCAGATACGTTACTGTTCATCCAATGCCAGGACTATCTTTCTACCGGTGGCAGGGTCACCATGAAATTCTTTGCAGCACTATTAGGGGCTTATTTATCTGAGGGGTTTAATTATATCAGTGCATCCTTAGTAGATGGTTCAACAGGAGAAATCCTATGGTACAATATTTATAGTTTTGAAGAATACGATATAAGGAATCCTGAAAAAGCAGAAAAATTAGTCAGGGTAATCCTGAAAGGATTTCCGGGTTTAAGGTAGTTATGTTGATGATAAAAGTTTTATCATTAATAGTGGCTGTTTCAACTCTAACTTCCTGTGCTACGACCAATATCAGGCCATTTAACAATTCACAGGAAAGTTTTCTGTTGGAAGAGGATGAAAATCGGCTTTGGAAAAGGGCTCAGGAGGAAGAGGAGAAATTAGACAAAAGCGGATACATCTACCAGGACAAAGAATTAGAAAATTATATAAATGAGGTATTACAAAAGATTATTCCTGTAAGTCTTAAAGATGGAAAATTAAAATTCTATGTAAAAGTAATAAATGACCCTTTGCTTAATGCCTTTACTTTTCCAGATGGAAGGATGTATATTCATACAGGGATGTTGGCACGCATAGATAACGAGGCACAACTGGCTATTATACTCGGGCATGAAGTTACACATGCTATTAACAGGCATCTGACAAAGCAATACAGAGACATTCTCAATAAAACAGCCTTCTTAC
>CAYVEO010000027.1:0-4173 GCA_964449965.1 uncultured Planctomycetia bacterium
GACGTCAAGAGGCTGCTGCCTGTGGCTCAGAAGGCTTATGATGAGCGCGATGCAAGGATAGGCAGCATGACTGATGAGAGTGTGGATACGTTCTATTCATGCACGATATGCCAGTCCTATGCACCAAATCATGTATGTATCATAAGCCCGGAGAGGTTAGGGTTATGCGGCGCGTATAACTGGCTTGATGGTAAGGCAGCTTATGAAATCAGACCTACAGGCGGCAACCAGCCTGTAGTGAAGGGTGAGGTAATAGACCCTCTGAAGGGTCAGTGGAAAGGCGTGAATGCGTTTGTCTATGCCAAATCTAATAGTGCCATTGAACGTTTCAATGCCTATTCCATGATTGAAGACCCAATGACGAGTTGCGGCTGTTTTGAGTGCATCGTTGCGATTATACCTGAGGCAAACGGGATAATGATTGTGAACAGGGAATATCCTGGTGAGACGCCTTGCGGGATGAAATTTACGACGCTTGCCGGTTCAGTAGGCGGTGGGGCACAGACCCCTGGATTTTTAGGTGTTGGCAGACTCTATATAACGAGCAAGAAATTCATTTCTGCCAATGGGGGGTTGAAGAGGGTTGTATGGATGCCTAAGGAGTTGAAAGAGGCAATTAAGGATAGAATCATTGCGAGGGCAAATGAGATTGGCGAGCCCGGGCTTTATGACAAGATAGCAGATGAAACGTCTGCTACTACATCAGAAGAGCTGGTTCCATTCCTTGAAAAGGTTGGACACCCGGCATTGACAATGGAATCGTTGTTGTAGGAGGAAAAATAAAATGGCTTTGACTGGATTGGATATTTATAAACAGTTACCAAAGACGAATTGCAGGGTATGCGGGTTCCCGACGTGCCTTGCATTTGCCATGCAGTTGGCGGCAAAGAAGGTTTCTTTAGACAAATGTCCTAAGATTACAGATGAGGCAAAGGCAAATTTAGAGGGGGCTTCTCAGCCGCCGATAAAACTTGTTACTATAGGGACCGGGGATAAGAAGATAGAGGTTGGCAATGAGACTGTCCTTTTCAGGCATGAGGAGACATTCTACCATCCTACAGGAGTAGGTTTTGTAATAGATAGCGCATTATCTGATGGAGAGATATCGGACAGGGTCAAAAAGATAAATGATTTGAAATTTGACCGTGTTGGGCAGCATATCAGCGTGAACCTCATTGCTGTTAAACAGTCAACAGACGGAAAGGCAAAATTCCCTTCAGTGGTAAAGAAGGTGGCAGAATCTACAGACTTAGCCCTTGTCCTTATGAGTGAAGACCCTGCCGTTATGTCATCTGCCCTTGAATCCTGTTCAGCCAGAAGGCCTCTTATTTATGCGGCTACATCAGCGAACTTTGCTCAGATGGCAGAACTTGCAAAGAAATATTCCCTTCCTCTTGCAGTCCTTGAACAGGATTTAGACAAACTTGCCGAACTTACCCAGAAAATATCTGCAATGGGCGTTACAGAACTTGTTCTGGATACAGGTAAAAAACCTATGGTTAGAAAATTGTGGGACCTTACCCAGATAAGGAGATTGTCTCTGAAGAAGACGTTCAGGCCATTGGGTTATCCGACTATTACTATTACCGGTAACCAGAATCCTTATATGGAGGCATCTGAGGCTGCAATATACATATCAAAATATTCAAGCCTTGTCCTTATGGAAGGCTGTGAAAAATGGGAGGTCCTGCCTTTGTTGACCCTGAGACAGGATATATACACTGACCCGCAAAAGCCGAGCCAGGTAGAACCCAATGTATATGAGATAGGAAACGTGACAGACAAATCCCCAGTAGTTATTACTACAAACTTTTCCATTACCTATTATACGGTAGAGGCAGAAGTGGAGTCAAGCAAGGTCCCCGCGTTCCTTATCGCCTGTAATGCCGAAGGGATGTCAGTTCTGACTGCATGGGCAGCAGAGAAATTTACTGCAGAGAGTATAACTGCTACATTGGAAAAATCCGGGATGAAGGATAAGGTTTCGCATAAGCAGGTAATCATACCGGGCTATGTGGCTGTCCTGAGCGGGAAGTTGGAAGAACTATCAGGGTGGAAGGTGAAAGTAGGTCCGAGAGAGGCTTCTGGCGTAGCGGCCTTTTTAAGAAATGAGGTATAAACTTTGGATTATTTATTGACAGAAGAACAGATGATGATAAGGGACCTGGCAAGGAAGATTGCAGAAGATAAAATACGTCCCGTTGCATCCCATTATGATGAGGCAGAGGAATTCCCATGGGATATCATGAAACTTTTATCTCAGGCTGACCTCTTTGGGGTGTATATTGGCGAAGAGTATGGCGGGCTTGGCGGAGGGGTAATGGAGTTAGTGCTTGTAACTGAGGAATTATCCCGTGCCTGCGGCGGAATTGCAATCTGCTATGCTGCCAGTGCATTAGGAACATATCCAATTTTACTATACGGAAATGAGGAACAGAAAAAGAGATTCCTGCCTGACCTGGCGGCGGGCAGGAAATTGGCTGCATTTGGAATTACAGAACCAAACGCAGGAAGTGATGCCTCAGGTATCCAGACTACTGCTATGCGTGACGGGGACCATTACATATTGAACGGGACAAAACAGTGGATAACCAATGGCGGAGAGGCAGACACATACGTTATTATAGCGATGACAGACAAATCCAAGGGGGCCAGGGGTGCGAGTGCGTTTATCGTGGAAAAAGGGATTAAGGGGTTCACATTTGGCAAGAAGGAAAAGAAGATGGGGATAAGGGCATCAGCAACGAGGGAATTGGTATTTACAGATTGTCGTGTGCCAAAGGAAAATCTCCTTGCCAAAGAGGGGTTTGGATTTATAGTTGCAATGAAGACCTTTGACAAATCACGCCCTGGTGTTGCTGCCCAGGCTTTAGGTATTGCCCAGGGTGCGTTTGACCTGGCTATGAAATATGCAAGGGATAGGGTTCAATTCGGGAAACCTGTCGCATCTTTCCAGGGTCTTAAGTTTATGCTCGCAGATATGGCAACAGAGGTTGAGGCTGCACGCGCACTCGTATATGCCGCTGCCAGGATGATAGATTCAGGGAAGAAGGATATTTCAAGAGAGTCTGCCATGACAAAACTCTATGCCTCTGACGTTGCTATGAAGGTGACAACGGATGCTGTCCAGGTATTTGGCGGATATGGATATATGAGGGATTACCCGATAGAGAAGTATATGAGGGATGCCAAGATAACCCAGATATATGAAGGGACTAACCAGATACAGAGAGACATCATCGCTACGGAGCTTATAAAAGAAAGTGCAAGCAAGGGATGAGAAAGGAAGCACATTTACCCTTCAGAGGACGTTTGTTTGCCCCTGCGTGGCAAAACTGCACTCACTTTTTGCACTCGCTCGCCCCGACGTAACGTCGGGGCACCATGCCCGCTCGCACAAAACATGCCTCTTCAGGATAAACATGCTTCCTTATTAAATGGGATTTGAATTATGAACATAATCGTCTGTATAAAAGAAGTTCCTGAAACTACCGAGGTAAAGATAGACCCTAAGACTAATACACTTATTAGAGAGAGCGTGAAAGGGATTATCAATCCGTTTGACATGTATGCGATTGAAGAGGGCTTAAGGATTAAAGAGAGGATAGGGGGCAAGGTTACTGTTCTTACAATGGGTCCACCACAGGCAGAGGGGTCATTGAGAGAGGCTATTTCACTTGGGGCAGATGAGGCGATATTAATATCAGACAGGGCATTTGCAGGTAGTGATACATGGGCTACGAGTTATACCCTAACAAAGGGGATAGAGAAGCTCGGTTCGTATGACCTTATCATATGCGGCAAGCAGGCTATAGATGGTGATACTGCACAAGTTGGGCCTGGTATATCTATCCACCTGAATATCCCGCTTGTGAGTTATGTCCGAAAGATTGAAGAAATAAGAGAGGGTTATCTTAAATTAGAAAGCATGACAGAAGAAGGCCATGAGGTCATAGAGGTAAGGACACCGTGTCTGATTACCGTGGTCAAGGAGATAAATACCCCGAGACTTCCCTCTATAAAAGGCAAGATGAGGGCAAAAAAACAGGAGATTATTAAGTGGAAGGCATCTGACTTAAACGTGAAGCCCGAGAATATAGGGTTAAACGGTTCTCCCACACAGGTCGTCAGGATATTCTCACCTCCGCAAAGGGCGATGGGTGAGATTCTGAC
>CAYVEO010000027.1:4273-6913 GCA_964449965.1 uncultured Planctomycetia bacterium
TATATCAAAAGAAAAATGTGTTGGATGCACGCTCTGTGTCCAGGCGTGTCCTTTTGGCGCCATTGAAGTAATAGAAAAATTAGCCAGGGCTAAGGACAACTGCAACTTATGCGGGGCATGTGTCACTGCCTGCAAATTTGAAGCCATATCCATTGAGAGGACTGAATCTGTAATCTGCGATACCAGCAAGGACAAAGGGGTATGGGTATTCATAGAGCAGATAAGAGGAAATATCCAAAGTGTCTCTTATGAACTTCTCGGTGAAGGCAGGAGATTGGCAGATAAGTTAGGGACGGAATTATCAGCGGTCCTGCTCGGCGAAGGGATAGAAGATAAGGCAAACGAACTATTCTGGAGAGGTGCGGATAATGTCCATGTAGCGGATTCCCCATTACTCCGGGATTATCAGTGTGACCCTTATACAGAGGTGTTGAGCAGTCTCATAGCCGAATACAGACCTGAGATAGTCTTATGTGGTGCTACGTTACTCGGCAGGTCGCTTATAGCCAGAGTCGCTGTCAGGCTTTATGCAGGATTGACTGCAGATTGTACAGGGCTGGATATAGATATGGAAAAGAGGCTGTTACTCCAGACCAGGCCTGCTTTCGGGGGCAATATTATGGCAACTGTAATATGTCCTAACAGAAGACCACAGATGGCTACAGTGCGCCACAAGGTGATGAAAGAGGCAGGAGTTGATAATAGCCGCAAGGGCAGGATTATAAAAAAGGACTTTGGGGATTCCATCCTGAAATCCAGGACCAAATTATTGGATAGGATTAATGAAATCACGAATACGATAAACATCAGTGAGGCAGATATAATAGTATCAGGCGGAAGAGGACTGGGTGAGGGGAAAAATTTTAAATTGATAGAGGACCTTGCACTTGCATTGGGTGGTGCGGTAGGTGCTTCACGTGCGGCAGTTGACAGTGAATGGATACCATACTCTCATCAGGTAGGTCAGACAGGCAAGACAGTTTGTCCCAAACTCTATATAGCATGCGGCATATCAGGCTCTATCCAGCATCTGGCAGGGATGCAGTCCTCACGCGTCATCGTAGCAATCAATAAGGACCCCAATGCACCAATATTTAAAGTGGCAAACTACGGGATAGTTGGAGACATTTTTGAAATCCTTCCTGCCCTGACAGATAAGATTAAAAAATCAGGCATTAAATAGTAAATGATTCCCCTAAAAGACGATAACCCCACCAAAACGTTTCCTATAATTACAATACTTCTGATTATCACCAATATCGCAGTATTTTTATACGAATTGTCTCTCGGGGAAGGGGTTAACTATCTTGTTGGCACCATGGGGGCTGTCCCTTATGAGGTTACCCATATCTATCTTAACCCTCAAGTGCCTCTCACGTTGATTACCTCACTTTTTTTACATGGCGGCATCCTGCATCTTCTGGGAAATATGCTTTACCTGTGGATATTCGGGAACAATATTGAGGATGCGGTGGGGCATATAAAATTTATCCTGTTTTATCTCATCACAGGAATAACGGCTTCTATGACACACATACTGCTAAACCCGGATTCAATGGTCCCTGTTATCGGGGCAAGCGGCGCCATATCAGGCGTGATGGGGGCGTATTTCCTGTTCTATCCCCGCGCCAAAGTATTGACATTAATTCCTTTCTTCATATTTATCAGGATAATCAAGGTGCCTGCATTTTTCTTCTTAGGGTTCTGGATGTTATTCCAGGTCATAAGCGGTATCAATGTTTCACAATCTGGAGAAGCAGGCATCGCATGGTTCGCTCACATAGGAGGCTTCGCAGCAGGCCTCATCCTCGCCCCAATCTTCAGGAAGTAAAAAATGTTGACAAATGATTTCCAAGTAGTATTATATAAGCATGAAAACCCTGTCTTCTGATACCCATCCTGAAGCAGAACGTTTTCACATTGACCTCATTCGTAATTCCCCTCATTTTGCTAAACAGCATACAGATGGATTAGGACCGAGGGTAAATCATAAAAAAGGATTTATGATAAATATACAAAGTTGTATATTATCTCAATGTCAAAAGGACTTGGTTATACTGTTCCCGAACCTATTAGGGTGAGTATTCGCCATATTAAAGAGGTTAAGACTTCGCTTAAGGGAACTCCTATGCTTGGATTTATCGGGACGTTCTCGGTGAATTTTGAAATACCTGATTATTGGGGGATTGGGAAGTCGGTATCAAGGGGATTTGGGACGGTAAGAAGGGTGAATTTGGATAAAAAGTAAAATATAGTTGACAAAATATTGAATATATAGTAAACTATAGTTGTAGAATGATGCCAGAATGCGAGCAATAGGATAGGGGGAAGGCCTTTGAATGAAATAAAAGAGAGAAAGTCGTTTTCCAAGGTGCTCAATTTTATTGAAGATAAAGAAACAATAGCTCCGGCTGATGCCGCTTCCATTTTACATTATATTATAGATTACCTGAAAAGTAGGGTATATCAAAATAATATATTTTATTTTGACCTGGAGGACTTCCACTTTTTAGACATGTGTAATACATCTACAGGGGAAGTAATATCGTATTTGAAAGCAAAGGGTGCGGATTTTAATAAGAGAATATATGTATTTATTGATGAGGTTCAATATTTGAATAATCCTTCTTCTTTCCTGAA
>CAYVEO010000027.1:6942-23258 GCA_964449965.1 uncultured Planctomycetia bacterium
GATATAAAGATAAAATAAAATTGGTAGTAAGTGGTTCATCAAGTTTTCTTATAAAAAAGAAATTCAAGGATTCTTTGGTTGGTAGGATACTGGATTTCGAACTCTTTACATTGGATTTTGAGGAGTTTTTAGAATTCAAAGGATTAAAGTATAATTTGAGAGAACATCTGCCGGATATCTTACAGGAAGAACTTAGAAAACTTTGGGCTGAATTTGTTATTTTTGGAGGCTATCCTGCTATTGTATTGGAGGACGTAGTAGAGAAGAAGGAGATGAAGTTAAAACAGATAATAAATACTTATATTAAAAAAGATATTAGAGACTTTGCAGAGATTAGGGAGATAGAGAAATTCAATGATTTAGTTAAAATACTTGCCTGTCAAACAGGAAGTCTGTTGAATATCTTAGAAATTTCTAATACCCTTGGAGTGGCAAAGCAAACCGTTCAGGAATATCTTTTTCTTCTGGAGAACACCTATATTATTAAGAGAGTAAGACCATTTCACAAAAACATAAGAAGCGAATTGAGTAAGATGCCAAAGATTTTTTTTGAAGATACTGGTTTAGCAAATCTTTTAGCTAATAAGACTTTCTCTTTAAAGGTTGATGGCGGTTTGTTGGAAAACAGTATATATTCCCAACTGCGAAAGAATCTCTCTGTTGAGGATGTCTATTTTTGGAGAACGATTAGAAAACAAGAAGTAGATTTTATAATAGATTATGTGGATAAAAATAAGAAAAGAAACTTGGTGGCAATAGAGGTAAAAAATATTTTCCTTAATAAACATACTAACGCTCTCAGATATTTCGAGAGAGAATATAAGGGGGCAAAGGGTTATTTTTGTTGCCCTGAAGAAAAAGAAACCGCCAGAGATTTAAAACATTCAAGAAGGGCAAGAGATATTAATATCATATACCCCTGGCAGTTAGTGCATTCTCTGAATATTTAAAAAGATGAGGGGAAGGTCAACCCTATCTGTTCTTGGTATTAAAGGATATGGAGATAAAGAAGAGGGTGAAGAATGGAATGGCAAAATATAAGGATAAGAAATCTTCAGGTTGTGCAATGTGTAGTAAACCATGGAAACATGGCTGGGAACCTAAGCATAAGCCAAAAGATAAGGCTAAATTAGAACAGATGGCTAATGTCCAGGATGACCGAATAAAGGTTAAGGAATTATTCAACAATCTTAAATCAGAATTGCCTGCATGAGAGAACTGGCTTGCCGTTACGGGGACTATCGTAGAAGCATTCTTCCATGCACGGTATTTCCTGGAGATGGCTGTCAGATATGGGAAAGAGTTGAGATTTCCCCCGCGGCTGTTACCAAGTGGGTGGGCAGCATTGTTACACCTATACAACCTAAGATAATAGACCAAACCTGGCCCTAAATCTGGGTTAACTTAAAAAAATGGATAGAAAAAAAGTTTGAGTTTTTGTTGACAAAGAGTAACAAACTGCATATAATATGAATAATTACAATGAGAGGTGCTTAAGCAATGAAGGCATTAATTGTTATTGATATGCTGAATGACTTTGTCCTGAAGAATGCGCCGCTTGAAGTGCCTGAGGCAAGGGGTATAATTAAAAATATCCGCTCAGAAATAAGCAAGGCACATCGCAAAGGTATTCCTGTCCTATATGTATGTGATACTCATAAGAAAGATGATAAAGAATTCAATATATGGCCTGCCCATGCGGTAAAGGGGACTGAGGGACAGAAGGTGGTTCGTGAATTAAAGCCTGGTGTTAAAGACTATGTAGTTTCTAAGACTACCTATTCTGGTTTCTTTAAGACAGGTTTGGAAAGGTTGCTGAAAAAATTGGATATAAAAGATTTGACATTGACAGGCGTATGCACTAATATATGTATATTGTTCACTGTCTCTGATGCTACCTTAAGAGGGTATAATGTAACTGTTTTGAAGGATTGTGTAGCGGCATTGACTGGCGAAGACCATGAATTTGCTTTGCGCCAGATGACAGGGGTATTAAAGGCAAAGGTGGTATAAGGTGTTTCATATAGCTACTGAACAGGACATAATAAACGGTAAGGTTACTGACGTATATTTTGTGAGGACCAGGCAAATCCTTGAGGCTGAAAAGGTCAATAAGACTGTCAAGGCTGAATTTATAGTAAAGGAATTTCCGCAGGGCAGGAAATGGGGTGTGCTTACCGGTATAGATGACGCCTGCAATCTGCTCAAAGGCAAGCCTCTAAATGTCCGGGGTATGAAGGAAGGGACGATATTCAGGGAATACGAGGCTGTCATGACTATAGAGGGGAAGTACCTTGATTTTGGAATATATGAGACAGCCTTACTCGGTTTGTTGTGCCAGGCTTCCGGGATTGCGACAAAGGCAGCCAGGTGTAAAAAGTCTGCAGGGGAAAGGGCAGTAATCAGTTTTGGCTCAAGGAGAATGCACCCGGCACTTGCCCCTATGATAGAGAGGAATGCCTTTTTAGGCGGGTGTGACGGGGTTTCTGTAGTTGAAAGTGCAGAGGATTTAGGAATAGAGCCTACCGGGACGATACCACATGCACTGGTGCTTTTGATGGGTGATACTGTCCGGGCTATCCAGGCGTTTCACAAGGTCATAGACAAAAAGGTAAAAAGGGTGGCATTGATTGATACGTTTGAGGATGAGAAGTTTGGGGCACTCAATGCGGCACAGGCATTAGGAAAAGATTTGTTTGGTGTCAGGTTAGATACCCCTGCTTCCCGCCGTGGCAATTTTCTGCATATATTGAAAGAGGTGAGATGGGAACTCAATCTCAGGGGATTTAAAGATGTTAAATTATTCGTAAGCGGCGGAATAGATGAAGAGGATATTTTAAAATTGAATGAGGCTGTAGATGCCTATGGTGTAGGAACTGCTATCAGCAATGCACAGGTTCTGGACTTTGCAATGGATATAATTGAAATTGACGGAGAACCTATTGCCAAGCGCGGTAAGATGTCAGGAGAAAAATCTATCTTCAGGTGTCCGTCTTGTTATTCTTCTGTATCCGTGCCGTTTAATACTAAGCCAGATAAGATATGCAAATGCCGTGCAAAATACGAGAATTTAATTAGTGACTTAGTTAAAAATGGTAAAGTCTTTAATAAGGGTTCTAAACCAAAAGAAATCAGGGATTATGTGCTGAGGCAGTTAGGTCATTACGAGTTATAGAAGGGAGTAATTATGGATTCAAAGGAGAGAATTTCACTTGCATTAAGACACAAAGAGGCTGATAGGGTTGCAGTCCATGATGCACCTTGGTTTACTGCGATAAGACGTTGGAGGAAAGAAGGGTTGCCAGAGTTCGTTGAGCCGCAGGATTATTTTAATTATGAGATGGAAGGTGTTGGTGCAGATACGTCTTTTCAACTCCCGACAAGAATAATTGAAGAGACAGCAGAATACACTATAGCCCAGGGCGGCTATGGCGAGACTCGTAAGAACTGGAAAGACCAGACAAGCACACCTGAGTGTATAGATTTTCTAATTAAAGATAGAAAGACATGGGAAGAGTATAAGCCGAGATTGACCATGAATAAAACCAGATTTGACTGGATTTCTGCAAAGAATATCTCTGATAGGGCAAGGGATAAAGGCAGGTTTTTCCATTTTTCCTGTGGGGCAGGATACGACTATATACAGGCAATGATGGGCTCTGAGAGATTACTTATAGCAATTGCAGAGGAACCTGAGTGGGTAAAGGATATAATGAAATCTATAACAGAGATTCTTATTGCAGTTGCTGAAGAGATGATGTCAGTATTCAAATTTGACGGGGTATTCTTTTATGATGATATGGGATACAGGAATGCCTCTTTATTTTCTCCATCTGCCTACAGAGAGATATTTTTCCCTCATCACAAAAAGGCATGTGATTTCTTCAAGGGCAAAGGATTACCAATTATCTTACACAGCTGCGGATGCGTTAAAGGACTAATCCCTATGCTTATAGAGGCAGGTTTTACGTGCCTCCAGCCGCTTGAAGTAAAGGCAGGGATGGATTTGATAGAATTAAAAAAGACCTATGGTGACAGGTTAGCATTTATGGGTGGGATAGACGTTCGTAAGATGAAAGACCCAGACCCTAAGGCAATAGAAGAAGAAATAAGAACAAAGATTATCTTTGCAAAGAAGGGCGGAGGCTATATCTATCATTCAGACCATTCAGTACCGGATGACATTAGTTTTGACCAGTATAAGAGGGTCATAGAATTGGTGCATAAATATGGGAGGTTTTGAGATTAAATATTAACGTGCCTTTAGGGTAACTAATGTTATATCATCGTGCTGATGCATCTTTCCTGCAAATTGCGTTATTTCCTCATCAATCTTGGCAGATATATCTTTTGCATCTAAGGTTCTACTCAAAGTGATAACCTTGATTAACCTGTCAAACCCGAATTCTTCCTGCTTGTCATTCATCGCCTCTGTTATGCCATCCGTATAAAAGAGGACGATGTCATCGGGTGCGAGATGGACAGTCTTTTCCTCTATAACCCCGCTGAATGTATCAGGGCCACTCAAGCCGATGGCTATTCCGTTTGTGGTGAGTAGCTCATAGGTGGATTTGCCAGCAGGAAGTAATATCAACGGGTCATGGCCTGCTCTTGAATAGGTGAAGGTTCTATTCTTTGTGTCTAAAATACAATAGAACATGCTTACGAACATATCGGTCTTCAGACTGTTGCATACATGTTCGTTTAACCTTGACAGGACATCCTTTGTGGAGTGGTTTCCTATACCAATCGCCTGCAATATGCTGCGGACCATAGACATGACGAGTGCACCAGGGACGCCTTTACCTGAGACGTCTCCTATAGCGATACCTAATTCATTCTCACTTACCTTTACGTAATCGTAATAGTCGCCGCCCACCTCCATAGCGGAGCGGTATAACGAGACTATATCAAAACCCTCTACATGCGGAGAGTCCTTGGGAAGTATGAATTGCTGGATATCCTTCGCAATCTGGAGTTCGCGTTCCATCCTCTCCTTGACTGATAACTCTTTATATATCTTGGCATTATTGATAGATACTGCTGCCTGACTGCCGAGTGCGCGCAGCATCGCATCATCCATCTCAGTAAATCTGGTATCATCTTTTTTATTGACCAGGGCTATTACACCGACTACCTCTTCCTTAATCTTCAATGGGGTGATGACCATCGTCTTTATCTTTAAAAAATCAGTGCTGACCTCAGGGACCCTCGGGTCATTCTCAGCCTTCTTTATCAAGATGGGATTGCCGGTTTTTGCTACCTCTCCTACTATGTCCTCGCCGACTTTTATCCTCTCTGCCTTGAATCTTTCCATGATATATTTTGCCTTACTGCTTACGTAACTGCTCGTCTTGTGAAGCGGCGGGAATAGCCCTTCAACTGTCTCTACCGTTAATTCCTTTTTGTCATCCGATATGAGGAAAATTGCCCCTGCACTTGCATTGCTGACGCTTATCACGCAGTTCATTATCATTTTCAGAACCTCTTCCAGGTCAAATATGCCGTGCAAGGCAACCCCTATCCTTTCTAAAAACGATAATGTTACCTCTTTCTCACGCAGCATGCTCTGATTGATTAAATTCATACGATTAAAATCTCTCAAAAGCCCTTTAAATAGCGTAAAGAAGAATGCTAAATAAGAGAAAGTGAGCATTATGCCTTTTATGTCCTGGGGTATTTTCGGGAATAATGATGAAAATAACCACAGCCCATAGCCTATTGCAAGGGGGACATTGTCTTCTATGCGCCATCTGAAAAATAACGGGATAGGTGCTGCTAACAGGATAATCTTCCACAGACGGAATAACATTAATTCCAGATTATAGCCCGCACGAAAATTGAGGATTTTAAATAAGACTGCAAGCAGGACGAGGAATACCAGAATGGTTAGATTTATCTTAAAGAGTCTCTTTAATAGTTGTTTACTGTCCTCCTGGTATATGAAACCATAAGATAGGAATATCAGGGCGGATACAGCCATGACAGGGTCTATGTATCTATTGAAATCAGAAGGAAGAGGAGAAAGGAACAGGAGTTCTTTGAGGGCAAGTATTCCAAAGGCGACTAATATATAAACGTTTCTCTTTTCTCTTGTTATCGTAAGTCGCAGGCCTGCCAGCCCCATTCCGAGGATGGCAACTATATGGCTTACAAAGACCTCGTTATAAATTTTTCGACTCCTTTTCTTTTCTGTCCTTAACCCATCTTAACCCTTCCCGGCATTTCATGCATCTTTCAATGTTTGGATTATCCGGGTCCTGGACAAGGTCAAAATAGGACAAGTGACCGCATTTGTTGCATATGTATTTTTCTACAGGCTCTGTTCCTAAATAGTTCCCGCAATGCCTGCAGAAAAGGTCCCCCTTATCTACTTCTTTTGAACAATTAAAGCATTTTATTTTGTTTGCCATATTAGCCTCTTCTTTAGGGGGACAGGCCCCGCAGTTCTTGTTATAGCAATTTCTCGAGTCGTGTTTGCACATCTCCGGCAAACCGGTCGATGTATCCCTTTGTATATTTTGTTATATCCATAGTTGGAGATTTAATAAGCGGGGTCAGGTCCATCGCGAAGATAATGGATGAAGTTACGTCAATTCCATGGGTGGCGTGATACGTGGCATTGGCCCTTCTTCTGCCTATAGTTGCCAGGTCATATCTCTTACCCCCGCATATCTGTGAATCAAAAATAGATACAAGTGCACACGCCAGGTTTTCATGAGCCGCCACGTCAAATGCAACCTTATCCGCATCAACCATCCAGTCCAGGTCTCTCCATACCTCACAGCCGTAGATGGCTTTTGGTCTGGAGTCCTCTGGCAGTTCTCTTAACGCCTCAATTGTCCTCAAGGCGACTGCAATATGTGTGTCATGTTTATCTGCTAAGTTATGGGTATATATGAAAGAAGGCTTTGCAGAGCTGACCAATTCCTTTATCTCTTCCTTAATAAATTTGTTCTTTGAATCCTTTACTGCTGAACTCGGGTAATCCAGCAGGGCTACTGCGCTATATTCTCCTGCAATGGCTGCCTTCTTTTGTTCCGCCCTTCTTACACTTTGCATATCTTCATCTGAATAATTTACATATAAATCATCCCTGGGACTGCCGCTTCCGTTTGTTACGATGACGCCCGAGAACCATTTTTCTTCATTTCCAAAACACTCCAGTATCCCGTGATACGCCATTATTTCAAGGTCATCAGGATGTGCCCCGATACCCATGTGAGTTGTCCGGCTTAGTGCTTCTTTTACGGATTTGTTGTCAGGGACAAATATCTCTGCCCCGGCATTTCTTAATTTCATATAGGACAATAATACAACATTTATACCATATATGTCAAGAAATTTTATTGACTTTAAGAGAGGATTAGTGTATTATAATTGAAATTCAAAAACGGAGGTGAGGTATGAAGTTCTTTATAGACACGGCTAATGTAGCCGAGATACGGGAGGCGCACAGCCTTGGGGTTATAGACGGTGTTACTACCAATCCCACGCTTATATCAAGGGAGAAGAGGCCATTTGAGGAGATTATCAAAGAGATATGCTCTATCGTGGATGGTCCAATAAGCGCAGAGGTGATAAGTCTTGATTGCCAGGGGATAGTCAAAGAGGCGAGGACATTATCAAAAATACACAAGAATATAGTCGTTAAGGTTCCGTTAATAAAAGAGGGACTTAAGGCGGTGAAGATACTGTCTAAAGAAGGCATAAGGACAAACGTGACATTATGCTTTTCCCCGTCTCAGGCGCTATTGGCGGCAAAGGCAGGGGCATCGTTTATAAGCCCGTTTGTGGGAAGGCTTGACGATATAAGCCATGTTGGTATGGATATAGTGCGCGACATAAGGACGATTTATGATAACTATGGATTTAAGACGGAAATTATAGTGGCAAGCATCAGGAATCCGCTCCATGTTGTAGAGGCTGCCAGGATGAGAGCCGATATAGCCACTATACCCTTCAATGTGATAGAGAGTCTGATAAAACACCCGTTGACTGATATAGGGGTGGAGAAATTTTTGAAGGATTGGGAAAAGGTGCCGAAAAGAGAGGTGTAATTAATGGCAGAGACAAAAGAGGAATTGATAGGTTATCTTAGGAAGATGATGGAGATACGTTTTTTTGAAGAGAAGCTCTCAGAACTATTGGATAAAGGTATAGTAGAGGGTGCCTCACATATGTATTCCGGCGAAGAGGCTGTGGCAGTTGGGGCATGTGCGGCGATAAGGCACGATGACTACATAACGAGCACGCATCGCGGCCATGGACATTGTATAGCCAAAGGCGGGGATTTGAAGAAGATGATGGCAGAGGTGTGCGGCAAAGCCACAGGTTATTGCAAGGGTAAGGGCGGCTCAATGCACATAGCAGATATTGAGGGTGGTAACCTCGGCGCTACAGGTATCGTAGGCGGGAATATCCCGGTTGCTACAGGTGCAGGGTTATCATTTAAAATGAAAAATACTAAGCAAGTAGTGCTGTGTTTCTTCGGGGATGGTGCAGTGAATACAGGCGGGTTCCATGAGTCACTTAACATGGCAGGGACATGGAGATTGCCTGTGATATATATCTGTGAGAATAACCTCTACGGTATGAGCGTATCTGTGGATAGGGCATTTCCGATAAAGGATATTACTATCAGGGCAAAGGGCTACAATATCAAGGGTGTAAGCGTGGACGGGATGGATGTCCTGGCTGTAAAACATACTATCCAGGATGTTGTCCAACGTGCAAGGTCAGGTGAAGGTCCTGCAATGGTAGAATGCAAAACTTACAGGTTCTGCGGCCACTCCAAGAGCGATGCAAGGGCATACAGGACAAAGGAGGAAGAGGCCCTCTGGAAAGAGAGATGTCCCATCAAGCAGTTCAGTGAGAAACTATTATTAAAAGAAAAGATATTAAACAATGAGGAACTGGCAAAGTTGGAAATGGACGTAAAGAGAAAGATAGAAGAGGCAGAAAAGTTTGCTATTGATAGCCCGTTTCCGGACACGGAAGAATTAGTAGAGGACGTATATGCGTGAGATATTCTATTGGCAGGCATTAAATGAGGCATTAAGGGAAGAGATGGACAGGGATAGTAACGTCTTCATAATGGGTGAAGACATAGGCATCTATGGGG
Source organism: uncultured Planctomycetia bacterium (assembly GCA_964449965.1). GTDB lineage: Bacteria > Omnitrophota > Gorgyraeia > CAYVEO01 > CAYVEO01 > CAYVEO01. Next base: position 16,067 of record CAYVEO010000027.1, read on the forward strand.
GGTCTTATGGCGTTACAAGGGGACTATACAAGGATTATGGACCCGATAGGGTAAGGGATACTGCCATCAGTGAAGCAGCAATTGTTGGTGCTGGTATAGGCGCAGCCATGACAGGGATGAGACCATGCGTTGAGATTATGTATGTGGATTTTATGACTATAGCCATGGACCAGTTAGTGAACCAGGGTGCAAAGATAAGGTATATGTTCGGCGGCAAGGCAAAGGTCCCTATAGTTGTCCGGACCCAGGGCGGTGCAGGCAGAGGGCTGGCAGGGCAGCATGCCCAGAGCCTTGAGGCGTGGTTTCTCCATGTCCCTGGTTTATACGTGGTGATGCCTTCTACGCCTTATGATGCAAAGGGTTTGCTGAAAGCGTCTATCAGGGATGATAATCCTGTTGTATTTATAGAACATAAACTCCTTTATGGAACAAAGGGGGATGTTCCTGAAGGAGAATATACTGTTCCTATCGGGAAAGCAGATATAAAAAGGCAGGGTAAGGATGTTACAATAGTGACCTATTCCCGTATGGTTTTAGTTAGTCTTAAGGCTGCTGAAATTCTGGCAAAAGATGGTATAGACTGTGAAGTGGTGGATATAAGGACATTGCGTCCCATGGACAAAGAGACGATTTTTAATTCTGTGAAAAAGACCGGCAAGGTAGTGGTAGTTTCAGAAGGATGTTACACAGGAGGGGCTGCGGCAGAGATAGGAATGGTAATTACGGAAAATGCATTTGATAGTTTAGATTGTCCTGTCCAAAGGGTATGTGCCGTTGACGTTCCGCCGCCCATGAGCCCTGTGCTGGTAAATGCCATGATTCCGAATGAGGAGAAGATAATAGAGGCGGTAAAGAGAATGATTTAATGAAAGGAGTGTCTTTAATATGATTCAGGAAGTAATCATGCCTAAACTTGGGCAGACTATGGAAGAGGGGACCATTAATAAATGGGTGAAGAAAGAAGGCGAGTCCGTAAAAAAAGGCGAGATACTTTTGGAGATAACTACTGATAAAGCAACCCTGGAGGTAGAATCCTATGCAGCAGGTATATTGAGAAAAATCATTGCAAAAGAGGGCGAGGTGGTTCCTGTTACCCAGGTGATAGCCTATATCGGGGATAAGGATGATGTCCTCCCGCAAGCTGCTCCGTCCAGGGTACAAAAGGTTGAGGAGAAAGCAGAACCATCTGCAGAGAAATACGTACCTTCTGCCAAATTGGGCGAGGCGGGGACTGCCCCCAAAACAGAGGGAGTAAAGGCTATCTCACCGAGGGCACGGAGGTTAGCACGGGAGAAGGGTGTGGACATAGATAAGGTAACAGGGACTGGACCCGAAGGAAGGATAGTTGAAGAAGATATCCTGAATTATCTTAAGACCGGTGCTGAAGCAAAAGGTGCTAAGCCGACTAAGATGGAATCCGCCTCAGGCGGAACTGGGAGGAGGGTGCCTCTTACCCCTATGCGTAAGATAATCGCTTCAAGGATGGCAAAAAGTAAGTCTGAGGCGCCGCATTTTTATATAACTACTGAGATAGATATGTCAAAGTGTATGGCTATGAGAGAAGAAATAAATAATAAGGGAGGAGCAAAGGTTTCTTATAATGATTTTTTTGCCAGGGCAGTGGCTTTGAGCATGGTTGAGAACAGGACTATAAATTCTGTATGGCATGGGGATTCTATTGAGGAGAGGGATGAGATAAACATAGGGATTGCAGTGGCATTGAGTGATGGGCTGATAGTCCCTGTCCTCAGAAACGTTGCTCAGAAGGGATTAAAAGAAATTGCAAAGGATTCAGCATCCCTGGTAGAAAAGGCAAGAAACAACAAACTTACCCCTGATGAATACCAGGGGGGCACTTTCACAATCTCTAACTTAGGGACATTTGATATAGATAACTTCATCGCTATAGTAAACCCGGGAGAGAGTGCTATTCTGGCCATCGGTAAGATAGCGATAAGGCCGGTAGTCCGGGATGGCAAGATAGAAGTGCGTCCTATATGCAAGGTTACACTCTCATGCGACCACCGTGTTTTAGACGGTGCAATAGCCGGCAAGTTTTTGCAAAGGGTGAAGGAGTTGATGGAAGCCGGGGGATTATGAACAAGAAGGTTCTGATAACAGGCGGGGCAGGTTTTATAGGCTCACACCTTGCAGAGAGATTGCTGACGGAGGGAGATTATGTTACAGTAATAGATAACCTGTCCACAGGGAGAACAGAAAATATCGCCCATTTGAAGACCGATAAAAAATTTTCATTTGTCCATGATACCATATTCAATTATCATAAGATAAAACACCTGATATCTAAGTGTGATATAGTATATCATCTGGCAGCAGCAGTAGGTGTAAAATACATTATAGAAAACCCGCTCAAATCCATCCAGATAAATGTCCAGGGTACAGAGATTGTATTAGAATTAGCCAGCCTGTATAAGAAGAAATGCTTCTTTGCATCCACATCAGAAGTCTATGGGAAGAATGACAAACCATTGTTAAAAGAAGATGATGACAGCATTATAGGTCCAACACGCATCTATAGATGGAGTTATGCCTGCACAAAGGCCCTTGATGAATTCATGGCATTGTCGTATCATAAGGAAAACGGATTACAGGTTGTCATAGGAAGGTTCTTCAATACATGCGGACCCAGGCAGACAGGTAAGTATGGCATGGTAATCCCGAGATTCGTCCAGCAGGCAATTTCAGGTGAACCCATGACAATCTATGGCGATGGCAGGCAGGTGAGGTCGTTTACGTATATAGATGATACCATAGATGGCATGACTGGTTTGATGGTCAATGAGGAGGCAAACGGCGGGATATTCAATGTAGGGAGCCACGAGTCTATAACTATCCTGGAACTTGCAGAAAAGATAAAGGCATTAGCCAATAGTCCATCAGAGATAACGTATATACCTTATGATAAGGTATATATAAAGGGTTTTGAAGACATGAGATACAGGGTGCCTGACATCAGCAAGATATCTGCTCTTACAGGATACCATCCAAAGGTCAGATTAGACGAGATGCTGAGACGCATCATTGGGTACCACTATTCTAAGAAGTAAGGATTAATCCTTATAGTATAATTCTAAGGGAATAACATGAATAACCAACCTAAAAGAGACAATATAAAGAAAATCCTTACGGTTTATCTAAAAGAAATCCACAAGATTTTCACGGATGGCAATTTCAGAGAAGAGAGTTTTTATCCGAGTCTAAAAAACCTTTTTGAACAGTGTGCGCAATTTATTGGAAATCCTGCAGGTGTTTTGGTTCAACCTAAAAGAACTGATGTGGGTATCCCGGATTTTCTCATTAAGAAAGATGGAGAAATTATAGGGTATATAGAGGCAAAGACACCCGATACAAATCTTCGTGATATAGAAGACTTTGAACAAATAAAAAGATACCAAACCTCATTACCCAATCTTATTTTAACCAATTTTCTGGAGTTTAGGTTATACAGAAATGGTGAGCCAGTAGATAATGTTGAAATGGGTCGTCAGTTTACACTGCAGGTTTTGAAGTTTCCTCCTACTCCTGAAAATTTGGAATCATTTCTTGAATTCCTCACAAAATTCTTTTCGTTTTCCATGCCAGAAATAAAGAATTCATCCAATCTTTCTACAGAACTTGCAAAGAGGACAAGATTCCTTGAACATATTTTAACAGAAGAGATTTCAAAAGGAAATGATGAGGTTCTAAAATTCTATAACGCCTTCAAAACAGAGTTAATAGAGACCTTAACAACCGAGAGATTTTCAGACCTATACGCCCAGACTATAACATACGGTCTCTTTGCTGCAAGAATGAGGGTTCAGAATGGATTCAAGAAAGAACTATCGTGGCAGTTTATTCCTGAAAGTTTGCCTTTACTCAAAGAAATCTTTTATTCGTTTACAGGACCCTCTCTTCCTGAATCATTATCATGGATTGTGGATGACCTCAGTCAGACCCTTGAAAAGGCAGATGTTTCTTCAATCTTAAATGAATTTAAAACCACCCGTTGGGAAGATGACCCGGTGATTCATTTTTATGAAACCTTTCTTACCACGTATAATCCTAAAGAAAGAAAAGGATTAGGTGTCTATTATACTCCGTTACCCGTAGTTTCATATATTGTAAAGTCAATCCATAACTTATTAAAAGATAAGTTCAATAAAACCGATGGACTGGCAACAAGAGATGTGACTCTTCTTGACCCTTCTGCAGGAACTTTAACCTTTGTTGTCCAGGCAATTAAACTTGTCCTGAATGAATTAAAAGAAAGGAAAAGAGAAGGACTTATCAAATCTTATGTAGAAGAACATATCATCCCACATTTTTATGCCTTTGAAATCCTAATGGCCCCATATACTGTTGGACATTTTAAGGTCTCATTAGTCTTAGAAGAAATGGGTTATAAATTTAAAAATGAAGAACGTTTTCAGTTCTATCTAACTAATACCCTTGAGATAAAAGAACCAAAACAGACAACTTTTCTCATTAATCTTGCCAAAGAAGGAGAAGAGGCAAAGAGGATAAAAGAGAAAGTTCCTATTCTTGTTGTTCTTGGAAATCCACCATATTCTGTAAGTTCAGAAAATAAATCAACATTTATTGAAACCCTGATGAATGACTACAAAGAAGATGTCCGTAATGAGCGAAACCTCCAACCGCTATCAGACGATTATATAAAATTCATTAGATTTGCACATTGGAAGATAGCCCAGGCAGGGCAAGGAATATTAGGATTTATCACTAACAATTCATATCTATCAGGTGTAATCCACAGAGGGATGAGAAAGAAACTCATGCAAACCTTTGATGAAGTTTATATCTTAAACCTTCACGGTTCTTCAAGAATTGGAGAAGTTACACCGCAAGGTGGCAAAGATGGGAATGTCTTTGACATCCAGCAAGGTGTATCAATAGCCTTATATGTGAAATTTGAAAAGGCACAGAAAAAGAAGATGGTTTACTACTCTGACCTCTGGGGAATCCGTGAGAAAAAATATAAGTATCTAATGAGCAATGATTATCAAACAACTAAATGGAAGAGACTTAAACCGGTAGAACCTTACTATTTCTTTGTCCCAAAAGAATTCTCCTTACAGAAGGAATATGAAAAATTCTGGAAAGTCACAGAGATTTTTAAAGAGTACAGTTCTGGTGTACAAACAAAAAGAGATGAACTTGCGGTTAACTTTGATAGGAATATACTTCAGAAAAACTTCTTAATGTTCCAAAACTTGAGTCTATCTGATGAAATTATTAAAAAGACTTTTAAAATTACTGATACCTATGAATGGAATCTAAGACAAGCCAGGGAAAGAGTAAATAAAGAGGGCATAAATGAAATGATTAAATGTTATCTTTATCGCCCTTTTGATAAAAGATGGATTTATTACTCCGATGCTATTTTAGCTAGACGATTTATAAGGGTAATGAAACACCTTTTTAAAGAAAATGTTGCTATATCTACAAGTCGCAAATACCCAGGGACAAGAAACTTTGGAGCATTAGTTACAAATTTAATAGGAGATATACATGTAGTTGCTGACCAGACCTACTTCTTCCCTCTTTATCTCTATGGAAAAAGAGACAACCCTAAAAAGCGGTTTCTAAGTAGTCAGTTGATGCTTTTTGAACCAGAGATAGATTATGATGGAAAGAAATCCAATCTGTCTGAGGCATTTGTTGAACAATTAGCAAAATCTTTTAAAAAGACACCATCTCCGGAAGAAATTTTTTATTATATCTATGCTGTCCTTTACTCTAACACCTATCGTGAAAAATATGCTGAATTCTTGAAGATAGACTTCCCGAGGATTCCTCTGCCAACGGATTCTAAATCTTTCAAGAAAATGAGCGAGTTAGGTAAAGAACTCATGGAACTTCATCTTCTCAGGCATCCTATTTTAAATAAAACAGATATTGGTTTTCCCCAAAAAGACTCTGATAAGGTAGAAAAGGTTTATTATGACGAAGAGACTAAAAAGGTCTATATCAACAAGACACAATATTTTGAAGGTGTCCAAAAGGATATATGGACGTATCAAATTGGGGGTTATCAGGTAATGGAGAAATACCTCAAAGACCGAAAAGGACGCAGATTATCCCTTGATGAAAAAGAGCATTACATGAAGATAGAGAAAGTCATATCCCATACAATAAATCTTCAGACCAAAATTGACAATGTTTACAAAGAAATCGGTTGATCTCAAAAACCACCTTAGGACATGCCGAGATATTTATATCAGAAATAACATAGATGAAATAATAAGAACTATTGAAGGAAGAAATCCAACACACTAGTCAAATTAAATGCGGAAATTTTAGCTATGACTGGAAAAACTGAAGTGCTATGAAACTCACAAAACAAGATTTAGAGATAATTTTGCAGGAAGGCGAAGGACATACGATAGAGTTTAAGGAATCCTTTACTTCTTCAATTGCGCAAGATATTGTTGCATTTACAAATGCAACTGGCGGAAGGATTTTTATCGGAGTAGATGATTCCGGAAAAGTTAATGGCATAAATATAACAAATAGTTTAAAATCACAGATTACTGATATTGCCAGGAATTGTGACCCACAGATTTGTGTTAATTTACAAACGCTGGGTAATGTGCTTATCGTAAATGTAGAAGAGGGTTCAAATAAACCCTATCAGTGTAAAGATGGCTTTTTCTTGCGTCAGGGACCAAATTCGCAAAAACTAACACGTGACCAGATAATTCAGTTTTATATTGACGAGACAAAAATCAGGTTTGATACCCAATTTAATCCAAAATTCAGATATCCAGAAGATTTTGACAAAAACTTATTTAGACAATACCTCCAGGCAATCAAAGTCAATCCAGGATACAAGGCTGAGGATGTTTTGATAAATCTTGGTGTGGCACAGAAGAAATCAGGTAAGATTTTATTTAATAATGCCGGAATACTACTTTTTGCAAAAGAACCCTGTAAGTTTTTTCAGGGCGCCTATGTTGATGCAGTTGTATTCAAAGGTACGGAAAGAGTTGATGTGATAGACAGGAAGACATTTAAAAGCGGGCTGTTAGAAAATCTGAATAGGGCAAGAATCTATTTACAGGAACATCTGAATGTCCGATATGAGTATCGTGAGGATTGGAAAAGGGAGAATGTTTATGAACTACCGTTGGATGCGTTAAGGGAAGCAATCGCAAATGCTTTGATGCAC
>CAYVEO010000027.1:23268-35988 GCA_964449965.1 uncultured Planctomycetia bacterium
TGATTATTTTATTTCAGGTGCAAATATCACCATTGCCATATTTGATGACAGGGTAGAGATTTCAAGTCCCGGTGGATTGCCAAAGCCGTTGACTATAAAAGACCTTGGTAAGATGAGTAAAAGAAGGAATGAGACAATATCGGATTTGTTTTCACGCTTGGATTTTGTGGAGAAATTAGGGACAGGAATTAATAAGATAAGAAAATGGATGAAAGAAGCAGGGTTGCAAATTCCGCTAATAGAATCCAACGGATTTTTTATTATGACATTTTACCGAGATGTCACTAAAGATATCGGTAAAGAAACAGCCGAAACTACCCCCAAAACTACCCTGAAAACTACCCTCAAAATTGATGGGGAAATTCTATCTATTATTAAGAAAGATCCGGAAATTAGAAAAGAACAACTTGCTAAAGTGTTCAATATGACTGTGGATGGTATTAAATATCATATGCGAATTCTTAGAAAAAAGGGAATTATAAAATGGTCGGGTTCAAGCAAACTTGGTCACTGGGAAATATTAGAGAGTGAAAAGTAATAAGATAAAATAATATGGAGCAGTATAAAAAGATTAAAATCAACAGTGTCTTAATTATCTTATGCTGGGTTATTTCTATTCACCTTTATTCTTTAGTTCATGCGGCTGAGGAGGAGAAAGGGCCAGCGGTAGTATTGGGTGGTGCGGCTACCTATGAATATTATGAGAACGAGAAGAAGGTTGTGGGTCAGGGCAGGGTAGAGGTGACGTATGAGGATGTGTTGATGAACTGCGATAAGCTCGTATTTTACACTGATACGAAGAAGGCTATTGTAGAAGGGAATGTAATAGTATATCAAAAGGATATAACTTTAAAAGGTGAAAGGATAGAATATGATTTCAATACCAAAAAAGGGACTATATTAACTCCTGATATCCAGAACCCGCCGTGGTATGGGAAAGGAAAGGAAGGAGAAAAGATTTCGGATGAGGAATATTTTGTCAGACAGGGTTATGTTACTACATGCAATTTAAGCAAGCCCCATTACAGGGTGCAGGCGAGGAAGATATACATTTATCCCGGTGATAAGGTGGTTGCAAAAAGTGTGGTATTTTATATCAGAAATATGCCGGTGTTTTATATGCCCGAGTATATCCAGAAGGAAGACCGTCCTGCTATCACTATCATCCCGGGCCGCAATAGAGAGTGGGGTTGGTTCATGCTCACAGCATGGAGATACTATTTGAGTGATGATGTCCGGGGTAATGTCCGGTTAGACTACAGGGAATTGAAGGGATGGGCAAAGGGTCTTGACTATAAGTATGAGACAGACGAGATGGGTGAAGGGCTATTCAGATATTATCATACAGATGAGCGAGATAAGGCAGGTGAAGGAGATATGATAGAGACTGAAAGATACAGATACCAATTGAGGCATAGCTGGCAGATTAATAACGAAACATTAGGGCTTTTAGAGTATCATCATACGAGTGACATAGATTTTATAAAGGACTACTATAAGATAGAGGAATATGACAAGAATCCGCAGCCAGACACTTATGCCTCTATTACTACTACAAAACCGAATTACAGCCTGAACTTTTTTACTCAGGTCCAGGTCAATGAGTTTGAGACTGTAACAGAACGCCTCCCCCAGGTTAAATTGGACATAAGGGAACATCAATTAGGTGAGACGCCTTTCTATTACTCAGGTCAGACAACAACCACCTATTTTGAGAAAGAGTCTGCCGATAGTCCATTGGATGACGAGGTTGGCAGGATAGACGTATTTCATAAATTATCACATCCCTACCAAATGTTTGGGTGGCTGGGAATCAATCCATATATAGGGACAAGACAGACATGGTATTCGCAAACTGAAGAAGAGCAGTCTGATAAGATAAGAGGGCTATTGAATAGCGGGATTGACGTTACCACCAAGTTCTACAGGATATTCCCGGTAGAGACAGACCTTTGGGGTTTGGATATCCACCAGCTAAGACATGTGATAACCCCGACTATAAACTATGACTATATTCATGAGCCTACTACACTGTCAGATGAATTTCTGAATCTTGATGAAACAGATACGATAATCGCCAAGGATAAGGTTACACTCTCGCTGCAGAATACACTCCAGACAAAGAGGGGACAGGATAAGAAGAATATGAAGAGTGTTGATATAGCCAGTTTCATAACCAGCATTGAATATTTTCGTAACAATCCCCTTATCGTCGGTCAGAATTCTTCTAATTTGAAAGGTGATCTGGAACTGATACCGTATACCTGGCTTCGTTTAGAGTCTGATGTGAGTTACAACCTCTACGTTGACAGGTTAGATACTGCAAATATAGATTTTATTGCATCAGGGGGTGAAAATTGGGATTTTTCTTTTGGCAGCCGATACCTAAGAGATACAAGCTCAGACCTTATATCAGAGACGTCTTATAAAATTAGCTCCAAGTGGAAATTGAGGACATACCAGAGATACGACCTTGAAACAAAAAAACATGTAGAGCATGAATATACTATTTCCAGGGACCTCCATTGCTGGGTTGGAGAACTGAGCTATAACTATAAGGACTACGGAACGGTATGGCTGACGTTTTATCTGAAGGCATTCCCCAAGATACCATTTGACCTCAAAGCCAGATATAATAAGCCAAAGCAGACTTCTGAAAGTTCAGGGGAGTAAAAAAAGAGGAAAAGAGAGGGATTTTTCTTGAAACGAAACTATTCTCGTGATATAATGCCTCGTAATATAAAAGCGGAGATGGGGGATTTATGAAAATATCTATAATCGGGACAGGGTATGTGGGATTGGTTACGGGTTCTTGTTTTGCGGATTTGGGGAATGAGGTTATATGCATTGATAATAATGCCGGGAAGATAGAACTCCTGAAGAAAGGCGTCCTGCCAATTTATGAGCCGGGGATAGAAGAGTTAGTCAAACGTAATAGAAAAAACGGGAGGCTTGCATTTTCAACGAGTATAAGGGAAGGCGTCCAAAAATCCGATATAATATTTATCGCGGTTGGGACTCCCCCTAAAGATAATGGTGAGGCAGACCTATCAAGCATAGAGAAGGTATGCCGTGAAATTGCCAGGGCAATAACAGGGTATAAACTAATAGTAGAGAAGAGCACGGTTCCTGTTGAAACTGGTAAATGGGTTGAGCATACCATAAAGATAAATAATAAACGGGGCATAGAATTTGACGTAGCCTCAAATCCGGAATTTTTAAGAGAAGGCTCTGCTATAAATGACTTTATGCACCCTGACAGGATAGTCATAGGGGCACAGACTAAAAGGGCAAAGGATACCCTTACTGAACTTTATAAACCGCTCAAGGCTCCTATCATCGTGACAGACATAAAAAGTGCCGAGATAATAAAGCATGCATCAAATTCTTTTCTTGCTGCAAAGATATCGTTTATCAATGCCGTATCCAATATATGTGAGGCTGTAGGCGCGGACGTGGTAAAGGTTGCCGAAGGGATGGGCATTGACCCGAGGATAGGGAAATCATTTTTAAATGCAGGGGTGGGATGGGGAGGCTCATGTTTCCCGAAAGATCTGGCTGCGTTTATAAGGATATCGGAAAAGTTGGGGTATAATTTTGAACTTTTAAAGGCAGTGGAAAAAATAAATGAAGACCAGAAGAGGTTATTCGTTAAAAAGATTGAGGAAAACCTATGGATTTTAGATGGTAAGACTATCGGGGTGTTAGGGTTATCATTTAAACCCAATACCGATGATATAAGATTTGCCCCTTCTATAGATGTAATCAGGATTCTACAGAAGGATGGTGCTAAGATAAAGGTATTTGACCCGCAGGCTATGAATAAGGCAAAAGAGGTATTGAACGGGGTGAAGTTCTGCAAGGATGCCTATGAGACAGCCAGGGATAGTGATTGCTTAGTGATTGTAACGGAGTGGAATGAGTTCAAGGAGATAGACCTTCTTAAGGTAAAGAAACTTCTTAAGGTGCCATTGGTTATAGACGGACGTAACATATATGACCCGCAAAAGATGAAGAAATTGGGATTTAATTATATCTGTATTGGCAGATGACAGGAGGGACAATGATTGACGGTGTGAAGCTAAAAAAACTTAAGGTGATACCTGATGAGAGGGGCAGACTCATGGAAATTTTAAGGGCGGACGATGAGTTCTTTCAAGCCTTTGGTCAGGTATATATGACTACCGTGTATCCGGGTGTTGTAAAGGGATGGCATTATCACAAGGTCCAGGTTGATAATTTTACGTGCATAGCAGGCATGATTAAGGTCGTGCTTTATGATTGCCGAAAAGAATCACCTACTTATAAAGAGGTCAATGAGTTCTTTGTAGGAATACATAATCCATTGTTAATACATGTTCCTCATTCCATTATGCACGGATTCAAGTGCACGGGAGAAAACGAAGCGATAGTCGTTAATATCCCCACGCGTACCTATAATTATGAGAAACCTGATGAGTTCCGGGTGGACCCTTATAAGAACGATATTCCTTATGACTGGAGCAGAAAAGATGGATAATCTGTGTAGATAGCGGCGTAAAGGATGTACTGATAGTCACAGGCGGCAATAATGCAGGGGATTTCTTGAGGCTTATGGGTAACGGGGCAGAGTATTGAAGGAATATTTACAGGAGGCTCTATGAAATTATTTGAGCAGTTAAAGGATAAGATAGGAGCCAGGGATGTAAAGATAGGAATAATCGGCCTCGGGTATGTGGGGCTGCCGCTTGCAGTAGAATTTGCAAAGGCTGGCTTTGATACAACGGGCTTTGACATAGACTCAAACAGGGTAGAAGATATTAACAGAGGTAAATCATATATCCCGGACGTCCGCCCAGGCGGAGAGATGGAGAAATTGGTAAGGGATAGACTGTTACGTGCTACGCTGGATTATAAGGTCCTGAAAATCATTGATGCAATCATTATCTGTGTGCCAACTCCCTTAAGGAAGACCCGTGAGCCTGATATATCCTTTATTATATCCAGCGTTGAAAAGGTAGCAAAGAACATAAGGCAGGGACATCTTATAGTCCTGGAAAGCACAACATATCCGGGGACTACTGAAGAGGTAATACTGCCAATGTTGAAATCTTCTAATCTTAAAGTGGGGAAGGACTTTTTTCTTGCATTCTCTCCTGAAAGGGTTGACCCTGGTAACAAGAAGTGGACTACCAAAAATATCCCTAAGATAGTCGGCGGCGTTACGTCCCAGTGCACAGAGATAGCCCGGCTATTATATTCCCAGGTTATAAAAGAGGTTATACCTGTCTCATCTACGAGGGTAGCAGAGATGACAAAATTGCTTGAAAATACATTTCGCAGTGTGAACATAGGATTGGTGAATGAATTGTCCCGGATGTGCCATAAATTGGGGGTTGACGTGTGGGAGGTTATAGATGCAGCCTCTACCAAACCTTTCGGCTTCATGCCATTTTACCCTGGACCAGGATTGGGAGGACATTGCCTGCCGGTTGACCCGCTGTATCTATCGTGGAAGGCAAGGCTCCATGGATTTGATGCCAGGTTCATTGAATTGGCTGCACAGGTCAATTCTGATATGCCAGGTTATGTAGTAGAGAGAATCTCTTCTGCACTGAATGTCCATAAAAAGCCTGTCCATGGCTCCCGCATATTCATCATAGGCGTTACTTACAAAAAGGATGTCCGCGATGTAAGGGAGTCGCCTGCGGTTGAGATTATCAATCTAATTATTGAAAAAGGCGGGATAGTATCCTATCATGACCCTTATGTCCCTGAAATAGAAATAGGGAATAGTAAATTCCGCTCTGTTGCCTTGAACAAGCCTATACTTGAAGTGGCAGACTGTGTGGTAATAATTACGGACCATTCATCCATTGATTATCAATTTTTGATAAAGAATGCCTCTCTGATTATAGATACGCGTAATGCATTGAAGGGTAGCCGTGAGGCAAAGGGTAAGGTGGTGAAACTTTGAGTTTGTATCTTGTTACCGGCGGGGCAGGATTCATAGGTTCAAATATCGTTGAAGAGTTAGTCCGGCAAAATGAAAAGGTCAGGGTGCTGGATAATTTCATCACAGGCAAAAGAGATAACCTTAAGGGTTTGAGCAGCAAGATTGAATTGATTGAGGGAGATATACGGGACTTAGGGGCATTAAGAAAGGCGATGAAGGGAGTGGGTTTTGTCCTGCATCAGGCCGCCTTGCGTTCTGTGGTGCGCTCAGTAGATGACCCTGTTTCCACGAACGAGGTAAATATAGGAGGGACATTAAACGTCTTAATCGCAGCGAAGGAAGGGAAGGTCCAAAGGGTCGTTTATGCATCATCTTCTTCAGCATACGGGGATAACCCTGCACTGCCTAAAACAGAAGATGACGTCCCAATGCCTATATCTCCATATGCAGTCTCCAAACTTACCGGCGAATATTATTGCAGGGTATTTAGCAGTCTATATGGACTTGAAACTGTAAGTTTAAGATATTTTAACGTCTTTGGACCAAGACAGGACCCGGATTCTCCGTATGCGGCAGTGATACCTCTATTTATAGCGGGTATATCAAAAGGGCTCAGCCCTGTGGTTTACGGAGACGGGCTGCAGTCAAGGGATTTTACCTATATACAGAACGTGGTGCAGGCGAATCTTCTGACAGCAAGGACAAAGAACAGATTAAACGGCGAGGTCTTTAATATAGCATGCGGCAGACGTCATACTGTTCTGGATATAGTAGAGAAACTTAATAATATATTGAATAAAAATATCCGCCCTCAATTCTTAGAGCCAAGGAGAGGCGACGTAAGGCATACCTTAGGGGATATTACAAAGGCTGAAAAGTTATTGGGATATAAAGTGGAAGTGGATTTTGAAGAGGGATTAAAAAGGACGGTCCAATGGCTACGTGTATAATAACAGGCGGGGCAGGGTTCATAGGTTCTCATCTATGCGATTTTCTCATATCAAAAGGATATTCTGTCATTTGTATTGATAATCTTATTACAGGCAATACCTCAAATATAGCCCATTTACTTAAAACTTCTCACAATTTCAAATTTATAAAGCATGATGTTACCCTTGATATAAACGTGCAGGGTGAAGTGGACTATGTGTTGAATTTTGCTTCTCCTGCAAGTCCTGTAGATTACCTGAAACTGCCTATACAAACTTTAAAGGTCGGTGCGCTCGGCACACATAAAACACTCGGTCTTGCAAAGGCAAAAGGTGCCAGGTACCTGTTGGCTTCTACAAGCGAGGTCTATGGGGACCCCCTCGTTAATCCTCAGCCAGAGACCTATTGGGGAAATGTCAATCCTATCGGACCGAGGGGTGTTTATGATGAAGCGAAACGTTTTGCAGAGGCTATAGTGATGGCATATCACAGGGTCCATAAGATAGATACACGGATAGTCCGCATATTCAATACCTACGGTGAGAGGATGAGAAAGAATGACGGGAGGGCCATACCTAATTTTGTAGACCAGGCATTAAAGGGTGAACCTCTGACAATCTTTGGAGAAGGCGCTCAGACCAGGAGTTTCTGCTATGTCTCTGACCTGGTAGAAGGGATTTACGCCTTGATGAATTCTAATATGCATGAGCCTGTAAACATAGGCAACCCTTCTGAGATGACTGTCCTGGAACTTGGAAAGAAGATTATAGAAATGACAGACAGCAAGAGTAAACTTGTATTTAAGGGGCTTCCTGTAGATGACCCAAAAGTGCGCCGCCCGGATATTACAAGGGCAAGAGAAATTCTTAAATGGCAGCCGCGGGTTTCTCTTGAAGAGGGACTGAGAAAGACGATAGACTGGTTTAGACAGATTGGGGACTGTCCCGATTTACGGACGAAGTCGTAGAATAGGGACTGTCCCCTTGAGGGAGTAATCTATGAGAGTTCTTATAACAGGCATAACGGGATTTGCAGGCAGCCACCTTGCAGAATTTTTATGCAGGAAAAAAGGCATTGAAATATACGGGATTGAACGGTGGAGGAGCAGGCCTGAGAATATTGAGCATATAAAGGATAAGATTAATCTCCACGAATGTGATATAAGAGATGCATCCAGCGTCCGGAAGGTTATAATGGAGATTAAACCTCACAGGATATTCCATCTGGCAGCCCAGTCCTTTGTCCCTGCCTCATGGACTGCACCGGCAGAGACGCTTACCACCAACATAATAGGCCAATTGAACGTATTTGAGGCTGTCCGGCAAACCGGTATAAATACCATGATACAAATAGCAGGGTCAAGCGAAGAGTATGGCATCGTTAAAAAAAATGAACTACCTATAAAAGAGACTAACCCTTTAAGACCCATTTCACCTTATGCCGTCTCTAAGGTTGGGCAGGACCTCTTAGGGTACCAATACTATATGAGTTATAAACTCCATATCGTCAGGACCCGTGGATTTAATCATTCAGGTCCAAGGCGAGGAGACGTATTCGTTGAGAGCAGTTTTGCCAGGCAGATTGCATTGATAGAGAAAGGTAAGAGTCCGCCGGTCATATATGTAGGGAATTTGAATGCAAAGAGGGACTATACAGACGTGCGTGATATGGTAAGGGGTTACTGGCTTGCACTTGAGAAAGGTTCGCCAGGCGAGGTATATAATATATGTTCGGGTAAGGTTTACTCAGTGAGAGATGTTCTTGATATGCTATTGGGTTTTGCAAATATCCAGCCAAAGGTCAAACAGGACCCTAAAAGGATGAGGCCAAGCGACGTCCCTATCCTGTACGGAGACAACCGCAAATTTGTCCAGGAAACCGGCTGGAAGAATGAGATTCCATTTGAAGTCACTTTAAAGGACCTGTTAAACTATTGGAGAAATAAGGTGTGAAAATAGACGAACTTTTTAAAAAAAGCCTCTTTATGCTATTTGCAACAGGATTGGCGAGTCTATGCAATCTACTGTATCAATTGTATATGGTCAGGAAATTATCTACAGTAGATTATGGGATACTTAACTCCCTATTTTCCCTGATTATGATAGTCTCTGTCCCTACGGGAACTCTGCAGACTGTTATAACCAAGTTTATATCTAATTTTCACGGGCGTGATGAATTCGGTAAGATAAAGTTTCTGCTCTTATCCTCTATTAAACACATATCCTTATTTGCCGTGTGTCTATGTCTAATCCTGCTCGTGTTAAGTCCATTTATATCCGGTTATCTGAAGATTCCATCCATTGGACCTGTTATTATCGCCACTATCATTATTGTCCTTTCCTTGTTTCTACCCATCTCAATCGGCGCACTCCAGGGATTGCAGAGCTTCAATAAGATGGGACTTATCATGGTTATTGGCGGTGTGTTGAAAGTGTCCATTGGTATATTATTGGTTCTGGCAGGGTTTGGGGTAGCAGGGGCATTGGGCGGCTTTGCCGTTGCCGTTCTATTCACGCTTGTGCTTTCTGCCGTCCCCCTTGTAGGTTTCTTTGCCCACCATACCCCTTTGCAAGAGGTGGAAATATCAGAGGTATACAGGTATATGGTTCCAACGGCATTGACATGGTTATGCTATATGGTCCTTACAAACGTAGATATCATTCTGGTAAAACATTTCTTCTCACCTCAGGAGGCAGGTTACTACTCTATAGCATCAATGGTAGGTAAGATAGTCCTGTTCCTGCCTGCAGCAATAACAGTGGTAATGTTTCCCAAAGTATCAAACCTCCATGGGCAGGGCAAGGAGACCCGCACTGTCCTGAAGATGAGTCTCATATATGTCGCCTTGCTATGCGGGGTCTCCAGTTCAATATGTATTATTTTCCCTGATGAGGTTATGAGATTGGTCTCCGGCAGGGTAGTTCCGGAAAGCATTCAATTAGCAAGGCTGTTTGCATTAAATATGACATTCTTCTCTCTAATAACCATCCTTCTATTCTATCAGCTCTCTGTCCATAACTTTAAGTTTATTGTCCCATTAACAGGTTTTGCTGTCTTAGAGGTGCTCTTGATAATGCTGTTTCATAGTTCTTTACTTCAGGTGATTACTGTAATCGGCGTTATCGGGCTTATACTATTCTTATTCAATCTGAGAAGTGCATATCATGCATGAGGTTGTTGAAAAAGATAAGCTGATATCTATCATTATGCCTGCATACAATGAGGCAAGCCACATAGAAAAGAATATAAGAGAAACCAAAAATGTATTTGACGGGTTCGGATGTCCTTACGAAATCATTGTGATGGATGATGGCAGCAGCGATGATACTTATGAAAAGGTCCGGCTCCTTACCCATGAGATTCCAAATGTCCATGTCAGACGTAACCGCGCCAATTTCGGCAAAGGGAGAACATTAAAGAAAGCGTTCAGGCATACAAAAGGTGACTATGTAGTTTTTCTGGACTCAGACTTAGACCTCCATCCTAAGCAGGTAAAGGGTCTTTTCTCTATTATGAAGGCTCAGGGTGTAGATGTAGTAATAGGTTCGAAACGGCACCCTCAATCCAAACTTAATTATCCTATTGCCAGAAGGTTCGTCAGCACTGTATATTTTTTCCTGGTAAAAATTTTGTTCAAACTGCCTATCCATGATACACAGACAGGGCTTAAACTCTTTAAACGGTCAGTATTAAAAGACGTCTTCCCGAAGATATTGGTAAAGAAATATGCCTATGACCTTGAGATGTTGGTTCTGGCGCATCATTTTGGCTATAAAATAGCTGAGGCGCCCGTGACAATCCATTTCCAGCGCTCATGGGGACGCATAGGTTTCAGGAGTATATACGATACATGGATAGATACTATGGCAATATTCTACAGGATGTATATCCTGCATTACTATGATAAAAGATAACCCTTGTCCTTTTGTATCAATAATAATCCCTGTAAAATATAAAAATAAAAATCTGGAGGAATGTGTCAGACATTGTTTGTCATTAGATTATCCGGATTATGAGATTATAGTACTATGCGATAATCCCATACAATTAGATGGCGATAGCATAACTATAATCCCTACTGGTCCAATAGGTCCTGCAGAGAAGAGGGATATGGCTATTGAACGGGCAAAGGGAGATATAATAGCCTTTTTGGATGACGATGCCTTCCCTGTCCGGGATTGGCTCAAGAACGGGCTTCGCCATTTTGAAAATCCTGATGTTGCAGCAGTAGGAGGTCCTGCAGTAACGCCTGGTTCTGATTCACTAAGGGCAAGGGCAAGCGGTGAGGTGTATTCGTCCTTTCTTGCCAGCGGCAGGTTCATCTACCGTTACGTACCAAAAGAATTCCAGGAGGTGGATGATTACCCTTCATGCAATTTTATCGTTAGAAAATCCATTCTAAAAGAGGTCGGGGGATTTAATACCAGATACTGGCCTGGTGAGGATACGGTGTTATGCCTCAATATAACAAGCCATTTGAAAAAGAAGATAGTGTATGAACCAGAGGCTCTGGTATTCCATCACAGGAGGGAATTATACCTGCCGCATTTGAAACAGGTGAAAAGTTATGCCTTGCACAGGGGTTATTTTGTAAAGAAATTTCCACAGAATTCTCTGAAATTGGCATACTTCATCCCGTCGTTATTTGTGGCAGGTGTCCTAATCGGGGCGATAGTCTCAATCCTGATACCCATTATGAGGGGCGTCTATCTTTCATGTATAGGGCTGTACCTCTTAATAGTTGCAGGTGCGTCTATTAAAGGCAGGGACATGAGGATGAATTTCCTTGTCTGGACAGGCATCATCCTCACCCATATCTATTATGGTATATGGTTTTTAAAAGGGCTTTTATCTAAGGAGATTAGGTATGAAAAAACTTAAAATCGTGTTCGTTTCATCAGAAGTAGTTCCATTTGCAAAGACCGGCGGACTGGCAGACGTTGCCGGGGCACTGCCAAAAGCCCTGTCAGAGTTAGGGCATGATGTCCTGGTGATTATGCCTAAATACGGGGTTATTAGTGAAGACAAATACAGACTCAATAAAGTAATAGAACGGATAGATGTCCAATTAGGTGACTGGCCAATGGAAGGTTCTGTCCATGAGGGCAGATTCCCGGGGACAGAGATACCAGTGTATTTTATTGATAATAAGGATTTCTTTAATAGACAGGAACTTTATCAGGTCCATGGCAAGGATTATGAGGATAACCTTGAACGATTTACTTTCTTCTCAAGGGCAGTGCTTGAAACATTGAAAAAATTGGATGTCCAGCCGGATATAATCCATTGCAATGACTGGCAGACAGGTCTGGTCCCCGCTTACCTGAAGACCATATATTCCAATGACCCGTTTTTTAAGGATATAAAGACTGTATTTACCATCCACAACATCGGATACCAGGGACTGTTTCCAAAAGAAAAGTTCCATATCACGGGATTGGGATGGGACCAGTTTCATTTTGAGAGATTGGAATTCCATGGAAAATTGAGCCTGATAAAAGGCGGGCTGGTTTATTCTGATGTCATAACTACAGTGAGTAATACATATAGCGTAGAGATACAGACAGAAGAATACGGATATGGACTGGATGGACTACTGCGGCATAGAAACAATGACCTGTATGGGGTTGTCAACGGGATTGATTATAATGTATGGGACCCTATGATTGATGAACATATTCCTGCTAAATACGGGACGGATAATCTTTCAGGTAAGGGGAGATGTAAAAAGACCTTGCAGAGAGAGTCTGGATTAGCAGTAAAGGACGTTCCTCTTATTGGCATGATAACCCGGCTCGCATCCCAGAAGGGATTGGACCTTGTTCAGGAGATAATGAATGATTTGGTCTCCATGG
>CAYVEO010000028.1:0-35977 GCA_964449965.1 uncultured Planctomycetia bacterium
AACTCACAAATTTCTGCCCTGCCAGGAACGACTGTTCCATTGCCCCTTTATGAGTTAGTATATCCCCTTTCCCTTCCACGCTATGGAATAGAAGTTCACCGCTATATTTTATGCCAAGTGTATAAAAGAATGCCTGGACCGTAGTAATAGTCCCTTGAAATACCTTCTCACCCTTAGGTAAAGCTGCAGTGGCTATCAGGAATCCTTTGTGGTTCTTCGTATCTTTGTCTCTCAATGGGAACTTAAGGATATATTGTTTTGCCCACAATGCCTGGCAGCGGTCTATTACTGCCTTTATTTGTGCGGTAGGGCCCATAAAGAAGGTTGGGGTAGCAACGACTACATGGTCTGCTTCTACCAATGGCTTGTAAAGTTTGTCCATATCATCACGGACAACGCATTCACCGGTTTTAAAACAGGTATTGCATTCACTGCACGGCGATATCTTTAGTTCTCTGGCAAAGATTGTCTGTGTCTCGTAACCCTTAGATGCCGCTCCTCTCAAGAACTCAAGTATAAGTAGGTCCGTATTCCCCCCCTTACGGGGGCTGCCAGCTAACCCTAACACCTTGCCCATTTTTACCTTAGAATAAAATGGGACGGCAAAAATAGAACCGTCCCTATTTTGGTAGCGGGGAGTGGATTTGAACCACTGACCTTTGGGTTATGAGCCCAACGAGCTTCCAGACTGCTCCACCCCGCGTCAATTTTATAAATTATCTCTTTGAGAATTGGAATCTGGCGCGTGCCCCCTTCTGTCCGTACTTTTTTCTCTCCTTCATACGGGGGTCACGGGTAATAAAACCTGACCTTCGCAAGACGGGTTTAAGATTCTGGTCCATGGTAATCAATGCCCTGGCTATACCATGACATATCGCCCCAGCCTGTCCCGTTGTTCCGCCGCCCCTAACGCTTACCTCAACATTGAATTTTTTAAGGGTATCTGTTATTTGCAAAGGTTGTTTTATAAAAACCCTGAGTGCCTCTCTGCCAAAATACTTATCCAATGGCCTCTCATTTATTATTATTTCCCCCTGACCGGGTAAAAGATGCACCCTCGCAATAGATTCTTTTCTCCTGCCTGTAGCAAAATAAGTTGTTGCAGTCTCGCTCAAATTACGCCTCCATTTCTATACCTTAACTATATCTTTAATGTTTCAGGGCATTGTGCTTTATGCGGATGCTCTGGACCGCTATATATCTTCACCTTTTTAATCATATCCCTGCCTAATGGATTACCCGGAAGCATCTTTTGGATAGCCAATCGCACGACTTTTGTAGAATCCTTTTCCATCATGGCTGCCAAATTAGTAACTTTAAGTCCTCCAGGATACCCTGAAAAGCTCTTGTAAACCTTTGATTTCAACTTATCTCCGGTAACCGTTATCTTATTTGCATTCACTATTATAACGTAGTCACCAGTGTCAACGTGAGTGGTATAGATAGCCTTGTGCTTGCCGCGTAATATACTTGCAACCCTGGTTGCAAGTCTTCCAAGCACCTTGCCTTTGGCATCTACAAAGTACCATTTCCTGTTTATATCCTTCTCTTTTGCAACGTATGTTTTCATCTACTTCAAATTCTCCTTACCCTCAAGCATCTCACCTTTAACCTTGCTTATCACCTCTGGCAATATAATGATTTCCACTCTTCTATTCTTCTGGCGGCCCTCTTTGGTATCATTTGCAGCAACAGGACTGTATTCACCATAGCCTGTAGCCGAAAGCCTTTCAGGAGATACCTCCTCCTTATCTATCAGGTGGTGTAGAACGCTCGTAGCCCTTGCTGTAGACAGTTCCCAGTTGGATTTCCAGCCTGAATATTTTATCGGCTCGTTATCCGTATGCCCTTCAATAGCCACATTTCTGTTTGCCACCGTCTTATTAAGCACCTTTGACACACGTCCCAATACATCGTATGCCTCTGATTTGATTATAGCCTTACCTGAATCAAACAGGACCTCTGAGACAAACGTCAGAACCAGTCCGCGTTTTAGCATCTCCACCTTAACTTGTTTATCGCGAATCTCTTGTTCCAGACTCTTTTCAAGTTCCTCTTTTGCCCTCCTCAACTGTTCTGCTTCTTTCTCCTTCTCCAGCCTTAATCTCTCCATATCACCCTTCAGTCCCTCAACCTCAGAAGATAGGGCTTCTATCTTCTTCTCATCCCCAGGGTGCCTCTTGTTAATCTTAATAGAACAGCCTGAAATGAACCATACTATAAATCCTGCTAATGCTATATGCCCAACCATACGTAAGTACTTATTCATTTTATCCATAGACTTCTTTCCCTCCTTTTTACCATGCTAATAATATTACCACTTTCCCCAAAAAAGTCAAGCAAATTTCTCAAGGCTGTTCTTTTATGACAGATATTACCTCTTCATCGGTAAGGTCATACCAGTTTTTGTATGCATCCGCCACTGCAAAAGAAAAGCCTGTCCGGACGTTAAGGCATACGAGTTCATCAACCTCTGGCAGAACAAAATCTATAGTGTCTCTTGAACCTGTTGGAACAGCGACAATAATCTCATCGGGAAATCCTTTCTTTAAAAACCTGACAGCAGCAAGCATCGTATAGCCTGATGCAAGTCCGTCATCAACAACGATAATAATCTTATCTTTCAAAGATGAATAAGGCTTCCCGCCCCTGAATATCCTGTCTCTACTTTCAATGACATCCATAGTGTTCCTGGTCTGGACATTTATTTCGTCTTCTGATAATCTTATTTGGGTTAATAAACTTTTATTCACAATAATCTCGCCATCCGGTCCCATTGCACCAAAACCTGCCTCAGGATTGTATGGTATCTGGAGCTTTCTCACGATGATTAAATCCATTTGCCATTTCAGGGTATCTGCTATCTCTCTTGCAACAGGCGCACCTCCTGATGGGATTCCAAAAACAATGCCGCGGGACTCTTTATATTTAATTAGCTTTTTTGCCAGAAGTCTCCCTGCTTCTTTTCTGTCTTCAAAGATATAGTGTTTATTTCGTAAAGAGATTTCTTCAATCAGTTTATCCATATTTATGCTTATATCATATCTAGCAATTAAATTCAAGAAGATTAAATTCCTATTGACTTATTATTAAAGACAGTGTATATTTTATGTATGGGGAAAGTACGCATACTTGCAAGAGATGACAGACCGTTTCATAACCGTATAGAAGCCGGTAGATGTCTGGGAGATGCCTTGCAGTATCTGTCCAAACAGGAGATAATAGTTCTGGGTATCCCGCGAGGAGGCGTCGTGGTGGCTAATGAGATTGCGCGGGGACTGGGGGCTGAGATGGACATAGTATTAACACGAAAACTCGGCGCACCTGGTAATCCGGAACTTGCCATCGGCGCTGTCTCTGAAACAGGAGAACTTATTTTAGACAAGCACCTGGCTGCCATTGTAGGTGCAGACGAAGAATACATTAAACAGGAAAAGGAACGCCAGTCGGCTGAAATAGAGCGGCTCGTTCGCAGTTACCGGGTCAGGAAGGCAAAGGTAAAACTACAGGGCAAAGTCGTAGTTCTCGTTGATGACGGCGTGGCGACCGGCTCCACTATGATTGCTGCTATCCAGGCTGTGCGGCACGAAAAACCCTCTATGTTGATTGTAGGTTTGCCGGTTGGCCCTGAGTCTGCAATACGGAGATTGGCAAATTTAGCCGATGAGGTCCTCTGTGTTCGGGTGCCGCCCTACTTTAGTGCTGTCGGACAGTTCTATGAAGTATTTGGACAAACTTCTGACGAAGAAGTGCTTAAAATCTTAGGGTAGGAAACCCCGCTTAGCCGCTGCCTCACCTGCGCAGGACATCTTGAGTAACAACTGACTGATAGATGATGCTTAAACTAGGTGTTATCTGACGCAAGAATAGATTCAGGTTGCCAATGGCTGAACGCGGCACATAGATAATATCCATTGGCTCTATCTGGACGTTATTATCCATCTTGGCTTCTTTCAATACCTTTGCCACATTTATGGAACTTGCCTCTGCCTTATTATTTAATATGTCACCTCTTATAACGAGGACATTCTTGATCTTCGCATCTTCTGTGAAACCGCCTGCCAATCCCACAACTTCTAATAATCTCATCTTGCCGGTAAATCTGTAAACCCCGGGGGATTCTACCTCCCCTAACACTATAACCTTATTACCGCCTAATTTCTTGACTACGATGGATACCTGCGGGTTTCTTATATATTCCTTGAGTCTCCCGGTTATTATAACGTTAAGTTCGGTAAGTGTAAGCCCCTGGGCTGGAATGTCGCCTATCAATGGATACGATATCCTGCCATCCGGTCTGACTGTAACATCCCTGGTAAATTCTTCATTCTGCCAGACAGAAATCTCTACTGTATCGTCTAAACCTATAACATATTCTCCAGTGCCCTGAGAAGGTTTAAATATATCTCCAAAATGCTTTGGACTGATTTCTTCTACAGGCATGGTAGAAATAATCACTTCTTTGGGAGATTCAGAGTTAGGCTCGGTAAAGGAGGGGGGAATTTCTGTCGGCTTATCTGACCCGTTTAGAAATTCATTTCTAACGGGTCTCGTCTCTAAAGACAGCGTTTCTTTAACCGGAATTTGTCCTACAGATTCCATCCTCTTATGATTAAGAAGAATTTTTAAAAACCTCTCCGCATCCTCATAATTAGGGTCTATTTTGAGAGCCTCTTCCAATTCTGTGACAGCACTATCCAGGTCATTTTCCACATAGTATTTGGTCATAGCCTTATCAAAATGGACTTTGGCAGTCTGGGAAAAGGCGATACTTTCAGTAAAAAACAGGATTGTAATTATAATAAATATTTTTATCCGCATCCCACCGTTCCTCCTCTCTTAAAATATCATCCTTCTCATCCGCACATTTATGAATAACGCTATAATAGCCATAGTACAAACCAGAGAAGAACCGCCATAACTTATAAGCGGCAGGGGTAATCCCACCACAGGCATAAGACCTATCGTCATGCCTATATTGATAAATATCTGTAATGAAAGCAGTGTAACAAGTCCTGCAACAAGCAGTTTAGCAGATGCGTCAGCGGTAGAGGACGCTATTTTTATGCCCCTTATAATTAAAAAAAGATAAAGAAGGACAATCATCATACAACCTAAATACCCCCATTCTTCTCCAACGACAGAGAATATAAAATCAGTATGGCGTTCGGGCAGAAAATTCAGCTGGTTTTGTGTCCCGCTGAGCCACCCCTTTCCTAACAATCCCCCTGAACCTATTGCAATCTTTGACTGGGTTATGGTGTAGCCGGCACCTGTTGGGTCAATATTGGGGTCTAAGAACACCAGTAGTCTGTTCTTTTGATACCCTTTTAATAGATAGTGCCACATAAAGGGAAATGCTGCTAATCCTGTCAGGACAAGTGCAAAGAGATGCCTGACCTTTGCACCAGAGACATATAACATGGAAAAAAGGACCGGTATTAAAAGAATTGCTGTCCCCAAATCCGGCTGTACAATTATCAATGCAACAGGCACTATGGTAAGGATTATTGGCATTATGAGACTTGTCCACCTTTCCATCCTGCCACTATTATACCCTAAATAGCGTGCCAATGCAAGGATTATTGCTACTTTTACGAATTCTGAAGGCTGAAACGAGAAATTGCCTATCTGTATCCATCTCTTTGCACCGAGGACGCGCTCGAATCCGAGGACTATAAATAAAGATAATATACTTAACCCGTAAATGAGATAGGCACTGCTTATAAGACGATTATAATCTATCAGCAGGATTACTGTTCCTGTCCCTAAAGCAACAATCATCCACATAATCTGTTTAAGTGTAAGATTCTCATCAATCTCTTTAGACTTTTGATAGGATGCACTGAAAAGGAAGAAAATTCCTGCGATAAATATTATTGTTACCACTATCAATAATGCATAATCAATATCTTTAAATCTGCGAGTCATCGTAATAAATCCGTATTCCCTCTTATGAATTCAAGTGCGTCCTTCGCAATATCTGCCGCATCTTCCCCGCCTTTACCGCCATGCTCTAAGAATATGGCAAATGCCACCCTGGGATTATTTATAGGGGCAAACCCGCAGAACCATGCGTGTGACTTTCCAGAGCTTACCTCAGCAGTCCCTGTCTTTGCAGCTATATTTAAGCCGTCAATCCTCGCCCGCCTGCCTGTCCCATCGTCCCCTTCCACCACCCTTCTCATTCCATCCTTTATGATTTTGAGGACCTCATCTGAAATATCTACCCTTTTCACACCCGTATTTCCCTGATAGCGCCCTTCCCCATTTATTAAATGCGGAGTAACCAAATAACCCCCATTCGCTATTACAGAGACCATCCGAGCTCCCTGAAGAGGGGTTATTAGCATAGACCCCTGTCCAATGGAAAGATTTACCGTATCACCCGGATACCAATTCTCCCCCCGCTTGAGCATTTTCCATGTCCTGTCAGGGACATGTCCGGAATTTTCTCCCGGCAGTTCCACACCTGTCACTTCTCCTAACCCGAAGTCTAAAGCATATTTTGCAATGCCATCCACCCCAACTTTTAAGCCGGTGTTATAGAAAAATACATTGCATGAATGCTCCACTGCACCCAGGATATCTTCATTACCATGGGTTGAGTTGCAGGCGAATGTTGCATTGCCCAAATGAAACTGGCCATCGCAGTGAAATGTAGTATGGGGCGTTATTTTTCTCGTCTTAAGAGCCGCAGCAGCAGTAATTATCTTGAATATAGAACCTGGAGGATATGAACTCATCACAGAGCGGTTAAGCAAAGGCAGATTATACTTGTCTCTTAAGGCATCTTTTAATTCATTCCTTCTTTCTGTATTCATGAATATCTCCGGGTCAAAACTCGGCGAACTCACCAATGCAAATATAGCCCCGTTATCAGGGTCCATGAATACCGCCCCGCCGCGCCTCCCGTGCAAGAGTTGGCTTATAAACTTCTGTAACCCTATGTCAATAGTCAGGTGGATGTCCATGCCTTTTGCCGGTTCTCTTGAGCCTATCACCCTTATCTGCCTGCCTCTATTGTCAACTTCTACCAGCATCCCTCCATCTTTGCCTCTCAAGGTATTATCAAAAAACTTCTCGAGCCCGGAATGGCCGATAATATCCTTTCCCTTATATCCATAATCCTTAAGTCTTTTAAGTTGTTCTTCATGTATCTCCCCTATATAACCGAGTAGATGGGCAGTATCTTTACCATATAAATAAGTGCGGTCAGGATTAGCCTGGACCACAATCCCGGGAAGGTTCAGCTTATTCTCCTCCAATATAATGGCATTATCCTTGCTTATACCTTTTGCCAGGACAACAGGGGCAAATGGAAATGAACGCCCCTTTTTATATTGTTTGTCAAAGGAGTTACTCAGTGTTGTATACGGAATATTTAATTTATTAGCCAATGCCTTTAATGTCTTATCTTTATCCTTTACCTCCTGTGGTACTATTACTACATCAAACGAAAGTCTATTATCTGCTAATATCTCACCTTTCCTATCGTAGATTATGCCTCTTGGTCCATTTATAGGGACTATCCTCAGCCTGTTTTTTTCACTCAGGTTATAATAATACGAACCCCGTGCGAACTGGGTATACCATAACCCAATAATAAGGATGACGAAGAGAATTGAAATTATTAGAGTAAGAATTCTAAGTCTCATTTTGACATTGGCAGATTAACGCATCTGCCTTCTTTGCTTGATTTATAAATAGCCAATATAATCTCAACAGATTTACGCCCCTCCATGCCGTCCACTAATGGTCCCCGTCCTTGTTCAATACTCTCTATAAAATCCTCAAACTGCCTCTTGTGTCCTGTATGACTAATAGCCCCGGGGTCAGATGCCCCGCCGCCTCCGGAGCGCCTGGCTTTAAAGGTTTCCCGAATTTTAATATCCCCCTCTTCCTCCTCAGCAAACTGCCACGAGAGTATATCCTCCTCTTCCATAATGACACTGCCGCGTTCACCGGAAATCTCAATCCTTTTCAAAAATCCCGGATATACTGATGTTGCACCCTCTATGCATCCTAAGGCGCCATTCCTGAACCTCAAGACCGCAACCGCTGTATCTTCTACCTCTATATTCTTATGGGCTAATTTATCTGTCATGGCACATACGCTCTTTACCGGACCGGCGAACCACTGCAAAAGGTCAATGGCATGGATAGACTGGTTCATCAATGCCCCGCCGCCGTCCAACTTCCATGTCCCTTTCCATCCTCCGGTATCGTAATAGGATTGACTCCTGAACCACTTTACATAAGCATCTGCCAAAGTCAATCTTCCAAGTCTCCCCTTGCCGATAGCCTCTTTTACCAATCTGCTTGCCTCACCAAATCTTGACGGAAATACAACCCCTAATTTTACCTTATGTCTACTGCAGGCATCTATAATAGAATCTATACGTTCAAGTGTAATCTCTATCGGTTTTTCTACAATGACATGCTTACCTGCAAGGGCAGCCTTACAGGCGAGTTCTAAATGTGCCCCGCTCGGGGTACATATATTTACTATATCAACATCATCCCGCTTTAATATCTCTCTGTAATCGGTATGCCACTCTGCCGAATATTCATTTGCCAGTCTTTGGGCACTGGTTTCATTTCTGGAACAGGCTGCAACAAGCCTTGCACCTTTAATCTCGCTGATAGCCCTGGCATGAAAGTTTGCTATCATGCCGCACCCGATTATTCCGAATCCATACTCTTTCATAAGACCCCCATTGAAATAGGGACGGTTCTATTTTTCTATAAAATCATGCAAGGTTTTCTTGACCCATATGGTCATAATAAAAGGGTTAGAGGGAATAACGGGAAGAGATGAAAAATAGAACCGTCCCCTTTTTAAGTTGGTAGCCCCAAGGGGGATCGAACCCCTGTTTGATGGCTGAGAACCATCTGTCCTTGACCACTAGACGATGGGGCCTTAATTTAGAAGTATAACATCAGCACAAAAATTTGTCAATAAATTTTTCTTTTGATTTCGTAGACAATAAATGATATAATTACGGGTTAGAAAGAAGGTGGGGATATGAAGGACGGGGAAATTGCATTTGGGTGTCTAATCGGCAAAAGTAAGATTATGCAGGATGTCTATAAACTGATTGACAAGGTTACCAGGTCTGATGTAAATGTGCTGATTATCGGGGAGAGCGGGACAGGCAAGGAACTGGCAGCCCGCTCTATACACAATTATAGCCCAAGGAAAGACGGACCTTTTGTTGCCATCAACTGTGCCTCTATACCGGATTCCCTTTTGGAGTCAGAACTCTTTGGCCATGAGAAAGGCTCGTTTACCGGTGCGATTGATAAAAGAAAAGGCAGGTTTGAACTCGCGCATAACGGCAGCATATTCTTTGACGAGATAAGTGACATGAGCCCCACCTGCCAAGCAAAGATATTAAGGATAATAGAGGACAGAAGGTTTGAACCTGTGGGCAGTGAAAAGACCATAGAGGTAAATGACAGACTAATAGCAGCAAGTAACAAAGACCTGCGCAAGAGTGTTGCGGAAAAGAAATTCCGGGAAGACCTATACCACAGACTGAATGAGATAACGATACACCTTCCTCCATTAAGAGACAGGAGGGAAGACATCCCTTCATTGATAGACTACTTTATAAAAGAATTCTCCAAAAGGGGCGGAAAGAAAATAAAAGGCATATCAGACGTTGCCTTGAATTATCTTATGAAATACCACTGGCCAGGCAACGTGCGGGAACTGAAGAACGTAATAAAACGTGCGATAGTCCTTACTGAAAGCGATATTATATGGCTTGAGCACCTTCATGGTGAAAGGGAATTTGAGATAGGCGCACCTGTCCATGAAGAAGAGAAACTCCTCTCTCTGGAAGATAATGAAAAACGTTACATAGAGAGGGTATTGATTAACACAAAATGGAATAAAACCAGGGCGTCTAAAATATTATCTATCTCAAGACCGAGATTGGATAGGAAGATAAAGGAGTATGGGATACATGAGATAGGTTAGCACTCTCTTTAACAAAACGTTACGTAACGAAATATTGCTACTATAACCCTCCCAATCAGCGACGATAAGACTAAAAACTGCCACATAACAGTCCTACTATCCCCAATTTTATGCAACATAATGTTACAAAACATGCCATTTAAAAGGGTTTTTAGCCCAAAATCCCAAAACCCTAATATTCTTCATAACCCAAATCAATTCAAGATATAATGATTTTTTATGCTGTGGCACGCTTCTTGCAGTATATCTATAAGAAAGGAGGAAAACATAATGTTA
The DNA here is from genome assembly GCA_964449965.1 of uncultured Planctomycetia bacterium. GTDB lineage: Bacteria > Omnitrophota > Gorgyraeia > CAYVEO01 > CAYVEO01 > CAYVEO01. The sequence continues at coordinate 10,265 of CAYVEO010000028.1, forward strand.
AACCAGTTGAAAAAAAACAAAAAGAGTTTCACGCTATTAGAGGTTTTAATAGTAATTACTGTTATAGCCATCGTAGCCACAATTCTATCCCCTGTAGCTTCTAAGGTAGTAACCAAGACAAAGGTAATTCTGTGCGTATCAAAATTGAAGAATATAGCATATGCCTCAAAGATGTATTATAATGATTATGGATGCTTACCTTCTGACCAGATAGGCACGTTAAGTAACCAGCTCCAATCCTATATCAAGGATACAGAGATATTTATATGCCCGAGTGCACCCAAACCTTATACAGGAGATTTGCAGCTATTTTATGTGGAACGTTCAGACAATGCCGTGAGTGACGTCTTTTCTATTGGCTGTCCATATCACAGGAAGCATGGTGTAAGCGTAGTCCTTAATCATGACGGTAGTGCTGTCCTGAACCGCTCGGCAGGCGTATATCGTAATACTCCATCTGATATAGTAAATCCAGGCGACCAGATAACAGGCGGGACACTATATTTTGCTGATGGAAGCACTGCCAGAATAACAGGTAGTGCCAGGGTTAAGGTCATAGAGTCATTCTGGAGAAACAGCGATAATAGGCTATACAGCATTATCAGGATAGATGCACCACAGGCACAAAACCAGGGACAAGTTGAAGTACAAGTTACGCCAGGTTCCAAATTTGAGGTGGTTACACCAGCAGCCATAGCGGGTGTAGAAGGGACAGAGTTTACTGTCAGTGTTGCGGAAGACGCATCACAATATGTCAGTGATGTAAGTGTAGATTCAGGGATAGTAACCGTTACAACACGGGATTCAAATAAGGAAACCGTTAAATTATACCCGGGACAGAGTAAGAACGTAAAGAGAAATAAATAGATTGGAGGTTATATGACATTACCGTCTCTCTTTAAGGACAAAAGGAATCTGAAATTGCTCGGGATAAGCGGGGCTATAGGAATAGTAATAGTCCTGATATTATTCCTGGGGTTATTTGAACGGCTTGAACTTCTCACCATAGATTATAGATTCCTTATACGCGGTATGCACCAGCCGGGCCACGAGATAGCCATCATTGGTATCACCCAGGATGACCTTAACCAACTTGGCAGTCTCCCGTGGTCCCGTTCTTACTATGCCAGGGTCATTGACTACCTGAAAGAAAGCGGGGCAAAGGTAATATCCTTTGACGTATTCTTCCCGAGACACTCGGCTGATAAATCTGAAGACGAGATGATGGCAGAAGCCACTAAAAGGGCTGGGAATGTCATCTATCCCGTATTTACCCCTGCTGAAAAGAAAGGCACTTCACCGGTAGTCTATGACCTCGTCTATAATATAGAAGAACTCACCCGGTATGCGCGCCAGGCACACATCAATGTGATACCTGATAAGGACGGTATAATAAGAAGGGTGCCAATATCTATTAATTATAATGGTAAAAATTTCTGGGCATTGAGTATCAGCACAGCAGCTAAGTATCTTAACACGGATGAAGAATCACTGATACGGCAACTGAACATCCCGCAAGACGGGAAAGGCAGCCTATTTATAAATTATGCCGATGTGGAAAATGAGATAGGCTGCTATCCATTTTCAGAGGTGCTTAATAAAAACATAGAACCTTATAAATTCAAGGACAGGATAGTTCTAATCGGCCAGTTAGCCCATGGGCTTTCAAATGCAGATATTTTGCCTACCCCATTTAATGCAAAACATGGATTGCTATTACATGCAAGTATCATAGATTCCATACTGAACAAAAGTTTCATAAGGCGCGTCTCACCCGGTGTCCTTTGCATAATAATCATACCCATCTCCTTACTGTTAGGGTTTATCCTGACCAGGGTCAAATTCTGGGAAGGCATCTTACTCATCACGGCACTCATGACAAGTTATATCAGCGTATCTATCTTCCTGTTTAATTTTTACGGATTAATAGTTGACATAGTCCCTGTAATAGGTATTTCTATCTTCAGCATGATTGCCTACAATATCTCCTCATATTCTCATGCCAAGGAGATGTCTGATAAAGACGGACTCACTGGTCTATATAACCACAGGTATTCTATAGAGGGTCTGGGATGTGAGATTGAAAGATTCAACCGTCTTGGACAACCAGTCTCTGTAGCCATGTTAGATATTGACTATTTCAAACGCTACAATGACACATACGGGCACAGGGCAGGTGATATGGTCCTAAAGGAACTCTCCGAGATTTTAAAGAAGAATATTAGAAAGATTGACATGGCAGGCAGGTATGGCGGAGAGGAATTTATATTGATACTCCCTGCCACATCCAAATCCCAGGCAGAGATATTGGCAGAGAGGATAAGGAAGACCGTTCAGAACCACCCATTCTGCCAGGGGCGGTTAAACTCGGTAACGGTAAGCATAGGTATAGCCGCATGCCCTGAGGATTCCAATATCCCTGAGGCATTGATAGAAAAATCAGACAATGCCCTCTATGAGGCAAAAGAAAAAGGCAGGAACAGGGTATGCATGTACAGGGCTACCCCTGAAGAACAATCTGTTTTGCGAGCTGGATAAGAAAGGAGAATAATATGTCAGTTCATTTGACCAAAGGAGGACCTTCAAAATTTTTTGGGTTAACCAACCATTTCTGGATTGCTTTCACCTTAGTTACAATACTGCCGCTTCTTCTGGCGGGGTATCTGTTGGGAATCTATGTCCCGCCAAGTTTTACGTTTGGTGAAAATATACTGTGGCTCGTAAGTCTCACGTTGATTACTGTAGTCATGGGGTTATACCTCATAAGGACAATCATTAGCGTTATATCAAGGTTAGGCAATGAGGCAAAGAAGGTTGCCAATGGAGAGATAACAAACAAGATTGAGGTAAAGACCAATGATGATATCGGCGAATTAGCTTCGTCTTTAAATAAGATTATGGAGACCAGGCAAGATGATATGGAGAAGATAAAAAGGCACAGTGCAGCCTTAGAGAAGATGAACGAGGAATTGAATCGCAGGGTATTTTACATCTCCAGCCTATTTGAGGCGAGCAATTCCATCATCTCTTTCCCTGACGTGCACGGATTACTTTCCTCAATCATTGACACGTCACTGAAGACACTCAATGCCCATATCGGTTCGGTAATCTTCATTAATAAGGAAGGGTTATCTACAGAGGTAATAAAGGGTGATATTAGGGGGCCGCGAATGGATGAGATTACAAAGACAAACGAAATGGCAGCCTCCTGGGTAATAAGAGAATCAAAGCCTTTGCTTATCAATAGCGGCTCTAATGGCATAACTTCAATCCTTTCTGTCCCATTAAAGACAAAGGACAAAGTGATTGGCACATTAAATCTGAACAGGCTCAAATCAAATCTATCCGGTAACTTTACTGAATCTGATATGGAGCTGCTCTCCACCCTTGCCAACCAGGTGGCAGTAGCTATAGATAATGCGAGGCTTTATGAACGATTAGAGAGGAATTATATAGGCACTCTCGCTTCCCTGACCGCTGCCGTTGAGGCAAAGGACCTCTATACAAAAGGGCATTCGGAGATAGTGGGAGAGTATGCAAAGATTATAGCAACCAGGATGGGCCTCCCGGACTCTCAGATCATAACGATAAGGAATGCCGGGTTACTCCATGACATAGGTAAGATAGGGGTAAGCGAGATAATCCTCAGAAAAAGGGGTAAATTAACTTATGAAGAGTGGCAGAGTATAAGGATGCACCCTATGATTGGCAAGAAAATCCTTGAACCCGTAGAGACATTAAAGGATGTCCTGCCCATAATATATCACCATCATGAACGTTACGATGGCACTGGTTACTTAGAAGGTTTAAAAGGAGAAGATATCCCGCTCGGTGCGAGGATACTCGCCATAGCAGACTCATTTGAGGCGATGAGTGCAGAACGTATATACCGCCCCCGGCTATCCTTTGACAATATACTTGCTGAAATAGAAAAAGGAAGGCAGTCCCAGTTTGACAGCGCCATAGTAGATATGTTCTTTGATTCTGCTCATGAAGTAGGCGACTTAATGAGTAAGAAGGTGATGGGGTTAGAAGATAACTGGGTAGCATTTCTGGAAAGGTATAATGTGCGCAGCGGGAAGATATTGGCCGCTTAAATCCTTTTTTCTTTATTTGACAACCTCTTTTCTATTTGTTATACTGTTCTTACCATGACATGGGTAATAGGACATAGAGGCTGTGCCTATGAGCCGGAGAATACACTCAGGGCTATAAACAAGGCTATAGAACTCGGTGTGGATGCCGTGGAAATAGACGTCCACTTGAGCAAGGATAATGAATTGGTCGTCATACACGATGAAAGGCTGGACAGGACAACTAATGGGAAGGGCATGGTAAAGGATTTCACTTTTGAAGAACTGCGGCGGCTTGATGCTGGGAAAGGAGAGAGGATACCAACATTACAAGAGGCCATAGATACCTGCCGTGGTAAGGTTCAATTACTCGTTGAGTTAAAGGTATTAGGAAGTGAAGGGAATGTGCTTAAAAAAGTTGAAGATAATAAATTCAGAGATGATGCCTATATCATTTCATTCTGGCACCAGATGATTAAACAAGCGAGGGAATTAGATAGAGGCATAAAAACAGGTGTCTTATTCGTCGGGCACCCGGTAAATCCATCGCAACTGGCACAAGATGCCCGGGCAAATGCATTGGTCCTGAATTATAAGTTTATAAGTAAGGATTTGGTCTATGATGCACATGCAAGCAATTTGAAGGTATTTGTCTGGAATGTAGATACACAATATGAAACAAAAGATATGCTAACCTTAGGGGTTGATGGCATCGCAAGCAACAAACCCGATATAGTTTTAAACTGCATTAATAACCAAACTCACCGCGCCTAAATCGCCTACATTATCACCAAGTTCTGCAGGGACTATTGAACATGCTTTATAGCACCTTTCCCATGAATATTCCCGGGCAGTTTCTCTTAAAGGCTTGAATAATAAATCCCCTGCCTTTGACACGCCGCCCCCTATAACTATCATCTCCGGATTGAATGTCTGTATTATATTTGCCACGCTGATACCCAGATAACGCACTGCATCTTTCCAGACGGCACAGGCAGTCCTGTCAGATTTCTTCACGGCTTCTATAACTACCGGTGCAGTAATATTATCCACATCATTATCCGCGAGTTTCATAATAAGAGAATTCCTGTCTTTCTTCACCATCTCCCTTGCTATTCTTGCTATAGCAGTTCCGCTTGAAAGGTTCTCAAGACATCCCCTCTTCTTACAATAAGGACACATCGGTCCATCAGGTAGTACTGTAGTATGTCCCACTTCACCTGCATCAAAACTTGCCCCCTGGTATATCCTGCCGTCAATGATAAGCCCTCCGCCTATACCGGTACTCACTGTATAATAGAAGAGATTCCGGACATTCCTCCCGGCACCAAATAATTTCTCACCCAATGCCGCTGCATTGGCATCATTATCCATCATTATCGGCAGGTCAAACTCTGATGATATTTCATCTTTTATATGAACATCCCTCCACGCGGGGATATTAGGAGTAGAAAGTAATATCCCGCTTTCAGGGTCCAAAGGGCCAACGCATCCTATGCCAATGCCCTTGATGTCTTTCTCCTTCATGCCCAAATCTTTCATAAGATCGCGTATCGTTTTTTTGACTCTGTCAAGCGTCCCTTTCGGGGGTTTAGCCGCTTCAGTAGGTATAACCTCTTTCTTTAAGATACTGCCATCGGATTTTGCAATGACTACGGATATCTTAGTCCCGCCAATATCTATCCCGATTATCTTATCCGGCATTTTTTTCCCTCCTTAATTTTATTATAATCAGCCATTGTGTTTACGTTGAAAAAGGCTATCCCTTCAGGGTCAAAGCAGGATATTTCAGCTTGTTTGATAACTTTTACCTTAACATAATTGAATATATTTGTTATCTTAAGGTCACCTTTTGTAATCAACTCCTTAAATGGCTCTATACAGTTTTTAGAGTATATGGCATGTAGGGGTTCGGAACCAGTCTTACCTTCAGGTATCACAATGTCATTACCCTGGGTTTCCTTTATCATATATGATACCAATTCTGGATTGATAAATGGCATGTCACAGGCAAATAAGAAGTTGTAACGGGTCTTGGAATTGCTCAGCCCTGAGTAGATACCTCCCATAGAATTGGCACCTGTGATTACATCAGGAAACAAATGTATGGAACTCCCTTTCAGAAACCTGAATTCATCAGGATAGTTGGTGATTAAAAGGATCTCCGGGAACAGGGGTGAGATTCTTGATATGATATTTTCTATTATAGTCTTCTCACCTATCTTGAGGAGTGCCTTATTCGTACCAATTCTTGTGTTCTTGCCTCCTGCAAGGATTATACCAGTGAGCTTCATAACTTTATCTTTATGTCTATCTCTTTCGGTTTTTCAGTCCCCCTCAGCGTAGAAATCATACCGAGTATGCCTCTTGCCAGTATATCCTGGACGAACTTTTTTATCCTGACATCTTTCCCGTTTACTTTAAGCTGGACGGAATTGTCTCCTGCTGCTTCTATCCTTTCTTTCATAACTTTCTCCTCTAAAAAATCTGCTATAGCACGAGGGTCATTCATATCAAAATCCGGTATGTCTTCCTTAATAGGACGGCCATTCCCTACAGATGCTATAAGATTCTCTTCTTTTGATACTATTTCTTTACTATCTTTTATTAATTTTATTTTGGGATAATCTTTTAATCCTTTGTAGCCCTCTGCAAGAATTATATCGGTATCGGGTTCCAGAAGATGGACTATGTCGTCCAATCCTCTCTCAGCCATTCTCTTTTCTATCATGGCAAATTGCGTAAGGTGAGATAAAGCGACCTTGTCTGCGCCTGCCTTCGTATGTCTATAGCTGTCCGAACCTTCTCTATCTAATTCAAAGGAGTGAGCGGTATGTTTGACAGTAGATACCCTGTATCCACGCCGGACAAATTCACCTATGAGTTTCTCAATCAATGTGGTCTTGCCGCTGTCCTGTTGACCGATTATACATACTACAGGAATCATGTAATTTGCCTCTCCTTTCGTTTTACCAATCTGGATGCTAATATACCAATTTCATACAGTCCTATCATAGGGACTGCCAGAAGCAGCAGATTAACAACGTCGCCGGTGGGAGTTATTATTGCGGCGGCTATGAAACATACGAGAACCGCATATTTTCTATTACGTGTTAAGAAATCTGTTGTAACTATACCTAACTTTGTCAAGAGGTATATCAAAATAGGTAATTCAAAGATAGCGCCGCATCCTAATATCATCATAGAGGTAAATGAGAGGTATTTGCTTACAGTAATCATCGGCTCTAATTCACCTGAGCCAAAATTTAAAAGATACGGAATAGCAAAAGGCAGTATCACGAAATATGCAAAGGCACATCCTATCAAGAACGAAATGGTCGTCCATAAAATAAATAGATTGGCGTGCCTTCTCTCATTAGGCTTAAGGGCTGGTGAAATGAACGCCCATATCTGATAGAAAATAACAGGTATGGAAAAGATTATGCCCGCTATTATAGCTATCTTAAAATATGCCATGAATCCCTCAGTAAGGCTCAATACCTTTAATTTGCCTAATGATGGACCTGCAGGTTTTTTTAAAAGTGAGAGTATTTCCGGTGAGAAAAAATATGCGATACTTGCACCAATGACTATGGCTATAATGGAGATGAGCAATCTTTTTCTAAGTTCTTCAAGATGCTCAAGGAATGTCATCTTGTGGTCATTTGGTTCGTTTGTCATCTAACTACCCGATTTTGCCTTATGATTATTCTCCTCTATATCAGTATTAATGTCAAGGGTATCCTCTACCTCTTTACCCGCCTTCTTGAATTCCCTTATCATCTTTCCTACCCCTCTGCCAAGTTCCGGTAGTTTTTTGGGCCCGAATATCATAAGGGCTATAACCAATATGACTAATAACTCTGGCATCTGCAGACCGAACATATATCACCGCCTTTCTAACTTTTTCTATTTACGGAATAATGGACCAGTTCTATAAGGCTTTTTCTTTCAGGTGAGTCTTCTAACCGCATGAGGTTCTCTTCTGCTGCGGAGACATAGCCCTTCACCTTCTCAATGCAATAATCTATTGCATTGTATTTTTTAGCCGCTTCCTTAATAACCGATATGTTAGTGCCATTGCTTGAACTAAACATTTCCTGCAGCCGCTTCCACTCCTTGTTTGGAAGAGAATTCTTTAGATAAATCAGCGGGAGTGTTAATTTCCCCTTACTTGCATCTGAACCTATTGATTTTCCCAGTCTTCTTTCATCTCCTATTATGTCCAAACAATCATCTACTATCTGAAATGCCATGCCAAAATTCATTCCAAAACTCTTCAGGAATTCCACGCCTTTTTTATCTGCTTTTCCCATGAACGCGCCGCACTCACAGCATGAGGCCATCAGGGATGCGGTCTTCCGGCGAATAATATTTAAATATTCATCCATGGTAATGTTCATCTTGTATCTCCTGTGTAACTGGAAGAGTTCACCTTCACACATACCATTTGTAGTAACGGAGAGACTGCGCAACACCCTATGGTCATCCAATCCCGAGAGGAGGGAGAATGCCTTAGAATATAGATAATCTCCTACCAGGACTGATATATCATTACCCCACTTTGAATTTAGCGTCTTCTTCTTTCTCCTCAAATCTGACTCGTCTATTATGTCGTCATGAATCAACGTAGCGGTATGGATAAGTTCTATGGCACTAGCCAGGTTGATAATCTCTTCTGTTACTAATCTGCCATTGACTATCTTTGCCGAAAGTAAGACAAGGGCAGGTCTTATCCTTTTGCCTGAGGTTCCCATAAGATGTCCATTTATTTCGGCTATAAACTCATCCTCAGAGGAAAGCTGCCTCTTGAATTCTATTTCAACTCTTTCCAAATCCTTTTTTATAGGCTTGTATATTTCGCTTAGGTCCATCTTATGCCTTAATTTTTCTCATCGCCTCTCGGGCTGCTTTTATAGTTTTATCTATATCATCTTCAGAGTGTGCTGTTGATAGAAATGCTGCTTCAAATTGTGACGGGGCAAGATATATCCCTCTTTTTAACATATTGTGAAAATATACGGCATATTTAGTTCTATCAGAGGACAGTGCAGTTTTGTAATCTACCACCTTCTCTTTTGTAAAGAATAGACACAACATAGAGCCAACGCGGGTCTCGCATACCTGGACACCGCTCTTATCAGCAGCCTCTTTTAGTCCTAAGCTTAAATCATGGGACATCTTTTCTAATCTCTTATATACGTTCCCTTTTGATAAAATCTTTAAGGTTGCAATCCCGCAGGCAACAGCCAATGGATTACCTGAAAGTGTCCCTGCCTGATAGACAGTGCCGGTTGGGGCAAGTTTTTCCATGATATCACGCCTCCCGCCAAAAGCACCCACTGGTAATCCACCGCCTACAATCTTACCGAGTGTAGTCATATCAGGCTTTATGCCATAAAGTTCCTGTGCCCCGCCCAATGCCACCCTGAACCCTGTCATTACCTCATCAAATATGAGGACGATATTGTCCCTGGCAGTTATCTCTCTCAAACCCTCCAGGAAACCATGTTTTGGCGGAACCACGCCCATATTGCCTGCAACAGGTTCTACAATCAGACAGGCTATATCCCTGCCTTGAGTCTTACATACACGATGGACTTTATCAAGGTCGTTAAATGGCAGCGTAATTGTATCCTTTACAAAGTCAACAGGAATCCCTGAGCTGTCCGGGACGCCTAAGGTCGTAGCACCTGAGCCGGCCTGGACAAGAAGGCTATCTACATGACCATGATAGCATCCCTCAAATTTTATTATTTTGTTTCTATTGGTCCAGCCGCGCGCAAGCCTTATGGCGCTCATTGTTGCCTCTGTGCCTGAATTTACCAGACGCACCTTTTCCATGGAAGGATATATTCCGGTAATCATCTTCGCAAGTTCAACTTCACCCTCTGTAGGCGCGCCAAAACTCGTCCCCAGGCTTGAGGCATCGTTTATCGCTTTTAATATCGCCGGATGTGCATGTCCAAGTATAAGCGGCCCCCATGAAAGGACATAATCTATGTATCTATTTCCATCTACATCATAGATATGAGAACCCTTGCCCCTCTTTATAAATACAGGGTCCCCGCCTACACCTTTAAACGCGCGGACAGGGCTATTTACGCCGCCGGGTATATATTCCTTTGCAATCCGCCATAGTTTGCGTGATTTAGGCGTTTTCATTAAAATACCTCATGCTCGTCTTCTTGAATTCCTTCGTGCTGTAGAGGAGTCTGTAATCCTTTATACCGGTCTTTCCGGAAATTTCTTGTGCAATTTTTCTACACGACTCTCTTGATTTTGCGTGGAGCATCGTATAGAGATTGTAATGCCATTCAGGAGATAGTGGTCTTTCATAACAGTGACTTACCTGAGGAAATCCAGCCATAATCCTGCCAACTTTACGAGCCTGTTCTTCAGGGACATACCAAACTACCATGCTATTGGCTGAAAAACCTGCGAGCCTGTGGGCAAGGGTAGCACCCAACCTGCGAATCAACCCCTTCTTTTTGAACTCCTTAATCTTTTTAAGCAAGATTGACTCACTTATCCCGAGTTTCTGTGCAATAATCTGGTAAGGGTTGATTGTAACAGGCAAATCACCAGAGAGTTCATAGATTATTTTCTTATCAACTTTTGTAAGTTTATACATTAAAATTCACGCTTATCTTGAACAATCTCTTAGCAGGCAGATTTAATATATCCTCAATCCCGCTCTTCCCTCTTATCTGGTGCAAGATGGATTCTATCGTGCCTTGAGAAGGTGCTATCAGGGTGAACCAGAGATTGAACTCGTCTTCGCGTAAATAATTATGGGTAACACCTTCATATTTATTAACGATAGATATAACCCTTTTCAACCTTTTGGCAGGAACCTTCATCCCTACTAACGTGCTCTTAAAGCCCAAGCTTCTTGAATCAAAAGAGGCGCCTAACCTTCTGATTAATCCTGCCTTCTTCATCTTCTTCACCCTGCTAAATACATCTTTTTCTGAAAAGCCCAATTTTCTGCCTAACATCTGATACGGACGGGTAGAGACGGGAAAATCCTTCTGCAAGTTATTTAAAATCTTCTTATCTATTTCATCCACCGCGCGGCATCCTTTGCCCAATAAGTAATAATCATATCTGCCCCTGAACGTCTAAATCCTGTGAGCATCTCCATTACTACGCCTTTTTCGTCAAGCCATCCTTTTTGTGCCGCTGATTTTATCATCGCAAATTCACCGCTCACGTTGTAACAGGCAACAGGGCAGCCAAATCTCTCTTTGACCCTGTAAATAATATCCTGGTAACCCAATGCAGGCTTTACCATGACTATGTCAGCCCCCTCATTGAGGTCCTGCTCTACCTCACGTAATGCCTCATTAGAATTGCGAGAGTCCATCTGATAGGTTTTACGGTCCCCAAAAGCAGGCGGGGATTCTGCCGCTTCTCTGAACGGCCCGTAAAAAGAAGATGCGTATTTTGCAGAATAAGACATAATCGGCGTATTGACAAATCCCCCTTTATCTAAAGCCTCACGAATGGAACATACCATCCCATCCATCATCCCGCTCGGAGCGACCATATCAGCCCCTGCATCTGCATGGGATAATGCTGCCTTTGCCAATATCTTTAACGTAGCATCATTGTCAATCTCAAAACCCACCTTACCTTTCTTCTTTATCACAACCCCGCAATGTCCATGGCTTGTATATTCACACAGGCATACATCTGTGATAACAAGTACCTCCGGGACTGCCTTCTTCAATGCCTTCACCGCTTTTTGGATTATACCATTTTTATCAAATGCAGAAGAACCGATTTTATCCTTACTGGATGGTATCCCAAAGAGCATAATACCGTTTATACCTAAATGAGCAGCATCCTTTACCTCATTTTTAAGACTGTCTATCGTCCACTGGTAATTTCCCGGCATAGAGGCTATGGGTTTTGGAGCGCCCTTACCTTCCCTCACAAAATATGGCATTATGAGATTATTCGTCTTTAACTCTGTCTCGCTTATGAGCCTGCGAATAGCCTCTTTACTTCTCAACCTCCTCATTCTATACTTTGGAAACATCATTTGCTCCTCACTCAATAGTTGAATTATATCACTTGATGATTATATTTGCAAGGAATTTTTGGTGGCTTTTGGTGGCTGAAATTTTCCTGTTATTTTTCTGTGGAAATTTCCCTTGACTTTTTAGGAACCTATTGTATAGTATTAGTTAGATGGTATATTCGTAACCTATCTGATTAGGATATTATAGGTAGGAAGACGACAAATGAAAGTTGCCATACTATATTCCAACCGGAGGATAAAGATAAGATGAAGGTGTTTGAAAAAGACGATCACGTAGTCGTATGGGGTGATGCTCTCGAAGCACTGCGGTCCCTAGTGCCTAACCGTTCTATCGATCTTATCTTTGCAGATCCACCGTACAACATCGGCAAGAATTTCAACGGCAGACGTGATCACTGGACATCGGATGAAGCATATGTTGCGTGGTGCTACGAGTGGCTTGATCTGTGCTTTTTAAAACTGAAAGACCACGGTAGTTTATATGTGATGACTGCAACACAAAATATGCCCTACTTAGACCTCTACTTGCGAAAAAAACTTCACATCTTATCGAGAATCGTATGGGCATATGACAGCTCAGGCGTGCAAGCCAAGCGGTTCTACGGCTCGCTCTACGAACCTATTCTTTTCTGCGTGAAAGACAAAGATAACTATACATTCAATGCGGACGACATCCTTGTTGAGGCACGAACTGGAGCTACCCGAAGGTTGATTGATTACCGGAAACCTGTGCCAACCATGTACAACACCAAGAAGGTACCAGGGAATGTATGGACTATATCTCGTGTCCGTTATCGAATGGCAGAATATGAGGATCATCCAACTCAAAAACCGGCGGCACTCCTAGAACGAATAATACGTGCCAGTTCCAACCCAGGTAATATTGTCCTTGATCCGTTCTCAGGTACCTTTACAACTTCATTTGTTGCTCAATCCCTCGGAAGACGTTCCATTGGAGTCGAAATAGACGAGGAATACATGAAAATAGGTTTGCGAAGATTACACTTGTGCGAGCATTACAACGGGGAAGTCCTTCGGCGACAACCTAAGTCATACGAAAGAGATGAGTCGCCTGCACAGCAGCAACTGGTTCTTTTCGAAAGGTAAGAATGGAACACGAATTCACTCTTCAAATTCGTAAAATTCTCACCAGACACTTTCGTCACACCGCAGACGACATATTTGAGAAGAGTCCATTACTCCAATATATCAATATCAAAACGGCATCTGCTACCCGCGGTTCCAAGGCGCGCAGCAGTTTTGCGAATCTCTACGCCATCTTCGTCCTTGTGGAAGATTACATTCAACGAAAGTACCACGTGCGTGGAAAGTACTCAAAATACGAGGGTGCCCGTTTTTCAGGGCTATTCAAACGCCAGAGACAACTACCCTTCGGAAGTAAGTTGCAGAACCATGCTCTCAACCATCGTATGAACGAAGAATTCAAGAAGTTCTTCCCTCAAGTGGACGTAACACCAATACTGCGCATTGTTGAAACGAAGAGATACTGGATCAACGAAAGACTCCTGAGAATTTACGTAGGGAAGAAATCTTTCAACATCGCACCGGCAATACTCAGTATCATCAGAGCCTATATCAAGACAAAGCAAGAGTCGTTTAAAGATTTCATAAAGACGTGCGAACGACTCAAAAGTATTGCCAAGGAAAATGAAGGTAAAATAGAAACCTTCATAATAGGCCTTCTCGCACCAAATGTTGACGCTCGTATCTTTGAAATCGTGAGTTACTCAATTTTGAAGTACTTCTACCACGACCAGAAGGTGTACCTCGGCTTTCATCTGGACAAAATTAAGAAATCCCATCTGAAACTCTACAAGACAGGTCGCACAAACGCTAATGATGGTGGCATAGACTTCGTCATGCGACCTCTGGGGAGATTCTTCCAAGTTACGGAGACTCTTGATGTCCGGAAGTACTTCTTGGACATAGATAAGATAGAACGCTATCCAATCTCATTCGTTATCAAATCCGAAGAAAATGTCGAATCTTTGAAGTATCAACTCAGAGCAGGCGCTGAAAAGCAATACGCCGTCCAAGTCGTAGTAGATAAGTACATGAATTGCGTTGAGGAAGTTATAAACATCCCAATTTTACATGAGCGCCTCCGTATCGCCATCAAACAGGGATATTTGCGCGATATAATCAACGAGATCATTCGCCAAAGCAGAATGGAATTCAACTACGAAGAGTCAGAAGACTATGATGAGTAAGATATTAGTTCGTCTAACCTACTACATCAATACGCCGGTTCTACCCCGATGTGCCCGGAAGGAAATTAGTTAAATAAAGAGGATGTCAAAAATGGCTCGCGTTCAATCATCTCAGTCTTCCCGAATAAATCAGATTATTTCTCATGTTGTATGCGCGCTCTTCTGGTAAATCCATGGATTCATGATTTTGCTGCTTATGACCTATGGGCAAAGCCACTCGGCCTTTTAAAAATCGCCTCCTGCTTAAAGCAATGCGGTGTAGAGGTAAGTCTAATTGACTGCCTTGACCGCAATCATCTTCTTCTGAAAAGATACCTAAAAAACAAACTTCCCAGAAGTTCAATCTATGGATGCGGTAATTATTATTCTGAGGTAGTAGATAAACCCGGAATTTTTAAATCCATTCCGCGTAGATACAAGCGGTATGGCTTACCCCGGGAATTATTTGAAGAGTTACTCAAAGTTGAAGTGCAGCCAGATATAATCTTAGTTACTTCGGGAATGACTTACTGGTATCCAGGAGTTTTTGAGGCAATTAGAATTATCAAGAAAAAGTTTAGCCAAACTCTACTTGTTTTGGGCGGGATATATGCCCGGCTTTGCACAAAGCATGCCCTGAAAATTATGGATGACCTGATTAAAAGGAACCTCCGCGCCAATTTTCATACTCCCAATGGACTGCATATACGCTATATTAGTCCAGACGTGGTTAAATTCCTTAAAGTCTCCGGGTTTACCCGGGCAAGACTTCAAGGAGATAGAAGAATCTATTCAGTTTGTCGCTAACCAACGGGTAAAGATATACTTAGAGGAATACTCTCCTATTCCCGGAACCCCGGATTTTTTAAAGTCTGGATTAAAGCCTGACAAAGACCCTCTCTTTCATAATAATAGCGCCTTCCCCTTATACCGACCAGATGATTATCAAAAATTTCATCAATTTAAAGACCTGGTGCATAAATTGAATACCGACGTAATTTGTAGTTGAACTCTATGCTGCAGACTCAACACCATCCACCAATATAGTTACCACATTATTCAGGACTTCCATGAACCCCGACTCAACCCTCATTTCAGACCTGCCTTTTGAAGGACTGTCAATTATTAGTTTCCCCCGGACAAGCCCGGTCATTAGCGGTGCATGGTTATACAGGACGCCTAAATAACCTTCACTGCCAGGGGCTATTATGGAGGTGACAGGACCGTCAAATACCTCCTTCTCCGGAGTTACTATGTTCAAATGGAATTTTTTATCCATGCTTCATTTTCTCAGCCTTTTCCTGTGCCTCTTCAATGTTACCTACCATATAAAATGCCTGCTCAGGCAAATCATCCAATTCCCCATCTACAATCCTTTTAAAACCCCTGATATTCTCCTCTAACTTCACGTACCTGCCAGGCATCCCTGTGAATGCCTCAGCAACAAAGAACGGCTGGGACAGGAATTTCTGGATACGCCTTGCCCTGTGGACAATGATTTTATCATCTTCAGAAAGTTCTTCCATCCCGAGTATAGCGATGATATCCTGGAGGTCTTTATATCGCTGTAATATCTTCTGGACAGCCTTTGCCACGTTGTAATGCCCCTCACCGAGTATCCTCGGGTCCATAATCCGTGAAGTAGAATCAAGCGGGTCAACAGCCGGGTATATACCAACCTCAGCGATTTGTCTTGAAAGCACTGTGGTAGCATCTAAGTGTGAGAAGGTAGTAGCAGGGGCAGGGTCAGTAAGGTCATCAGCAGGGACGTATATCGCCTGGACAGAGGTAATAGAGCCCTTCTTTGTAGAACATATCCTCTCCTGCAGTTCACCCATCTCTGTCCCTAAAGTAGGTTGATACCCTACAGCCGAAGGCATCCTGCCTAAGAGTGCAGAAACTTCACTGCCTGCCTGGACAAATCTGAATATATTATCAATAAATAGCAGGACGTCCTGCCCTTCCTCATCACGGAAATATTCAGCCATAGTCAACCCTGAAAGCCCTACTCTAAGACGCGCCCCTGGCGGTTCATTCATCTGGCCAAATACAAGGACAGTCTTCTTGATTACGCCTGACTCATTCATTTCAAGCCACAGGTCATTGCCCTCTCTCGTCCTCTCACCTACACCGGAGAATACAGAATAACCTCCATGCTCAGTGGCTATATTTCTTATCAACTCCATTATTATAACGGTCTTGCCTACCCCTGCACCTCCGAATAGTCCTATCTTGCCCCCCTTGGCATAAGGTGCAAGGAGGTCAACTACCTTGATACCCGTCTCAAATATTGAATAGGAAGGCACCTGGTCCTCAAACGTCGGGGCAGAACGATGTATGGAATACCTGTTATTTGAATGCGGGACCGCGCCCTTTTCATCTATAGGTTCCCCTAATAGATTAAATATCCTGCCTAATGATTGTTCCCCGACAGGAACGCTGATAGGCCCTTCCAGATCCAATGCCTTCACACCTCTCACGAGTCCATCGGTAGATGCCATAGCAATACACCGCACAATATTATTACCCATATGCTGGGCAACCTCAACGGTAAGGTTTATATTACTGTCAGGGTCATCAATTTTTATGGCATTCAATATCTTCGGTAACTTATCTGACGGAAACTCAATATCCACCGTCGGTCCTATAATCTGTACAACCTTCCCATAATTAGCCATATATTCCTCCATTTATACGTGATTACACAGATTCAACTACTGATTACACAGATTAAAGCATTATCTGTTTTTTTTATCTGTGTAATCTGCCTTTTAATCGGTGTAATCTTATTCTATTTTTACTTTAATGCCTCTGCACCTGCAACGATTTCTGATATTTCCTTTGTAATACTTGCCTGCCGCAATTTATTACGCACAAGCGTTAGATTGTCAACCATCTCATCTGCATTATCTGTAGCAGACTTCATTGCTATCATCCTCGCACTATTTTCTGACGTAAATGCCTCAGCCAGGACAATGTGCATCTTTGTAACAGTATATCTTGGCAGAAGAATGTCCATTATATCCTTAGGATTTGGTTCAAATATGTACTCAACCTCATGCAGCTTACCCTCGCCATGACTATCATGACTTATTGAACTATCCATTTCTATGTTTAGGAATTTCTCCACTGTAGGTTTATATACAAGGGCAGAGCCAAATGCAGTATAGATGAGATATATTTCATCTACTTCCCCTCTTAAAAATATATCAGTAACAAACCCTGTAATCTCCTCTACTCTCGCACGGTCAATCTTACCGCCCAGGTCCTGGACCCTGTGCACAATCTCCCACTCCCTTTTTTTAAAATGCTCTGCCCCCTTCTTGCCTAAGAGTATGAGTTGGACATTACTGCTTTTATGCCTTTTCAAGAACGACTCAGCGACCCTTATGACATTGCTGTTATAAGAGCCGCACAGCCCTTTGTCAGAGGTTACTATAACCACACCAATCTTTTTTATCTCTCTTTTTTCAAAGAACGGGTGTGCATATTCACACGTGGAGTGTGCGAGATGTCCAAGTAACTTAGCCATCTTCTTGGCATACGGGCGGCTTGAGAACAGCATGGACTCTGAACGTTTGAGTTTTGACGCAGAGACCATCTCCATAGCCCTGGTTATCTGCTGGGTATTTTTTACGCTTTTAATTCTTCGCCTGATTTGTCTTAAAGACGCCATTTTTATCTACTGAATCTTGATTTAAAGACGACTATCGCATCGTCTAATTTTTTCATCACACTATCTGACAGGTCTTTTGCCTTATCTATCTCAATCTCTACGTCAGGATACTCCTTCCCCATGAATTCATAAAATTCAGCCTCAACCCTCTTGATGGATTCTATCTTCAAATCATCCAGATACCCTTTTGTCGCTACATAGATTATCATTACCTGTCTTGAGAGGGGCTGGGGTTGGTACTGGTCTTGTTTCAGTATCTCAACCATCCTTTCGCCGCGAACCAACTGCGCCATAGTAGCCTTGTCAAGGTCAGAACCAAACTGGGCAAACGATGCAAGTTCCCTGTATTGAGCCAAATCTAACCTTAACCTGCCTGCTACCTTACGCATAGCCTTTGTCTGTGCCTTGCCGCCAACCCTGGAGACTGAAATCCCTACATTAATCGCAGGTTTAACCCCTGCATAGAACAGGTCAGACTCAAGAAATATCTGTCCGTCAGTAATAGATATAACGTTTGTAGGTATGTATGCAGATACATCCCCTGCCTGTGTCTCAATGATTGGAAGTGCAGTAAGCGACCCGCCTCCTAAATCATCCCTTAACTTGGATGCCCTTTCCAATAACCTTGAGTGGAGATAAAATACGTCGCCTGGATATGCCTCTCTTCCCGGCGGTCTTCTGAGAAGCAGGGATAACTGACGGTAACTCTGTGCATGTTTGGACAGGTCATCGTATATTACCAGGGCGTGCCTTGAGGTATATAGAAACTCCTCACCCATTGCACACCCGGCGTATGGGGCAATATACTGTAGAGGCGCCGGCTCATCTGCAGGGGCAGAGACTACCGTCGTATATTCCATGGCACCGTGTTTCCTGAATATATCCACCAAACCTGCCACCTGAGAGGACTTCTGACCTATAGCTACATAGATGCAGAGGACATCCTTCCCCTTTTGATTTATTATCGTATCCACTGCCAATGCAGTCTTACCTGTCTGGCGGTCACCTATAATCAATTCCCTCTGTCCACGCCCTATAGGTATCATGGAATCTATAGCCTTAAGCCCTGTCTGCAAAGGCTCTTTCACGGGCTGGCGCTGGACTACGTTCGGCGCCCTTCCTTCCACCGGGCGGAATTTATCAGTAACTATTGGACCTTCCCCATCTACGGGTCTTCCTAATGCATCAACTACCCTGCCTATGAGTGCGTTGCCAACCGGGACCTGGGCAATCTTTCCTGTTCTTCGGACTATGTCCCCTTCCTTTATGTCAGTATCAGGCCCGAAGAGCACAGCCCCGACATTATCCTTCTCTAAATTCATGACCATACCCATAACGCCGCCAGGGAATTCAAGAAGTTCCCCTGCCATTATCTTCTCTAACCCGTATATCCTTGCGATACCGTCGCCAATCTGCAGGATAGTCCCTGTATCTTCCATCTTAAGTTCTGTTTTAAATCCTTCTAACTCCTTCTCAATGATTGAACTTACCTCTTCCGGCCTTAGTGCCATTCTTCACTCCCCCCTGAATTAAATTAAGTCACTTTTACTCGGAGCAAATTCTCTTTTAGAGTGCCTAATTTATACCTGATACTCCCGTCTATAACAATATCCCTCAAATGAATTATAATGCCGCCAATAATCTTTTTATCCTCAAGAATTTCTAATACTATCTTCTTACCTGTCAATACTTCCAATTTTTCCCTGAGCCCCATCAACATACCTTCATTCACAGGCACGCTGCATACTACCCTTGCCTTCTCTATACCCTTCTCAATATCTACCAGTCTGGAGTATTCCTCTATTATATCATGCAGGAATTCTATGCGGTATTTCTTTAATAGAAGGAGAAGAAAATTAACCAGCATCTGGTTTATTCTATCTGAAAACGCCTTCTGGATAAGACTTATCTTATCCTCGTCACTTATATGAGGGCTCTCTAAAAACTTTTTAACAAAAGACCCCTCACCTATAACCTTGCCTATAAGGCCAAGTTCAGACAGGATAACGTCCATCAAGACATTTTTCTTTGCAACATTTAATAGTGCAAAGGCATACCTTTCACTAACAGTCTTATCTATCATACATTAAACTCATCTCTTATACAGCCAATGAGTAATTATATCAACATTTCCACGCAAGGTCAATTAAAAAAAGTTTTTACTGGAAATAAAGAATATTGTGATTGGGTGTGAAATTAGATGACGTAGTAGGAAGGGAAATGAAAATTTTGAGTTTTAAGGTAAGGAGAGTTGGTCTAAGTCAAAATCTTCAACCGAAAAGGTTCATTCGGGGGTATAAAATTTGGGGCTTTGAACCTGCAGTATAAAGGGGCAGTTAGGGGTTGGAACGTCTCCATGCTCATCTAATAGACCCAAATGCTTTAGAATCTGTTCTATAAGAGGCTGAAACTATTTCTTCAATTAATTTTGATTTTATTTTACTTGTTTGTTTTATACTCTATAAGTTCTAATTGGTAAGTTACTTTGTTTTTAGCATTGTATTGGACCTCTTTTACTAAGCCGATGTCTTTTACATAGAATGATTCCGTTCTAAAACATTTTTCTCCTTCTCTCTCGGAATAGACAGGAGCAGCGTTTTTTAATAATACATCTGCTAAATTCTCCCCGTTAACCATCGTACAATTTTTTAAACAATTTGAGAATGTTCCAGCAGGTACTCTGATTTTTTCTTTAAGTAATTCTGTTCCTATTTCCCACGGTGGAGACTCTCCTTTTTTGTTTCGTGGTGAAATTATTATATTGGGTTTTAATATGGCAATCCATCTTTGATTTTCACCTTCTTGGAATAGAACTTCGCCACTTATTAATTCCGATACACCATCCTCTACATAACCCCATCTTATGCTTCCTTCTGGTTGATTATAATATCTTCCATCGCGTTGTATAACGCCACCGTCTATTTTTATCTTAAAAAAAGCTTCTCCTGTTTTTCCCGTAATGGTATATGTTTCTTTTGAGACATTGGGCGACATATTAGGATAGTCAAGAAAAGAACTAATTAAAAAAGTTGCCCATTCTCCTTCTACAATAGTTTGTGCTGCGTATGAAAAGATAACATTTTCTCTCACAGTTCTCTTATACTCCCATGTATTTCCTACAGCCAATGGAAAGTATTTCTCCATTTCTCCATTAATAACTTCTTTTACGCTACTTTCTTTTTTTTGCTTGCTTAGTTCATCAACAGATTGTTTAGTATGTGCATTTAATGTATGTAACATTAATGTAGTTATAAACAAGCTCGTCCCGAGAATTTTTCTTCCATAACTAACCATTCTTTTTGGTTTCATTTAAAATTATAGGAAGTTGGTTTTTTTCACGCCCCTGAACATGAGCCATTTTCAACATCCCCTGACATCCTCCCTTGCCTCATGTTTTAAATATTACTATCAAAAATAGATTTTGTCAAGGAAAATAACTAAAAAATCTTTCGCAAGATGACTATTTGGGAATTATAGGATTATTTTTAATGTATAACTGAATATTTTTGAGATTCAGGTGTTCAATTCGGTAGATAAGATTTGTGGCTATGAGGCTCGGGTTTTTCGGAACTTTCAGGGGTGTGATTAGGCAGTGGTGGGTAACTCAGTCTAAAATCTTCACACGCCTTCATTAAAATTCGTTAGATCTTGAACAGACCATTCATCGTAGAGTAACTTATTTTTTGTAAGGAATAGAAGATTCAACATTCAATCGTATCTCATGTTGAAATGTCGTTTTTCTTCCCCAAAAATGGTATTTCTTATTTAAAGTTATAATAGTAACTTCAACAGGTGTAACCTTCCCCTCAAAAACTTCTAGTGTTATTTTTTCACTCTCTTGACCAAGATGAACTACATAAGTATGGATACTCGTCATTTCGGTAAATTTTCTTGGTCTATCTATTTCAAATCCATTATCGTATTTACGTACAAACCAAATCTGGCATAATTCGGAGTCTCCATCTTTACTATTATAGAACTCAACATAGCCTTTAGGCACATTCTCGGGAAAGTAATCATAATAATCTTTTCTACTCTTATCCATCTTAACCGCTTCTTTTTCCAGGGCACTTGAGGTAGTATAGGTAGAAATAGTTTTACACCCTGTTGAGAAAATTAACAAACAGATTAGAAGATACGAAAATTTTATTAGTAACCTATGCTGACCCAACTGGCACATAGTTCCCCATTTCACAAGTTACCATATAATTTCAATTATTTTCTCTTCCTTGCTATCCATTGGGTTTATATCATGGACAATAATGACATCACCTTTCCGCTCTTCTCTATATTTTGCCCAGCGAAGAATTTTCATGTTTATCGTGGGCTTATCATCAAAAGGAAGTGAAATTAATATGTCCCAGAATTGATCTGAATTTATTATCTTTGTCCCATTTATCTCTTGAATTATATCAAGAAACTTAATTCCGGCTCTTCCTGTGGGCATGTCTCTCAATACATTAATAACCAGAACGCCTTCATTAAAACCAAGTTCACTCGTTTGAGATGTTGTTAGATTGCAGATATGGACTCCGAGTTGCTGAAATTGGTTTCTAAAACCAAAAGGATAACATAGCGTATAGATTGAATCCAAAAATAATCTCATATCTTTCTTTGATTGGATTTGTAAATTTATACATTTTGCTCTCATCCCTGCATAAGATTCTGGGCCATATTCTCCACCTCCCGAGGATAATTTAAAGTTAATATATACTAAGTTGGACAAGGAGCTAATACTAAAAACTGGTGGTCCTGTAGATCCACTTATATGTACAATATCTTTAAAGGGAATTAAAACTTCTTTTTCCCTAGGCAACTGAATTTCTCCATCGGTATCTTTTCTATGCACTTCGGTCCATCTATATTTTAATCGTAGTGTATCTTTGTCTATGTTAAGCTCATAGGGTGATGTAGCTGGAACCCAAGATGACTCCAGCGGCACAGAAAGTTTACCATGTCCTAACGCGGTAAAGGGAGATTTAGGCGCTCGCATTTTGGATTGAAGACTCCTAATGGTTGCAATAGCTTCTTCCGCCGAAGAAAAGGTTGTAGTCGGAAAGTGCTCATATGATAGAGAATGGTCAACATATATGTATGGCCAGATAAAATTACGGCTGGAATCAGTGGAGGATAATGGTGTTGATACTCCTATTACACAATCTTGAAGAAAAAATAAAAGGGTAAATAAGACACAGAACATGGCGTAACGGCAATCACGACTTTTAAATAAAAAACCCAAGAATCTATATCTTGGGTTTAATACATTCGCTTTTCTGCCGGCATTTTCACATTCCATATTATCTCCGCTTTCTTCCACCTTTGAAAAGTATTGTAACTCATCAAATACTTTTTGTCAAACGAATTTTTAAAATTTCTCCACAAAGCCCGTGTTATCTTCAGTCTATAAGAGGACTAATTCCAAGCCTCAGCAAAATATCCCTGCTTATTTTTTCTATACCTCTACCAACTTCTAAGACATCAGACCTAGTAGACTTATCTGCTGCTGAACGTAATATTGCAAGTCTCATCATATCGAATGGATGGTCGGTAAGTTGATAAATTTGTGCATATCTTTTCGAATAATAAAAATGTTCCAATAAGCTAAAGGTAATGAAATTCAACTCTGCTGCCCAATAGGATTTAATCCTTTCAATTTCGTCCTCAGTGGTTGCTAATACTAAATGCATACCTATTAAATCTGCAGTAAATTCCTCGCTCCACTTTTGTACTAATTCATCTTCTCCAACAGATTTCGGACAGTCTGGAAATTCATTCAAAAGAGGTGAAATGAAACGGCGAGATTGTGTTGTAGCCCAATCTAAGAAATCAGAGATGCGATTCGGGGCGAACCTAATTACAACATGACCAAATTCATGAGCTACGACGAAGCGTTCCCCATAGTGACACATGTTTCCTGCCCAGATAATTTGGTTTTTGCTTAAGCGAAGTGCAGGAACAATTTGAGTTTCGCATATTCTATTTTCACAGAATGCGGTCATGAACATATTTGCAAAATTAACAGTCTCATCAAAGGAAATTTTTGAATCTTCCCTTGGATAACCTGGAATATCCATTACTCCAATCCTTGTAGCCCAAAGTTTTGCCATATGCCAAAAAAAATCCATCAATGCTAAATTGATAGTTATTTGGAAGTCTTTGCCATTAAATTTTACTTCCCCATTAACTAGGTGATCTTCGTCTCTTTCTGGAGGTTTTAAAATAATAGGTTTGAAATATCTTTGCAACTCTTCGCTTTCCACACCGATTTTCTTGGCAGCATAAGGAAGTAGAAGGCTAGCATGGTAATTTATTGACTTCTTTAATCCATCAAATGCGTCTTCTGCCGTTGTCTTCGCAGCAATATCTGGATTTATTCCAATGTGTTCTGCTAATAGTATCTTATAAACGTCTTTACCGCTTAGGTGTTTGCCACGAAACTTACGTAGTAATCGTTTGAAGAAGAAGTTACCCAGGATCTACACCCCTCTCTTTCTCTTAATTTCGCTTTTTACTAAAAATTGAGGTGGATTTTGTGCTTGAATTTACTCTCCAACTTCGCAAAAGGTATCTAAAACGAAGTTCAGTAGATTCTATAACCCAGTCATCTATAGGGATGGTTTACACAAGTCCAACCTCTAACCGTCTATCTAACGCATGCGCAAGTTTAATCAATGTTTGTAGAGAATAACTTTCATTATGAATGTCCTCTAATCGGGATACTGTTTGCTGAGTAGTGTGTAATCGTTTAGCTAACTCCTTCTGGGTCAATCCTTCCTTTTGTCTAATCTTGGCTATCTGAATGGCCAAAGAGGCATAAATCTCTTCTTCATCAAACGCCTTGCGAAATTCCGGATCTTTCAGATCTTCTTTTAATCTGTCTCTAAATCGTCTTGCACCTTTCATAATTTAATCTCACCTCCCTGATATCTTTGTAAAAAATCTTGCATTATTCGCTCTGCTCTTTCAATTTCTCCCGCAGGAATTCTATCAGTCTTCTTTAAAAAACCGTGGGTAAGAATAATCTTTTTGCCAAAGAAAAAATATAAAAACCGATAGTAATTTGAACCAAAGATAATTCTAATCTCCCGAATTTTGCCTTTTACAACGTCTGCAAATGGTCTTGGTAAGTTTGGTCCTTCTTCTTCAAGTTTTTCTATCCACTTCTCTGCCTTTGCTCGTACTTTAGGCTGTAAATCATCTAAGAACTCATCTACCGGACATCTACCCCTTCTATCTTCATAAGAAATTACTTCATACATTTTTTGCTCTCATTTATAGTATACACTATTTCTGGTGTATTGTCAACTCTTTTATACGCAGTACTTTTTCGTTATTCGGCCCTTTGAGAGAATAAAACTCATGAGATTGCAAACCGGGATGTCTTGGATTGCGCTGTAATTTTTAAAATGCCCCTTGGACAGCCTTGTAGCGTTTGGCTAAATCCTTATTTTAGTTTCCCAACCCCTTCAATAAATTCTACAATAAGTTCTTTGTGTTTTGCATCGTCAAGCCGCTCATTGATAATCTTCTCTGTAGCAAGGATTGCCATATTCACAATGTCATCTCTCAACTCCACCTTTGCCTTTGCTACCTCTAACTCTATATTCTCCTTTGCCCTGACAAGGACCTTTTTTGCTTCTTCCCTTGCCTCAACCTGTAAATCGGCTGCCATTTTCTGCCCTTCGGCTATAGCCTCCTGTATCC
>CAYVEO010000029.1:0-17712 GCA_964449965.1 uncultured Planctomycetia bacterium
CTGATGAAATTAGGCCATAGCTCTGTCTCCATCATCAGAAACATCTCAGGCTTAACATCGTTTATAACCGTTCTTACTATTATACTCATGTCTAACGGGAAATAAATTACCATTTCACCTGGTTTGGCTAACTTCATCGCTATTTGATTACCAGTCTCTGTAGTAGTAGAAATAACAAGGCGATGTTCGGGAAATTTAGTCCGCAAGTCTTCTAATAGCGGGCGGGAAGTTGCTGTTTCTCCTACACTCACTGCATGTAACCAGATGCATTTTTTACCACCTTTTAGGTCCTGCCGGATAGAGTCAGGTAAGATCCCAAACCTCATCCCAAGACCTTTCCTATACTTGCGCCAGAATACTAACTTGAATAAAAAAACTGGCAGCGAAAAGATAAAATATATTATAAATATAATGTCATAAAAGATATTCATATCATGCCCTCGGGTGCGCCTTATCATATACGGATTTCAGCCTGTCTGTAGTCACATGGGTATAAATCTGGGTAGTTGAAAGATTCATGTGCCCTAACAATTCCTGGACAGACCTCAAGTCTGCCCCTTTGTCCAACAGGTGGGTTGCAAATGTGTGTCTCAGGGTATGCGGTGATATGCCCTCTTTTAAACCAGTAAGCAGGATATACTTATCAAGGATACGTCTCACTGACCTGTCAGTTAATCTCTGAGCGGATTTATTCAGGAAGACAGGTTTAGAACGTCCCTCCATCCACCCTGCTCTTTTATCAAGATATTCCCTCAACGCCCTCAACGCCTTATCCCCTATAGGCACGAGCCTTTCTTTTCTGCCTTTACCGAGAACCTTCAGGACACCGCCTATAAAATCTACATCCTCTATATCCAACCCTACAAGCTCGCTCACCCTTATCCCTGTAGAATATAACGTCTCCATAATTGCCCTGTCTCTTAGTCCCTGGAGGTCATTTCCTGGAGACTCTATAAGTTTTGTAACCTCATGGACATCCATGGTGAGAGGCAATCTCTTGTCCAATTTTGGGGTAACCAGACCTGATATAGGGTTCGTCTTTATGTAACCCTCTCTCAACAGGAATTTAAAGAATGAACGAAGACATGCCAGCCTTCTGCCGATAGACTTTCTCGCATGTCCTTTCTCCTTAAGATATGCCAGATACCTCCTCAAGAAAATATGGTCTATCTTTTCTACCGCCTCATCCCCTAAAAAACCCTTAAATAGTTTAAGGTCACCGCTATAACCCCTTATAGTATGACCAGAGACGTGTCTTTCTACTTCTAAATACGTAAGAAATTTATCTATGTATCGTTCCATATCTATATATTTGATGCGGTATACTTACACGTGGGATAGTTACTACAGCCGTAAAAGAACCTTCTCCCCCTTGCCCGTCTCTGGACTAAATCACCGCCGCATCCTTCTTCAGGGCATTTCTTGCCTGTAGAGATGGATTTTGCATTTTTACAATCAGGATAGCCTGAACAGGAAATGAATTTACCGTTCCTGCCCCATTTCACCACCATCTGTTTCCCGCATTTATCGCAGACCTCATCCGTTACCTCTTCTTCTCTAATCTTAATTTCCCCTGTCGGCGTCTCTTCTATTGATTTTATATTCTTACATTCAGGGAAACCTGAACAGCCAAGGAATTTACCCATTCTGCTCCACCGTATAACCATCTGTTTTCCGCATTTTTCACAAACCTCTTCTGTGGGAATAGCCTCTGATTTGATAGACTTCATCTCATCACGGGCATGGTCCAGGCGCTCAACAAACGGACTGTAAAACGCCTTGAGTGAAGCAATCCAATCTGCTTTGCCTTCTTCAATCTTGTCCAATTCCTCTTCCATACCGGCAGTAAACCGGACATCCAATTGGACAGGGAAAAACTTAATAAGGAGGTCAGTTACAATAATCCCGAGTTCGGTTGGCGATAAATAACCCCCCTCCTTTTGGACATAATCTCTTTTTGCTATCGTCTCCAGGATTGGGGCATAAGTGCTCGGTCTGCCTATCCCTTTTTCTTCCAATGCCTTTACAAGAGTGGCCTCAGAATACCTGGGCGGAGGCTCTGTCCAGTGCTGGGAAGGAATAAGCCTGAGTAATTTCAGCGCCTCATTTTTAGTTAGAGGCGGTAATGCCTTATCCTCATCATCTTTTTCTTTTGCATAGTTATATAGAATAATCCAGCCAGGAAAGATGAGTTTTGAACCAGTGGTTTTAAACAGATACTGCCCTGCTTCTATCTCAACGGTGGTAACGAAATACCTGGCAGGTGACATCTGGCTTGAAACAAACCGTTCCCATATCAATTTATATAACCTGTACTGGTCGGCTGTGAGTTCCTCCTTGATAGAATCAGGCTCCATTGAAACATAGGTCGGGCGAACCGCCTCATGTGCACCCTGAGCAGATTTACCGGATTTATACACGTTTGGTTTTTCAGGCAAGAATTCTTTCCCGTATTTCTTATCAATATACCCCCTTGCCATCGTCAGGGCTTCATCAGATATACGGACTGAATCTGTCCTCATATAAGTGATTAACCCGACGTTCCCTTCCTTGCCTATCTCTAACCCCTCATACAACTGCTGGGCTGTCCTCATCGTCTTGGATGCAGAGAAACGTAATTTATTGAATGCCTCCTGCTGCATCTTACTCGTGGTGAACGGAGGCACAGGGTTTTTCTTCTTCTCCTTTTCTTTTATATCCTTAACGAGAAACTCTTTTGACTCTAAATCCTGCAGTATAGCATCTGCGCCTTCTTTGTTTCCAATCTTCGCCTTCTCATCATTTATCTTTTCCAATTTTGCGATAAACCCGCTTCCCTCGCCGCCTATCTTCTTCTCAAGTTCTGCCTCTATTTCCCAGTATTCTTCAGGGACGAATGCCTTTATCTCCCTTTCCCTCTCCACAATAAGCCTGACAGCGACGGTCTGGACCCTGCCTGCACTCAAACCCCTGCCTACCTTTTTCCATAACAGAGGGCTGAGGTTGTAACCGACTATTCTGTCAAGTATCCGCCGTGCCTGCTGGGCATTTACCTTATTCAGGTCTATATCCCTGGGATGGCTGAATGCCTCCTCTATCGCCTTTTTGGTAATCTCATAGAATACAACCCTGTGAAACTTCTTTCCATCGCCCAGAACGTTTGACAGGTGCCAGCTAATAGCCTCACCTTCCCTGTCAGGGTCAGATGCAAGGTATATATCATCCTTGTCCTTAACCTCTTTCTTGAGTTCTGAAAGTATCTTCTTCCTATTGTGTATAACTATGTAATGCGGCTCGAAATCTTTTTCAACATCAATCCCCATCTTGCTTTTGGGAAGGTCTATAAGGTGGCCCATGGAAGAGCATACCTTGTACTTGTTACCCAAAAATTTATTTATGGTCTTTGCCTTCGCAGCAGATTCAACTATGACTAAGGATTTCGCCCCCATCATCCACCACCCACAAAGTTTATTATCTCCACGCTATCTCCCTCTTTAAGATTAGTCGCCTCATATCTACCCTTGTTAAGGACCTGCAGGTTGAGTTCCACAACCACACCCTCAGGATTTATCTTTAACTCTTCAAGAAACCGGCTCACGCTCATCCTGCCAGTTATTTCCTTATCCTTGCCATTAAGTTTTATCTTTATCATAGGTTATATTCTACACTATATTTGGGGAGTGTCAAGAAATTTTCTCTTTTTGTCATTGCGAGGGCAAAGCCCGTGGCAATCTCATTGGAGAGATTTCAGGCTGGGGTTAGATGGAAATGGAAACCGGTATCTATCTCTTTTAGTTCTTTGGCGATACGCTCTAAGTTGTGTCTGGTCTCTTCTTTCTTGTCGCGCAGCCATGCGGAGTAAGCATCAAGAAACTCATCGTATTTTTTATGCAAAAGGCATTCCTTTTCGTATTCCTCTAATTCATGAATTAAAGAGGAAATCTCCGGGTCAGAGACATACTCAAGGATGTTGAAATACTCTCTTCTCGTCTCTGTTAGTATGGCAAGATACCTTTCAAACCAGGTTGAGAGTTTTCCAAGGACCTCTGATACAGCAGTAATCTTTCTATATATCTCTTTGTTATATGATGCGGCTAATTCGTAATATGTCTTTGCACGCCCGATAGATTTATCTTTAATATCTTTTAAATTCTGAAAGATACCGAGAGAAAGCAATAAATTATCTGCATTCACCTTATATACAAAATATCTCAGGCAGCTATCTTCTACGTCTTCTATCATCTTAAATACGTCAAGGTCATTTAAAGATATGTATCTCTGACAGCTATGGCAGTATCCGGGGTCTGTATATGCTAACAAAAGATGGGCTAAATATACGTTAACATCCTCATCAAAGAATCCTTTATTAGACTCTAATCCTGCATGCCTGCGCGACTTCAATAAGGCTGAGACGATAAATCCTAATACAGCTTCTTTTTCTTTTTTCTTAAGGTTATAGTAGAACAATTCCTCTTCCATAATCTCACTTCCCTTTTGCACAATTATAGTGCATTTTTGTGTAATCATAACTATATATTTTTATTAGCCTTCAATATAAATATACCACAAAAACCATATTTTGTCAAGGGGTAAAATTTATTTCTACAACCTTTTGTTTAGATTTTAAGCCGATTTTAATAGCAACTTGCGATTTGGGGATATTAAAATGGTCGGATAGTAATTCAATCATTGCTTTGTTGGCTTTATTTTCTTGCGGTGGTTCTTTAACACAGGCAACAAACTGATAGGTATCTATCTTTTCTAATTTATATTCTTTCGTATTTGGTTTCAACCTGACAGTTATTCTCATACTTAATATTATTTTTCTTTTCCCAATATCTTAAACATCCCGGTCCCGCAGTCAGGGCATCTCCCTTTTATAGCATCCCTTCCGTTTTTCAATGTAACCTTTTCTCCATTTGCCATTATCTTCTTTGCCTTACACTTCATACAATAACCTTCTACGCTGCATCCACAGGTATTGCACATATCCCTACCTCCTCATGAATTAAGTTATCTTAAACCTGGCTCCGAGTGACTTCATATCTGAAATAAAATCAGGATATGATTTTGCAATACATTCAGAGCCCTCTATCCTCAAATTACCAATCCTCAATCCTGCTACAGCCAATGCCATAGCGATTCTATGGTCCCTGCAAGACGAAACAGTCCCTGGTTTTAACGTTGAATGATGGACAATTAATTCGTTGCTGCGAACGTATATACTGGCTCCCAATTTCCTCAGTTCTCCTGCAGGGGCCTCAATCCTGTTACTTTCCTTATACGTGAGATGACCTATATTGTAAATCCTGGTCCTGCCTTTTGCAAAAGAGCCAATAACGGCAAGGATTGGCACAAGGTCAGGGGTATCACAGCAATCAATATCTATGCCCTTGAGTTCAAATGGACCTCTAATCCTTATGGAATCTTTTGCTATCTCAACCCTTGCCCCCATTCTGGTAAGTATGTCTATAATCTTTCTATCGCCCTGTTTATCTTCTACCAGGTCCTCTATCGTTACGTTTGATTTCACCAAACACGCAGCAGCTATCAAGAAGGCAGATGAAGAATAATCCCCGTGCACTATAAATTCTTCCTTAGGACTGAATACTTGATTGCTTTTTATATGAAAACTCTTGTATCCTCTGCGTTTAACTTTTATCCCTGCCCATCTCAACACGTCTAACGTAACGTCTATGTAAGGTCTTGAAACTATCCTGTCCGTCACTATGACAGTAGTATCATTTTTTGCCAATGGCGCGGCTACCAAAAGAGATGAGATGGACTGGGAACTCATATTCCCGCTTATTTCAGTCTCCCCCCCTTTGATTCCGCCTTTGCCTATTATAGTGATGGGAAGTTTATGGTCTCTTCCCTGCCCGGAAATCCTTATCCCCCAGGAACGCAGGGCGTTTATTATTGTAGTATTGGGGCGAGGACGTAATGTCTTCTCCCCGGTGACAATAATTTCTCCTTTGCATAACGGCAACAGAGACAATATAAACCGCAAGAGTGTTCCGGATTCACCGACGTTTATAAATCCTTTTTGCAAACGAGGGACTCTGTTAAACCCTCTTATATCAAGATACTTTCCCCCCTTTCGGACAACAGCCCCCATGTCCTCTAATACGTTAATAGTCGCTGAGGTATCTTCCGAATATAAGGGGTTTATAATCCGCGCCTCTCCGTTTATACTGCCAATTATTATTGCCCTGTGCGTATAAGACTTTGAAGGAGGCGCCTTAACAGTGCCGCTAAGCTCAGAACATTTCCGAACAAGCAAATTGTTGTGTTCCATTTATAGTCCTATAATATCATTTTATATCTATATTGTCAATTTGATTTCTGCTTTTTGTTAAGGAGTAACCCCTGGGTCTTCTCAGCAGCATCCTTCCATGTGTAACCTTCCTCAATAAAATTCAGCGCCCTTTCCCCTATTCTTTTTCTCAAGTCTTTATCCTTTAACAAGTCTCCTATAGCCTCTCCTAATAGCCGAGAATCACCCGGTGGCACTGATATCACTCTATCGCGCAGTGCTTGAGGTGTGGGGCTGTCTGGCATATCATTGACTATTATAGCCTGCCCGCATGCCATATATTCCATTAATTTGAACGAGCTTATCCCCTCACGATTTAGTTTTATCTCATTGGCTGTCAAAATGCTTATATTGAAACTATTGATGTAATACGGCATCTCTTCGTATGGCACAGAACCTCTGAATATCACTCTATTATCTATTCCCAGCTCACTTGCCCTGCGTTTCGCCTCATCTAACGTCAGGCCTTTTCCGACGAGGATAAGATAGGCATCCGGGTTAGATTGGAGGACTACAGGTAAGGCAGAAATCAGTGTAGTAATATCATGGTGCGGATGGAAAGTGCCTATGAATCCCAGATATAACCTTTCAGGAGATAATCCTGTTCTCACCCTGCATTTATTCTTATCCATTGGGTGAAATAGTTTATTATTTACCCCATTATCCACTACAAATACCTTATCAGATGCCAGTCCATATTCTTTTTGGAGCATGTTCTTTAAGCCTGTCCCTGTTACTATAATCCTGCCGGCGCATTTGAGTTCATATCTCTGGACAAGGCAGGCTATGTCTATTGCAAGTCTTGACGCCTTAACTTGCTCCATGTCGTCCCTTATAGAGCCATTTACTTCCATAATAATGGGTTTTCTGAAAATGCGGCATATAATAACCGGCAGGGGATTATTCATCTCTCTCTCATAGATAGAGTCGGGTCTGAATCTAAGGAGGTAATATATCAGATAGAGGCTTATAGTCAGATAATATATTATTAGACTGCACTTTGAGAATCCAAAGAAAGGGATAGTAACTACCCTGCATCCTGCCACACGAGGCTTAACCTTCTGAGCCGGTAACAATATAATGATATCATTGCCTAAGGCTGCCAGGTT
The DNA here is from genome assembly GCA_964449965.1 of uncultured Planctomycetia bacterium. Classification (GTDB taxonomy): domain Bacteria; phylum Omnitrophota; class Gorgyraeia; order CAYVEO01; family CAYVEO01; genus CAYVEO01. Next base: position 7,405 of record CAYVEO010000029.1, read on the forward strand.
CTGGCATATCTCCAAAAGATGCGTCCTTGGCCCACCGTGGACATCCATCTCTACCAATGCAAGATAAAGAATCTTCATTTTTTATCTCTATAAATAAGACGGCGCAGGTAATCAATTTCCACTTGCTCAAAAAATCCAAATATACCCAATATGCCAGGATATACAATAATTGCAAGTATTTTCATAATTATGTTAATAATAGAAACATCTGATAAATAAAGGGTACACCCGCAATAGACTATTACTGCCGCACCAATAATCTTGCCAAGCCTTAAGAACTCAAAGGAAATCGGATAATCTCTCTTACTTAAATACCACATCAATATACACATTGCAATATAAGAAATCAGTGTAGCACAAGCTGCCCCTGTCATACCGAAATGGGGTATGAGGATATAATTTAAACCTATATTTAACGCCGCTGCAATACCTACTGCCACAGGTAAAGAGCCGCTCTTCCCTGATATATATATGCCTGATGATGCAAAGACATACCCCCCGTAGAATACGTATCCCAGTGCCACATACCATACAATCTTATAGGCATCATGAAATCCCGCGGCGGCTACCATTCTTATAATATCTTTAGAAAAAATAGTTAAAGATAATGCTATGAACGTGGTAACAAATATAAAATAGGTAAAGATTCTTCCGACAGTCTTTTTAGCATCCGGGCGCTTTGTAATAGGGAGTAAAACCTGCGGCCATGCTAATGAAAAGGCTACGATAGGCAGTGATGCTACAGATGCATATTTATACCCTAAGGAATATACGCCTACTTCACCAAGTCCCCTGAAATACTGCAAGAAAAAACGGTCTGAAAGGTCAAGCACCCACAATGCCAGAAGAGTTGGTATCAAAGGTATGCCAAATTTTAATAATTTTTTTGCCTCTTTTAAATGGAATACAAGTCTTGTATTCCTGCAAAGATAAGGAACCACAAGTAGGAGCATCCCGATACTGGCTAAAAGTCTTGCCTCCATTACCCCTAAAATATTTCTTCTAACAAAGACTACCAATAAAAAGGTAAAGACAATGGTAATAACCAGGCCAAAGATAGAAAGCGTCAGGTATTTCCTGGATTGCTCCATAGCACGCATTATGGCAAAAGGAACAGGTATCAAGATGCCAATCCCATTGAGAAGAATCAAGAGTAGGGCGAAATATATAATATTAAAGCCTTTTAATAAATCAGGGAAAAATCTTAAGCCAAATACAATTAATAAAGAAGAGAGGAGCCCTGATATAATCAAGAGTAAGATGGCAGTACCGGCTGTTATCTTACGCATGGTTATATCTTCATGTTTCATAATGGAATTAAATACCGCACTCCACATACCGAGTCCAAAACATATACTCAATATGGCAAGCCACACGCTTATTATCTCCAATAAGCCATATTCCGCCGGTGAAAGAAATCTCGTGTACACAGGAATGAGGAGCAATGTTGCTAAGGTAGAACTCAGCATCCCGAACCCAAAGAAAAAAGAATGCTGCAGAATATGTTTTATATCACTAATCAATTCTACTCCTTTTTATTTCACAGCCTGTGCAAGCCAGCCACAAGGACATTTTTTGCTTCTGGTAGAGATATATGTCGTCAGTCTTGCAGGGATTCTTATGACCGGGATGCATTCAGAAATCAGGTCCATTATAACTCCAATCCTGTGGCCTAAAGGGATAATCTGGATGCTGCTGAAATCAGCCAGTAGCCTCTTAAGGCACTCTTCTGTAAATCTGTAATAATCAGATGGACCCTCATGCACTGGATATACAAACCTTGTGGAAAGGATTAAGAGCCCGCCTTTCGTAATAACACGGTAACATTCCTTTATTACCTCTTTAGGCTCATAACAATGCTCCAATACCTCTGTCATGATTACCCTGTCAAATACAGTAGATTTAAAAGGGAGGGAAAAGGCATTTCCAAGAACATCCGGTACTGCGAGCTTGCGGATATCCATTGTCACATAGGTAGAATGCGGAATCTGTAAAGAACGGGAATTGTTTATCCCGGCACCTATCTCAAGTATAGACTTCCCACCTAAGGAAGGCAGCAATCTTTTTATCTCATTTTCCAGGGTAAGCCTGGCTATCGTAGGCTGGTTCTTGAAAAATAGTGAAATCCTTTTTAACATCTACTTCTCTTTTTGCCCTTCTTCTATCTTTATACACAGCACTGCTGCCAGCCCTGCCAGAAACCAGAACGGCTCCATGGTGCGAATGGTATAGAAGGTAGCCGATGCCAATGAATGGACCAGGAACCCTATCAATCCCCCGAGAAATGCTAACCCAAACATTTCAATAAATGGGTCTTCTGAATGTTTCAGTAGTGTGAGCCCCATACGAAAAATAGAAATCAATAAGAATAGAAATGTGCCCAGCCCTACTAACCCTGTTTCTCTTGCTTCATGAAAGTATTGTATGTCTATTGCATCCAGGCGGATGGAGGAAACCCCTGTTCCTAACAAAGGATATCTCATTATCCTGGGGATTGAGGCACGTGCTGCTTCAACCCTTGCCTCCCATGATGGCGGGCTCACACCCAATCCCGGGATTACTCCACGGATAGAGGATATCTCTTCTGATATCTCTTTAGGAGACATGATAACAGCAATTACTATAACTGCAGATATTGTTACTGCCAACCTTGCTTTTTTTGTCAGAAAACTTACCGCTGCAATAGCCACTGCAAAACTCACATAAGAACCCCTTGAGTAAGTTAACAGCAAGGAGTATAATACGATTAGAAATGCGGCACAGAGCAATAGTCTCACTTTTTGGGTTTTATATATACGAAACAGGCATATGATTAGCAGCAGCTCCAATACTAAAAAGCCGCCTAAGGTATTCGCCTGCCCTACCCCAAACATAGATGTAATGCCGCCTGCCGTTACTTCGGTCCCTTTATACAAACCCTGCTGGACCATTCCTATGACTGCTACGATAACACCCGCTATAACAAATAATATGGTGCTCAATTTTACCCCTTTTTCTGTGCGGACATTATTTATTACCATGAAAAATATCAGGAAGTACTGGAGTCTTTTTAAAAGAAATAAAAACCCTCTGTATGGAATGACCGTCCCCATGAGAATCCCCTGCAAGGTAGCTAATATTATTATAACGGAAAAGATGATTATTGCTCGTGTAATGGGGGTCCTGACTACCATTCCAATTTCTTTCTTAATCGCCAACTTTGCCATCCATCCAAACCCAATTGCAATTATGAGCATATCGCTGGCACGAAACGTTACGGCACGCTCAGTTATTGCAGCCTTGCCTACCATAAAGTCAGGAGAAAATAACATTGCCACCAATAACCCAACCAACCCTGCCTCTGGCTTAAGGAATGTAACTATGGCTGCTATGGCTGCTAACATTATTGTAAATGAGGTTATGGGCGACTGGGTAGTTACAACCTTACCGGCAAATACACTTAAGATAAAGATAGCAAATATTACAATTAATATCTGTATATTTCTCATTTCACCATCTTTTTAAATTCTTCTTCACTTAATATTGGCCTCCCCAATCTTTTTGCCTCTTCTAACTTGGAACCGGGACTGGTGCCTGCAACTACGTAGTCAGCATTCTTACTCACACTTGAAGACGCCCGCCCGCCGAGTCTTTGGACTATCTCTTCTGCCTCATTCCTTGAGAGTGATTCCATTGTCCCTGTAAATACAAACGTCTTTCCCTCTAATGGCTTTGGTCCCTTTACCTCTGCCACCTTAGGGAATTGGACGCCTGATTTCTTTAACTTTTCAATGACCTTGAGATTCTGTTTTTGCTGGAAAAACGCATGTATGCTCTGTGCTACTGCCGGCCCTATCTCAAATATGCCTTCCAATTCCTCATAAGATGCGGATTTGAGCCCCTCTATATTCTTGAAGTGGTTAGCCAATAGCAAAGAGAGATGTTCCCCTGCATGCCGGATACCCAGTGCATATATTATTCTGGAAAGTGGCCTGTGTTTACTCGCCTCAATAGCATCAAGTATATTCCGGGCTAATTTATCTCCCATCCGCTCTAATTTCAGTATATCTTCTTTCTCAAGGTAATATAGGTCTGCAGGGTCAGATATAAGTTTTTTATCCACCATCTGCTCTATAAGTTTATCGCCCAATCCATCAATATCCATAGCCCTCTTTGAGGCAAAATGGACGATAGTTTCCTTTATCTTGGCAGGACATGCTATCCCGGTGCATCTTGCCACAGCCTCATCTTCAGGACGCATGACCTCTGCACCGCATACAGGGCATTTTTTTGGCATGGTGAATTTCTTCTCATCACCTCGCCGCTTTGAGGTAATTACAGTTACTATTTCAGGTATGACGTCTCCTGCCCGTTGAACTATAACAGTATCACCTATCCTGACATCCTTACGCACAATCTCATCCTCATTATGCAGCGTAGCCCTGCTCACCTCAACCCCGCCTATCTCAATCGGCTCTAATATGGCGACAGGCGTAACCGCACCTGTTCTGCCTACATTAACCTCTATGTCTAATATCTTAGTGGTCTCCTGTCTGCCAGGAAACTTGGCTGCCAATGCCCACCTCGGACTCCTTGAAATTGTCCCCAATTCATCCTGCAGTTTAAGGTCATTTACCTTTATAACAATCCCGTCTATCTCATAGTCCAACTTCTCTCTCTTCTTTGTCCAATCCTCATAAAAATCTATCACCTCATCAATGTCCTTGCACACTTTAGTATTGGGGTTTGTCTTAATGCCCCAATCCCGCAATGCCTCTAATACCTCCAGATGCGTATTGAATGTCCTGCCGTCTATCTTCCCGACCCCGTAGCAGTATATATCCAATGGCCGTTCTGCAGTAACCTTTGAATCCAGCTGCCTGACACTGCCTGCTGCAGCATTCCTCGGATTGGCAAATAAAGGATCTTCCTTCTTTTCTCTTTTTTTATTGAGTTTCTCCAATTCCTTTATCTTCATAAATACTTCTCCCCTGACCTCAATGTGCGGCGGGAATTTAGAACGAGATTCAATAAGCATTAAAGGGATTGCCCGGATTGTCTTCAAATTCAACGTTACATCCTCACCAGTATAACCATCCCCTCTTGTAGAACCTTTCACAAAGAGCCCGTTATCATAGACCAATTCCACTGCCAGCCCGTCCATCTTCAGTTCTGCTGCATATTCTATAATCCCTTTTGTGCCGAGAAACCTCTTTACCCTTTCGTCAAAATCCTTAACCTCATCCACAGAAAATGCATTGGAAAGGCTAAGCATAGGGATGGAATGGTTCATTGTGCTAAATTTTTCAAGAGGCGGCGCACCTACCCGCTGGGTAGGAGAACCAGGTGAGACAAATTCAGGGTATTCCTTTTCAAGTTCTTCTAACCGTCTCATCAACCTGTCATACTGGGCATCAGAAACTTGAGGTGAATCTAATATGTAATATCTGTAGTTATGATATGAAATCTCTTTTCGGAGTTTTTCTATTTCTTGCCTTACATCCATCTACCTCATCTCCTGTCCACCTGTAATATTAACAGCCTGGCCAGTCATATAGTCAGATTCACCAGATGCGAGGAATACTGCAACCCTTGCCACATCCTCTGGCGCCCCTGCCCTTCCGAGGGGTATCTTTTTCACGTAATAATCCCTGACCTTATCTTCGGACATACCCAATTTCTTCCCGTATTCCTTCTGCAGCCTGTCCCATCGCGGCGTCCAGACGATACCAGGGCATATCGCATTTACGTTTATCTTATAAGGGGCAAGGTCCAATGCCAAACTCTGGGTAAAACCTATCACTCCGAATTTGGATGCACAATAGGCTGTAAGCCACAGACCCCCTTGTTTTCCGGACTTTGAGCTCATATTTATTATCTTTGCTGTGCTCTCAGGATGAGCATTCTTCTGCTTAATCATAGCAGGGGCAACAGCCTTAGAGCACAGGAAGGCCGTCTTAAGATTCACATTCATTGAAAGGTCCCATATCTCTTCGGTCATTTTAAGTATGTGGGCAGACCTTGTAATGCCGGCATTATTCACCAATATATTGAGCCTTTTGAATTTAACCAATACCTGCCTTACCATCTTATTGACAAATGGACTATTTGTAACATCCCCTGAGACGGCAATTGACTTTCTTCCCAGAGTTTTTATCTTATCAGCCACATTATTAGCGTTATCAGCACTTAAGTCATTCACTGCCACATCGCAGCCCTCTCTTGCAAACTCTAAAGCAATAGCCTCACCTATACCCTGCCCTGCACCTGTAACCAATGCAACGTTGCCTTCTAACTTCATAAACACCTCCATTTTTAACAATTTTACCACACAGCCTTACTTTAGTAAAGGGAATTTAGCACATCCTCATCTCCCATTGCAAACTTTGCCTCAAGCAGCGCCTCTCTTATACTCTCTTTGGTCACAGATACCCGCCTGCACCTCCCCAATTCCCTGCATATATATCTCATCTTCTTCTTCAGGACGTCTTTATCTTCCATCTTTTCATTCTGAAAAGGGGTTTTGGGTTTAGGGATAAACGGCGTAATGCTTACTCTTACCGGGAGTATCTGACTCGCCATTTTACATAATTTAATAATCCCGTTTATGTCCTCCTCATTCTCACCCGGCAGACCAATCATAAAATATAGTTTTACCTTCTTAATGCCATATTCATGTGCCATCTCAACCACATTCATAATCTGGCTATCCTTTATTGATTTCCCTATAAATCCTCTTAATCTCTCTGTCCCTGCCTCAGGTGCTATAGTAACGGTCTTCTGCCCGCTCTCTGCCAGACTTTTGATAAGATACGGTGTGGCAGAATCCGCTCGCAGACTTGACACTGATATTTCCGCGTCCATCTCTCTCAAGCCCTTGCAGAGCATATCAATCTCAGGATGGTCAGACACAGCAGCACCTACCAATCCAATCCTTGATGTGTGTTTAAGCCCTTCCTTTGCCATTTTGATTATCTTTTCAGAACCTCGCAACCGCACCTTTCCACAGGCAAACCCCGTCACGCAGAATTTGCATGCCCTTGAACACCCCCTTGATACCTCTATCAGAAACGTGTTTTTAAATTCCGTGAAGGGTGTGATTATCCTCGTTATCGTATCAAATTTGTCTAAGTCCTTGAGCCTTCTCACTCGTGCGGCTTTTGATATACCGGGCACAAATATGCCTTCAATCTGCGAGAGTTCATTTAATAGATTATTCTTTTTAGCAAGGGTATCCAGAGGGAAAAAGGAACCATATACATCCATAAACTCATGGATGGATTCTTCCCCTTCACCGACAATAAACACGTCAACTATTTCTGAAAGGGGCATTAAATTAAAGGATGTGAAAATACCCCCTGCTATGACAAGGGGGTAATGTCCAGTCCTATCAGTTCTCCTGGCGGGTATTTTTATGCGGTTAAATGTCTGGATAACATTCGGATAGTCTAACTCAAACGAAATGGAAAACGCCAATATGTCAAAGTCATTGATGGGTCTATTATGTTCCAGCGAAAAAAGGGGACAGGCTGCTTTTTTATGATTTGAAAGGAACGCACGCTCACAGGTTGTATCATCTCTTTTATTTAATTCATGGTAGATAGTATGAAACCCCAGATTACTCATTCCGACATAGTAAGAATTGGGGTAGAGCAAAACAGCATTAAACCTCGTGCCTATCTTATATACCGTCCCCATCTCTTGCTCTAATATTATACGCCTTACATCCATGACAGTATTTTACCATACAGTAATAATATGTCAACAAAACTCTGATAATCAAACTTTATAAACTTTATTTTTCTCAAAATTTCTATTGACAAAATACATCGGATGAGATATATTATTATTGTCCGATGTATCGGACAATAATTCTGTTCATCGTTTTTCTCAATACCTTGTAAATTCATTTTTAATAGATTTCCTGCCGAGATTCTCCTATTCTTTAAGGAATCAAATGAAAACTGCCCGAAAGGTCTACTTTGTAGATAATGGAATGCATAACGCAATTGCTTTCAAATTTTCTGAGGATAAGGGGAAATTATTAGAGAATACAGTCTATTACCACCTGAGAAGGCAAAATAAAGAGGTTTATTATTTTTCTGAAAAGCAAGAGGTTGATTTTATCTGCAAATCCGGATTAAAGGTTACGGAATTAATTAACGTATGCTATCAATTAGAAGATAAGGAAACTATTTTTAGAGAAACATCCGCCTTGATAGAGGCGATGAAATATTTTGGTTTGAAAGAGTCCAAAATAATTGTTGCTGAAGGAGAAAGTGAAAAAATAACTACCCAGGGCTATAACATACAGGTTATACCTTTTTATCAATGGGCATTGTTAATGGCAGATTAGAATTCTCCAGAAGCTGCGAATTACATCCAATCTAATGTGCTGAACCCTTTTCAGGTGCATTATACTACTTTTTAAAAAATCCACACGAAATCTTTAGAAATTGTTATCGTCGGTGGCCATTTTAATCTAGCGGTTTGCTAAGACCTTTGTTACATCATATTGCTGACAATATATTGTCTGATGCGGTCACTTTGCTATTTCGTCCAGGGTGTTTTTTATCTGGTCTAATTTTTTCAATTTCTCTTCTACAATCTGGTCTACGTTTGACATCTTGGTGCGGATTGCCTCTGAGTCTCTCTTCTCTTTTGCGAGGGTCTCTGCCAGATTATCTGATACCTGATTTTCCATTTTGAGTTTTTCTTCAAGTTCTTCTCTCATCTTTAACAATTCCTGGAATTTTGTCTCTAATGCCGATTTTGCCTGGCTTACTTCCAATGCAAGATTTTTGGTAGAATCTATGTTTGCTTTAAGTTTCTTTAACTCAACCTCTAAGGCTGCCTTATCTTTCAGTGTCTGGGCAAATGAACCCTTAGGCACAGATGCCACTTTCTCTTCTAATGCCTTTTTATCCTCAAGTAAAGTTTTAACTTTGAGCAACAGTCCATCCCTTTCTTTTATAATGTTCTCCACCTTTTCTGATAGTTTTGTATTTAACTGGGATAGACTTGCATTCATCTTCTCTTTAGTCTTTAACTCATCTTCTAATTTACTCTTCTCTTCTTTTAATTTGTTTAATTCTGCACTGACTTCGTCAGGGCCAGGATGAGGGACTACTGCAGGTAAAGTCCCCTGAGATACAGGGGAAGGTCCGGCATGGTGCACAGTCTCTTGTTGGACACCCCCCTTTTTACGATTGAATTGGTATAACCCAATGGCTATTACAATAATCACGAGTAAAAGTATTATTACATTGTTCTTTTTCATATATTTCGCCCCTTTCTTAATTCTTCGAGATTCTTCGGCTTCGCCTCAGAATGACAGAGGGAAATGTTACTCATTTTATTATTTCCCTTCAGGTGTAACAACTACTTTTTCTAATTCAATAGCCTCTAATTGGCTTTTTATGTCCTGCCTTGTCTTTTCTACGATGTCTGCCAGTGCCTCTTTTGCCTGTTTTATTTTTGCAATCTTGTCCTGAAGGGTAAGTTTTGTCTTATCTATCTCTTCAACAATCACATCCTTGTCTTTCTTTTCTTTTGCAAGGTCCTCAGAGAGTATAGTGGAGATATCGCTTTCGGTCTTTACCTTATCTTCTAAAGCAGTTTTGAATTTATTGAATTCTTCCAATCTTGATAAGAGTTCTAACTTGGCATTTTCTATCTTTTTCATGTCCACTTCTTTTTGATTTAAGAGATTTTTCAATTTTCCAAGCTCTATCTCAAGCGTAGCCTTCTCTTTCAGGGTCTTTGCCAGTGCTTTTTCAGGACTTAGTTCTTCCGCCTTACGTGAAGTAAGGCTCTTCAATTGTTCTATCAGGAGTTCCTTTTCACTCTTGATGGTATCCAATCTTTCTGTAAGTTTATTGTTCAACTTCTCAAATACCTCTTTATTCTTTGCCAGTTCTATTACCTTTGCTTTTAATTCCTCTTTATCCTTGTTTAGTGCGTCCATCTTAAACTCAAGTTCCTGGTTCTTTATCTCAAGAGAATTCCTGGAATCGTTCAGGTTTCGGACTATCTTAACCTCACCTGTATAAAGATAACCAAATATTAGCGTTGTTATACCTAAGATTATTATTATTAAAACGGTGATATTATTTTTCATATTTATTTCTCCAATATCTCTATCAGTTTTTCTACCCTCGTCAGCAGATCCTTTGCGTCAATGTCTTCTGGATTTAATTCAATGGCTTTTTTTAAGTTATCCTTTGCCTCAGCATAATTTCCCGTCTCAATGAGGGTTAATGCTAATCCAAAATGTTTTTTTGCCTCGTCTTTATTGAATGCCTTAATCTGCTCTGTTACCTCCGGTGA
>CAYVEO010000029.1:17812-35645 GCA_964449965.1 uncultured Planctomycetia bacterium
TTGAGTTCATTTTCCAATGCGACTTTTGTCTCTTTCAATGCTATAAGTTCAGATTGAATCCGCTCTTTTTCTACAGTGAGATTCTGACTTGTTTTTTCCGTAGCCTTAAGACGCTCATCCATTTCTTTTTTTAGCATATCTAACTGCGATTCATATTCTTCTTTCATTAAATCTAATTCTGACTCAGTGCCCTGGGGTTCTTCCTCCTCTACAGGCAGGTATGCTTTGTTAGCAGTCTCTTCTTCTTTTACCTCTATCTTCTTTTCCTCTGTCCTTCCTGTCACTATATGAGGCGTAATAAATACCATGAGGTCAGTCTTAACCTTGGAGGTTGACTTTTTTTTGAATGGTATCCCAAGAATGGGCAGGTCTCCTAACAAGGGAACCTTTGATACGCTTTTTACTTCCTTATCCTTTATAAGTCCCCCGATTACTACAGTATCGCCGTCTTTAACCATAATCTGGGTGTCGCTCTCACGGGTCTGAATCCTCGGGAATAATGTTGTGGATGTTTCAAATACAGCCTCACTCACCTCAGGGTGAATCGTCATATTTACGAAGCCCCCTTCGCTTACCTGCGGGACCACAAGCAGTTGTATGCCTACGCTTTCATACCTTTCTAATGACTCAGTGCGTTCTACTGTGCCTGCTGCAGTGGTAGTCGTATCAGTCCTGACAATTGGTATCCTTTCACCGGTAAGTATGGCTGCCTCCTGACCGTCCATAGTCATAATCCTTGCAGAAGACAGGAGGTTGGTATCGCCGTGTGATTTAAGCATACTTAATACCAGTGAAAAATCGCTTGCTGAAATGATACCTGTCTTAAGCTCTGTAACTGCTATAGACTTGGTAGGGTCTGTGGAACCTCCGGTAGTAGACCTGCTCTGGTTATAGTCATCCTTTAGACCACTTGTGGTAACAGATAACGCCTTGAGCCCTTGCCAGTCTATACCCAAATCCTGTGAGGAATCCAGTGAGACCTCTACTATCTTAGCCTCAATCATAACCTGTTTTGGCTCAGTGTCTAATACGGCTATGAGGCGTTCTATCTTATCAATCACACTCGGGACGTCTGAGACGATAAGGATATTGGATTTATCCACACCGGCAGTTGCCACCCTGGTCCTTCTGGTTGCACCTCCTGCAGTTCCCCCTCCTGCAGTGCCAAAACTCCATCCTGGCTGGGTTATTGATAAGACGTCTATAGACCCTCTATCAGAAATCTGGCTCTGCAAAACTGTTTTTAGTTTAAATGCATCTAAGAACTTTAATTTAAATACCCGTGAAACTATCTCAAGCCTGACGACCTTTATGTTATTACCTTCCTTAAAATAGGTATATGGCCCGGCATATTTCAATACTAAATCTAATACCTCTTCAGGTGTGCCCACAAAATGGCCATCTACAGTCCCTGTAACATCACCTGAGGGTATGATATTGAGGTTTAATTCCTTGGATAATAACCTGAGGACGCTTATTATGTTGGCACTTTTAAGGTTCAGAGTAAGGACCTTTTCTCCGTTAGTCCCTGTTTCTTTTATCTCTAAAGGGTAGAATATTTTCTTTTCATCCTTTTCCTGGGAATAAGAAAAGGGAGTCAAACAGAATATGAGGAATAATATAAAGAGGCATCGTAATGTCAAGTTAGACCGACCAAGGTCGGCAACTACGGAATTATTGAAATTCCTAAACGTTAAATTTTTCATTATACTCTCTCACCCGGTAAACAGACTGAAAAACTTGCACCTTTACCCGGGCTGCTCCTTACCGAAATCCTGCCGCCGTGGCTGTCAATTATCTGGTGGGTAATGGTAAGCCCAAGTCCTGTCCCGTCTTCACGTGTCGTGAAGAACGGGTCAAATAACCTGTTTATGTGTTCAGGGGCTATACCAGGACCCGTATCCTGAAATTGTATCTCCACAAACTTAGGGTCTTCATATAGACGGGTAGTAATATTCAATTGCCCGCCCTTCTCTTTCATGGCATGGAATGCATTAAATATGATGTTCAGGAACGCCTGCTGCAGTTTTTTGCTGTCTGCCGAAACATAAGGTAAATCTTTATCGTAATTCCTTATAATCTCTATCCTGGACTGGCTGGCATCATGTTTGGCTAACTGCAGGGCGTCATCTATAATCTCATTTATTGCCCTTGACTCTACATGGGATTCCTCTGGCCTGGCAAAACTCAACAGTTCTTCCACCACCTTATTCAGCCGGTCAATCTCTTTCACTATCACATCCGTATAACCTCTCTTTGGGTCACCCTCTTTTAAATCTTCCCTCAAGAGCTGTGCCAACCCCTTTACCGAGCCTAAAGGGTTTCTTATCTCATGTGCAACACCGGCAGCGAGACTACCCAATGCAGCAAGCCTGTCTGCGCGCCGCATCTGTTCCTCCATATGTTTTATCCTTGCAAGGTCCTTGAACGTGACTACCACACCGAGGAGCGTATCTTCCTTATCCTTCAAAAGAGAGGTCGTAATGCCGATAGGGACCTTATTTTTATCTTTTGTAGCAATAGTAGTCTCACCCGAAGATATTGTCTTCTTGTCCTTTATGGCATAATGTATCATATTTACAATGTCCTTGTTATCCTCTCCTTTGTTAAATATTTCCTGGAAACTCTTCCCGATTGTCTCTTCAGAATCATATCCTAAAATCGCTTCAGCAGCTGTATTGAAAGATGTTACAATCCCCTTCATATTGATGGTTATAACCCCTCCTGTCATACTCTCTAATATGTGTTCATTCAGTGAAGTGAGCATCGCATTGAACGATTTGCCGAGTGTGCCTATTTCATCCTCAGAATTTATCCTGACAGTCTTGCTCAGGTCTCCTTTTGCCACATCCCTGGTGCCGAGGGTGAGTCTATTTATAGGCAAGGTAATGGCAAATGCCATGACAAGCCCGATGAAGAAGGAAGCCCCTACGCTTATAAATAAATAAACCTTGAGATTACCCAGCAAGGCATTGATATCTTGTGCCATCCCGCCTGAACGAAAGTAGCGTTCGCTTACGTTAAGAAATATAAGACCTGAGGTTGATACCAGAAGGACTATGATAATGGGAATCGCAACGATGAGCCTTGTTCGTATCTTCCTATTGCTTAGTTCTGAAAACCGGATTGAGTGAGGCACATCAATCTCCCTCTTCTGCAGTGGCGCGCATCACCTCTTCTACAGTGGTAATCCCTTTCAGCACCTTCTGGAGGCCGTCCTCTCTTAATGTCTGCATCCCTATCTTCCTCGCAGCCTGCCTTATGGCACTGGTTGATGCCTTAGTCATAATGAGTTCTCTTATATGGTCATTAATTGTCATCAATTCAAATATCGCTGTCCGTCCCAGATACCCTGTCTCCTTACATCCATCACAACCCTTACCCCTGTAGAACGTAAATACATTCCCTATAGAAGGCAGTCCTAATCCCTTGACCAATTCCTGGGGGGGATTGAATGATTCCTTACACTTAGGACATACTGTGCGGATGAGTCTCTGGGATACAACACCTATTACGGAAGCCGAGATAAGGAATGGCTCCACCTTCATGTCCACGAGCCTTGTCAAGGTGGCTGGTGCATTGTTTGTATGGATAGTGCTGAATACAAGGTGACCTGTGAGAGCGGATTGGATGGCTATCTCTGCGGTTTCAAGGTCTCTTATCTCGCCTATCATTATGACGTTCGGGTCCTGCCTTAGCATAGACCTCAAGCCTATGGCAAACGTCAATCCTGCCCGTGGATTCACCTGCACTTGATTTACGCTCTTCAAATGAAATTCTACCGGGTCTTCAATCGTGAGTATATTTTTCTCTATGGAATTTATAGTATGTAATGCAGAATAGAGCGTGGTCGTCTTACCGCTTGAGGTAGGTCCTGTAACCAATACAATCCCGTATGGCTTCTTTATAATCTCTTTGAATCTGGTGAGTGTCTCTAGCAGGAATCCCAATTGTTCCAGTTCAATAAGGATTGTGCCTTTATCTAAAACACGCATGGCTACCTTCTCACCCAGGACAGTAGGCATAGTGGAGACGCGCAAATCTGCCTCTCTGCCTGCTATAACCGACTGGAATCTGCCATCTTGAGGCAGCCTCTTCTCAGAGATATCTAACCCTGACAGGACCTTTATACGTGAGACTATAGCCGGATGGGAATCCTTGGATAAGGTTTTGACTTCGTGCAGCATACCATCTATTCTTAATCTAACCCTTAATTTATCTTCTTCCGGCTCTAAATGGATGTCACTCGCCCTTTCTTTAACTGCCATCTCTATAATAGAATTCACTACCTCTATTACCTCAGGGCCCTCTTCTACGGTCTCTAACTCCTTAGTTTCCTCTGGAGGGACGAGGCTAACATCCACCATCCCGCCTGATGCAGTCTTCTTAAGTTGAGGTTCAGGTTTTGCTTTGTAATATTTATCTATTGCGGAAGCGATGCCGCTCTTTGTGCATACAATCGGCTCAACCCTACAGTTTGTTATGCGCTGGACCTCATCTATGGCAAATACATTGAGAGGGTCTACCATCCCGACGGTTAACGTATCCCCAACCTTATCTAACGCTATGAGTTCATACCGCCTGGCAATCCTCTCGGGTATGAGGTTAACTACTTCTGGTTTATCCTGATATTTTGATATGTCTATATGCGGTAACCCTAACTGCTTCCCCAGAATTGCTATCAGGTCTTCTTCCTTGATGAATCCCATGTCAAGCAATGCGTGCCCGATTCTCATGCCTATCTTCTTCTGGTGTTCAAGCGCCTGTTTTACCTGGTCCTGCGTTACAAGACCTGCCTCAACAAAAAATTCACCTATGAGTTTCTTTTTGGTTTTAGTTATCTGTGGCATAACCTTTTTACATCCTCAATTTTCGTCTCAATGCCTCTGAATCCCTGCCCTTGGTAAGCGCCTCCTCAGGGGTTATCCTGCCTTCTATACAGAGTGTATATAATGCCTGGTCCATGCTTTGCATATTGAGTTTTGCACTCGTCTCTATGATAGAATATATCTGGTGGGTTTTACTTTCACGAATCAGGTTCCGCACGGCAGGCGTAGCCACCATTATCTCTATCGCCGGCACCTGACCTGACCCATCAGCGCATGGGATTAACTGCTGTGAGATTACGCCCTGCAAAGCCAGTGATAACTGTATCCTTATCTGCTGCTGCTGCTGGTACGGAAATACGTCTATAATCCTGTCTATCGTCTGGACAGCATCAGACGTATGGAGCGTGGCGAGAACCAGGTGCCCTGTCTCAGCAGACGTAACGGCAGCCGCCATCGTCTCTAAATCCCTCATCTCGCCTACCAGAATAACGTCAGGGTCCTGGCGAAGAACGTATTTTAACGCAATAGCAAAAGAGTCAGTGTCTGACGACACCTCTCTTTGTTCAATTACGCTTTTTTTATGGGGATACAGATATTCTATAGGGTCCTCTATGGTGATAATGTGCATCGCCTTTGTATCATTTATTACGTCTATCATCGCAGCCAGTGTAGTTGACTTCCCGGAACCGGTAGCACCGGTAACAAGCACCAATCCTTTAGGCAGACTGGCAAGGTCTGCTACAATATTTGGCAGTCCTAACTGTCCTAATGACCTTATCTCCGTAGCCAGCCTCCTTATAGAGGATGCTACACTGCCTCTCTGCCTGTGGACGTTTATTCTGAAACGGCTCAGGTTCGGAATGCCGAACGAAAAGTCTAACTCTCTCTTTGCCGCAAACCTCTCCCTTTGCTCCTCATTCAGCATGCTGAATATAATTCGCTCAGATTCCTGGGGTGTGAGTTTATCGTACCCGTGCAGGAACTCTAACTTCCCATGAACCCTGAGCACCGGCGGAACGCCTACAGCTAAGTGCAGGTCTGATGCGTTCTTTTCTACAACTAATTCTAAGAGTTCCCGTATTTCCATATTTTTACTTATTTCTTCGGCAGGGTAAAATGGAACGCGCTCCCCTCCCCTTCCTTGCTCTCTACCCATATCCTGCCGCCATGAACTTCTACCAAGCCCTTCACTATAGAGAGTCCCAGCCCTGTCCCCTCAGCCCTGCGCGTGGTAGAACTATCCGATTGATAGAATTTATCGAATATCTTCTCCAAATCCTTCTCAGGAATACCTATACCATTATCTATTACGCTGATTGTAATATAACCATCCCCATCCTTTACCACTACCCTGATTTCTCCCTTGTTAGGTGAGAATTTTATGGCATTGCTCAGGAGGTTGGTCAATATCTGTTCTATTTTTATCCTGTCAGCATCTATCATGGACAGGTCATGATTCACTTCATTTAATAATTTAATCCCCTTAACATTTGCCATAGGGTTCATACTCCCTACACAATGCCTGATAACCTCTCTTATATCCAATTCTTCCATCTTCATCTGTAATTTACCTGCCTCTATCCTGGAGATGTCTAATATATCATTCAAGAGCCGTGCAAGCCTTTCCGTATCATGTTTTATCAGCAGGAGGAATTCTCTCTGGTCATCACTTATCTTACCGGGAATTTCATCTACAAGCAGGGATACAGCCTCCTTTATAGAGGTAAGGGGCGTCCTGAGTTCATGAGAAACTATAGAGATAAATTCATCCTTCATCTTCTCCATCTTCTTCATGTCTTCAAGTAGTCTTCCCATCTCCTTATGGTTCTTTGCCAGACCCTCCTGGCTGAATTTCAACTCTTCATATAATCTGGCATTGTCTATGGCGATGGCTACCTGAAGGGCAACAATTGTAAGCATCTCCAGGTCATCCTGGGTGAATACGCCGCCGTTTAATTTATTATTTACGTTCAGGACGCCAAGAACACTGTCTTTAATTTTTAAGGGAACACTGAGGAGCGACATGGTCATATACCGCTCTTTTCTATATACCCTGAACCTCTCGTCCTTGTCTATATCCTCAATGAGGAGCGGGGCCTTATTTTGAACTACCCATCCAGAGATGTTTTCGCCTATCCTGAGCCTCGTATTCTTTATTATATCCTTACTTAAACCCTTTGCACTCTTTATAACGAGCTCTTTTTCAGCCTCATCTAATAGCATCAAGGAACAGTTGCCTACGTTCATGATAGAGGATATCTTCTCAACTATCTGTGTTGACAATTCATCTATGTTCAAGCCTACAGACATGAATTCGCTGATATCGTATAGAACTTTCAATTCAGAGGATATATCTGGCTGTGCCGTTTCCCTTTGCATAATTTTTTCTTACCTTTTCAAATACTTAACCATCCGGAGTTCATTGCCCATGCCGCGCTTGTGGATATACCTTACTTCGTCCATAAAGGTCTTTATCACATAGATGCCCAGGCCTCCCACCTTCATCCTTGAAAGGTAATCATCTATGTTTACTTTGCCATAGGAATCAAAGTCAAACCTTTTCCCCTTATCCTTCATTATAACGAGTATCCTCTCGGGATTTATATTTACACGTAATTCTATCGGGTAAGTGATAGACTCCCCCTTGGCCTTTACACTGCTCTTGATTCTGATATTCTTGTGGTTCACATAGGCATATTCAATCACATTGGTGCACGCCTCATCAACTGCCATCTCTATCTTTGCCAGGTCTTCTCTGGGGAATCCCACTTTCGCTGCCAAATCCACTATGACCTTCCTTACCAGCTCAAGATAAAATGCCCTGGCAGGCACCTTAAGATGTATCTCCCATTCTTCATTCGTAACCATAATCCTCTCCTTATCCTCTATCCTTAAACGCAGACAATGCCTCTTCATCTGTGTTAAATATATCTAATATCCTTGAAAACCCGAGGAGGTTTACTATCCTGTAAATCTTCTCTGGCAACTGGCTAAGTTTCAGGTCCCCTTTCTTTTCCCTCACCTTTTTTGCGACACCTATCAAAACCCCCAAGCCTGCGCTAGATATATAATCCAGCCCCCCTAAGTTAAGGACTAAGTGATATGAGCCTTTATCCATTATAATATTCAATGCCTTCTCTACTTCAGGAAAACTATGGGCATCTAAGAAACCACTCACATTAATCACCTTAACCTGCAAGCCATTTACCTTGTGGTCCTTCATGTCTATATTGCATCCAGCTTCCATATTGTTACCCCCTCGTGTATTACCTTTTCTCCAATACTTGTAAGAATGCCTGCACCACCTTCGGGTCAAATTGACTCCCGCTATATTTTTTTAACTCCTTTAGTGCCTCCTCATGGGAAAGTGCCTTACGGTAAGGTCTATTCGTTGTCATGGCGTCAAAGGTATCTGCTACTGATAAAATACGGGCTACTAAGGGTATCTTATCTTTAAGTAACCCGTCCGGATAACCTCCCCCGTCGTATCTTTCATGGTGAGACCTTATAGAAGGAATAGAATCATGGAGAAACTCCAATGGTTCTAACATCTCTGCACCACGGGATGGGTGTAATTTTATCTCGGTAAATTCTGAAGCGGTTAACCGGTTGGGTTTATCAAGCACCGCATCTTTAACCCCTATCTTGCCTATATCATGGAGCCTTCCTGCATACTGTATGAGTTCTATAGTATCCTGAGGCAATTCCATCCTCTTCGCAATGTCCAATGCGTAATGGGTAACCCTCTCGGAATGTTCCCTTGTATAGTAGCTGCGGGCCTCTATGGCAAATGCCAATGCCCTTATCGTGTCAAAGTATCCCTTCTTTGCATCTTCATATAACCTTGAAAGCTCTGCTATTTTTTCACTCAACTTCTTGTTCGTCCTTCTCAATGCCCTGTCTGTAGCAGAGGATTTGCCTTCAATCTCTTTCTGTTCGGTTATATCCTCAATGATAATACCTATCCCCTTCAGTTCTTTCTTATTCTTTAACACAGACACAGTATAACTAAATATCCTGTTATCCTCTGCCCCCATCTCTTTCTCTATCTCATAACTCCTGCACGTATCTCCATTCTGAGAGTTATCCAGGAGATTATCCAATAATTTTTTATCAAAACCAGCCCTTTCCAGGTCAGGGAATATCTCAATAAAATTCCTTTCTAAAATAGCCTCCCTGCTTATGCCAAACATATCCGTTAAATATCTATTCAAATAGAGTATATTCCAGTCAGACTTTAGTGTAATTATGCCTAACTTCGCATTGTCTAACATGTCTTTCACTACGTTCAGGTTTAATTGCAACTCCTGGTTTTTTTCTTCTAAGGTTTTAAAGTCAGTGTGGGAGGCACTTTGAGAAGTAGTTACCATGTCAATCAATATGGCGTTATTTTTCCTTAAACGGATATAGAGGACTATAAAAGAAGATATGCCAATCAAGGAAATAAAACCCGAGATAATATAATAAGGCAAAGGGGATATAGAGAATTCTCTGGCGTAATAGAGGAGCACAAGGACTATCAAGAGGATAGACAATCCTATTATACCCACCCAGCTTAAGGCTACGTTCTTCTCTATCTTTTTTATTATACCTGTGACAGAGTCTCTATCCACTGCTTCTTACGCATTCCTCCATTTCGTATTTATTGTTAAAAGTTTAGCATATCAACCCTTTTTTGTCAATAATTATATCTGGTCGGGGCGGGCGGACTTGAACCGCCGACCCCTTGAACCCCATTCAAGTGCGCTACCAAACTGCGCTACGCCCCGATTGATATGACCTTTTCCAGTTATATAAGTCTTATTATATCTTAAAATCTATTTTTTGCAAGGAATTTTAAGGAATTCTAAAAAGTCCTCTTGAACGTAAATGTGGCAATTACTAACATAATCACTGTAAAAATCATGAGGAATACAAGGTCATTTTTCACCGCGATTATATCCGCACCTTTAAATATCAGCGCCTTCAGGGCATGAACTGCATACGCCTCGGGATTTACCTTTGCGAATGCCTTGAGCCAGTTCGGGAAACTCTCTATCGGATAGACCGCACCGCTCGGAAAGAAGAATATGACGTTCAGGAAACCGGATATCAACCCGACTATCCTTGGATGATTTGCCCTTCCCAATATTATGAACATCATGCTGAGAAGTCCTAATGCAGATAAAAAGATTGTAAATACCAACAAGGCAAATGTAATAGGACCTCCCTCTAATTTTATCCCGGTCAGAAGCATACCGACTATTAAAACTATAAAAGATATTAGGACGGTAACAAATACACCGCTTACTATAGTCCCGATTACTATGTCCCTTTTTGTTAAAGGGGTTGACAGGTAACTCTCGTGAATGCCTAAAAATTTATCCATCACAAGGTTAAAAGCCCCTGTAATCATAGTTCCCATAAATATCGCCATCACTATCGCACCTGGAACCAGAGATGCGTCATAATCTATTTTTTTAAATAATTCGACCGGTCTAATATGCACCTTCGCCGGGTTTTGGCGAACCGGGAGATATTCTATCTTCAAAAAGGGAATGGCCTCAGCCACAGCAGTTGAAATGCCATTTGAAGAGATGGTATCCGTATTATCAAGAAACAGCCCCAACTCCGGATGGACGTTCTTTACCACATCTTCACTAAAATCCGGAGGAATTATAAGCGCTGCCTTGCAAAAACCGTTCTTTACCAGATCAATCGCCTCTTTCTGGTTATTTAACCGGACGATTTCTATTATCCTTGGTCCCTCCTTCATCGCCTGAAGGAGTTCAATGACCCGTCTGGAATAAGGGCCATTATCCTGGTCTACAACCGCAAGCGGCAAATTCTTCAGTTGCCCCTGAAAACTGTTTCCGATTATAACAAGATATACCATAGGCAGTAGTATGCTCGCTGCCATCAAAATCGGATTCCTTGAAAATCTCCTCAAATCCCTTTCTATTACTGCAAACGCTCTCATATGCCCGAAATCCTCCTCGGAACCCCTGCCCCTATCAAGAAACTTATCTTCTGCGGTTCTCCCTCTCTTATGGATTTCCCTGTGTAATGTATGAATACATCTTCTAATGATTGTTCGTGAATCGCAAGATTTAGAATGGAGAGATTTAATTTCCTGAATTCGTCCAGGAGAGATTGCATAACCTTTGCTGCATCTTCCACATAGATTCTCAATTCCGAATCTTTCTCAAGCACATTTTTGACGAACTCCATGGATTTTAATTTATCAAGAATACCCGGGGTTATCTCACTTAAGGAAACCTCTATAATGTCATAGCCGCCTATATTTCTTTTTAAGTTAGACGGAGAATCCAGGACGATAATCCTGCCGTAATCAATAATGGCAATCTTCTCGCACAATGTGTCTGCTTCCTCCATATAATGTGTCGTTATAAGAATAGTTAATTTAGATTCGGAACGTATCTTCTGCAATAAATCCCAGATTGCGCGCCTGGACTGAGGGTCCAGCCCTATCGTTGGCTCATCTAAAAATAAGAGGTAGGGTCTATGAATCAAACCGCGGGCTACCTCAAGCCTTCGCCTCATACCGCCGGAATATGTCGCCACTAAATCATGCGCCCTTTCCCTTAAACCTACGATATCAAGTAGAAATTTTATCCTTTCCAGCCTTTCTTTTTTGGGAATTTCATAATATTTTCCGTAGATATCCAGATTCTCCCAGGCAGTTAAATCAAGGTCACTCGTCATCGCCTGTGAAACAACGCCTATGCTTCTCCTTATGGAAACCGGGTCCTTTTTAATATCGTAACCTTTTATCTTCGCACTCCCCTGGGTAGGTTTCATTAAACACGTAAGCATCCTGATAAGGGTTGTCTTGCCTGCACCGTTCGGACCCAGAAGCCCGAATATCTCTCCTTCTTCCACAGTAAAACTAACATCGCTTACTGCCACTGTGGCTGGAGGAAATTTCTTTACTATGTTTTGCACTTCAACCGCATAACTCATAAAATTTATTCTGCCTTAAACGTAACCGTTGCGCTCATCCCTGGTTTTAATATTTCCTTTGGTTCATCAATTTTCACCTTAACCCTGAAAGTCTTTATGTCCTGCCTTCCCCGTCGGACGTCTCTTTGTGTGGCGAATTCCCCCTCTACGTTTATTTCCGTTACCCTGCCTTTAAATTCCTCTTCCGGAAGGGCATCCACTCTGACGACTGCTGCATCACCTAACTTAATCTTTGTAACAGATGTCTCCTCAACGTCAACCCTTGCCCATATATTGTTTATATCAACCACCGTAAGAACCGCAGCACCTGCAGGGACCATCTCGCCTGGTTCAAATGCCTTTAGCGTCACAATACCTGATATAGTAGAGACTATGACAGTATCGTCCAGGTTAGCCTTCGCCAGATTTAATACGGCTTGAGCCTGCCTTATACCGGCATTAGATAATATTTCCTGGGCTTGTTCCTTACTCAAATTAACAACTGCTAAATCATAATTCGTTTGGGCCTTATCCTTGTCATTTTGAGAAACTAAAGCCTTTTCTAATAATCTGCTCATCTTGTTTAAGTCACGCTTAGTATCCTCTATTTTCAATCTTGCCATTTCTATCTCGGCTCTAATAGTCAGCAGGTTTGCCCCCGCAATCTCCAGATTTGCCTGTGCATCGTCATATTCTGCCTTTCTTTTTTCATCATCCAGTATGATTACGACTTCGCCCTTCTTCACGTAATCCCCTTCTTCAAATTTAATCTCTTTAATCCTCTCAGTAATCTTTGAACCCAAATTCACTTCTGTCGCCTCTATTACTCCTGTTGTCCTGATAATTCCTTTAGGCGATTTCCTGGGCATAAGATAATATATAGACAAAATGAAAAGAAGTACCAATAACAGCAATACAGTGATACCCATTATATTTTTTTTCATTTTATTGCTCCTCCCTGGGAAACTTTCTCGAACTTTTTCTGTACCTTTTCCATGTTCTGCCTTGCATCTATAGACTCCGGATTTAATTCAAGGGCATTCCTGAATTCTACTATTGCTTCATTATACAATCCTGCATTATAATATGCAACTCCTAAATTAAAGTGTGCCCGGTAACTTTTGGGTGAAGACTCGGCTGTCTTTTTAAACAGGGTAATTTCATCCCTCCAGTCTGCATTCAGATCTATCGTTATGAGGACACAACAAAATATAATCAGGGTTAAAATAACTGCTGGCAGCCATTGATATCTATGGAATCTCTTCAGCCTGCCAATCCTGTGTATCATGCCGGTAAATACCATAAGAAATCCTATGGACGGTATATAAAGGAAATGCTCTGACATCTGTGCATTGATAGGGAGTATGTTCATTACAGGGAATAAGGTTATCAAGAAAAAAATCCCCCAGAAGAATAAAATCCTATTTGTTCTATATGCCCATACCAGTAGTATAATCATGATAACTATCACCGCTAAAGAGATTAAGAAGTCAATTGTAAAAAATGACCTGACAGGTTCTACCACATATTCTGCGTGAAGATTAAATGGCGATAATAGTAACCTGATGTAAAAAGTTAAGGTTTTGAAAGAGGTAAGAAGCCTCGTGCCAAAACCGATAGATAAATCCTGCGGAAGGATTTTATCAGAAAATCTTAAGACCGTCATCCTCAGGACAAGGTACATAATGGCAATAACGAAGAACGGTACCACAGAGGGAGTCCTAAATTCTCTCTTCTCAGACTTTCCAGAATCCCTTTTGCGTTGCAGGTTCACCCATGCCAATAATACAAGCGGAAAGATTATAGCGACCTCTTTTGAAAGCAAAGCAAATATGAAAGAGAGGCTTGAGATAATCCTTGATAAAAATGTTTCTCCCTTCATGAATAAAATAAAGGTGATAAGCAGAAACAGGCATGTAAGCAGGTCTGCACGACCTGAGATATAAGTGACTGCCTGGACATGAACAGGGTGGACCATAAATAACAACGCAGTAAACAGGGCGATTGGATATTGCTTATTATTATCCCGGAGGCTAAGTAAGACGAGGAAATATACCAATATCCCGTTTACAATATGAATGAAGAGATTCGTGAAATGATACCCGTAGGGATTAAGCTGCCATATACTGTAGTCAAAAAGGCAGGATAATGTTTGAATGGGCCTGTAAAAACTCCCTGGTGCAGACGTGCGGTAAAGTTCGGTGGTAAATATTTGCGGGATGTGTTTCCAGTCTCTTATTAACTCATTCTCAATTATTAATGCCCTGTCATCCCATACAAACCTATTAGCAAAGGTATTGAAATAGGTGATTACACCCAATACCAATATTAAAAGTATCGCCTTAAGGTGCCTTTGCCTAAGCATAGCCTTTAAAATAAACATTTGGCATAACTACTCTTTTAGCAGATTCTTAATGATTTTTATCATCACTTCTTTTTCTTTGGGTTGGCTTTCCGCAACAAGCAATGCGAGCGCGGTTAAAGCATTGTCGTTGATTTTCTTTTCCCCTGATTTTTTGTAAAGGTAATTACATTTGTCCAAAAAATACACAAACAAAAACGAAGCAGTGCGTTTATTGCCGTCAGAGAAAGGATGGTCCTTAATGGTTAAATATAAAAGATGTGATGCCTTGTCTTCAATGGCAGGGTAAAGCTCCTGTCTGTCAAATGTTTGATAGAGATTTTTTACAATACCCTCAAATGAATTCTGTCTTTCAAGTCCAAACAAATCGCCAGCTTCTTTTTTAGCAATCAATTCTTTTTTTAAACTTTCAATAATTTTATGGCAATCTTCATATTTTAAAATAAACTTTGCCTTTTTACCCTTTGGTTCCCCTAACTTTCCTTTGTCGTATTCTTCAAGCAAGGTTAAAGTTTTAGCATAGTTGGTTAAAAGATTTAAAATTTCTTTTTCTTGTCCTGCTAATGGTTCTTTCTGAGATTTTTCTTTAAGAAAAGTAATTGCAGTCTGTAACTCATTGAATTTCTCACGCGTTTCCAAAAGCCGTTTTTCGTTAATAGTATAGCCTTTAATTAAATGATCTTTTAAGGTTTGAGTTGCCCAGATGCGGAATTGCGTACCATGAATTGATTTAACTCTATATCCCACAGAGATAATCACATCAAGATTGTAAAACTCTATTTCTCTTTCTACTTGTCTTCCGCCCTCAATTTGAACTATTCGGAAATTCCGAATAGTTGAATTTTTACCCAGTTCTCCTTCTGCAAATATGTTTTTAATATGTTCATTTATGGTCGGAATTCCTTTATCAAAAAGCAAAGACATTTGTTTTTGCGTCAGCCATACGGTTTCTTTTTCCAATCGTACATCTAACTTAACTTCCCTTTGAGGAGTTTGATAAATAACTATCTCACCTTTTTTAAAATCGTTTTTTTTCATAGTGCTAAATTACCCGCTACTCCCACCAAATTAAAGACTCAATAAGTTTGTAATCCAAGTCTTTGGTGTTTATTTTTGTCCCGTTGGTAAACTCCACTTTGTCTTTGCCGATCCGCTTTATCCATTTGCCAGCGAGGTTTGAAAGGGTCTCAGCCGTCCTGTGGTTCACGGCAACCGCCTGATTCTCGAAAAGCAGTTGACGCAAGACGATTATTTCATAACAGGGCGCGCGCGTGAACGAGTTAGGCGAAGATGGTTCCATGTTTTCAATAAACAGGATCTCCATGATCTTTCCGCCTCTCTCATGCTAACACGATATACGTTGCGGAATGACTCAGTCACTTTGGCCTTCGTGTCCCCATACGAGGAGCTTCGACAGAACGCTTCGAACTTCCTGTGCCCAAAACGCTTAAGAAGGAACGCCACAAACGAGCCTGCCTCCTGATACATTAACTGCCGATAGACCTTGTACCTTTTCCAGAACGACTTCCAGTCTGCAATCTCGTGCGGCAATGGAAGCCCATCTCCATTCCAAGCTGACAGCACAGCACGATGATTGTCATTTGACCGGGGCGCTTGCGCATACATTGCGAACCCTTCGAAGAACAAGGGTGGGGGCCCCCCAAAAGCGCGACTCAGGATGGCATGCGATTCCTCGTGCCGGAGGAATACCGCTGCCCTGCCCGCCGGCACATCAATTCCACGCTCATCGACGCTTCCTATCTTACACGCGGCGGGATCATGTATGAAATATGGAATCAATGGTCCCAAAGGGCAACGTTTGGTCGTTTTATCTCTCTTCATGCCCAGAAGTCGGGCAATCGCGACTAGCCTCGTTTCCACCTGCATTGCGAACCGAGATGGCTTCACCACGTTCTTGGACACTTCATCGAACATCAGAATGTAGTGACGTGTTTCGACAACCCACCAGGGTTTCTTCTCACGAATCCCTTCCTGAATGAACCTCAAGTCACGGTTTTCCATGCAGTGAACCATTTTCGCTTAACTCGTTCACATACGAAATATTTCGCTTTTTGTCCTGTCTCAAAGAATATAACAAGCCTGTGGATTGCCTCTTTAATTTTTACTTTTCTATCTTTGGGAATCTGCTTGATAGACCTGAAAAATCCTGGTTTCTTTTTGTATTGCATGGACTATACTTTCTCTAATGCCTTTAGAAATTTATTTGCACTTGGGTAAATCCTGCCTTTTTTACCAGCCATTCTTTAGTTTGGTTTTTTAATAACCCTTCAATTCATCCAGTATCTGACGTGCAGCTCCTAAGGGGTCGCTATGGGATGTCACTGGACGGCCGATGACTATATAATCTGCGCCTTTCTTTATAGCCTCACCTGGAGTCATGGTGCGTTTCTGGTCATCTGGTGTCAGTGCATCCAGAGGCCTCACCCCCGGGGTTACTATAATAAACCTGCTGCCAAACCGCTTTCTTATAGTATCTATCTCATGGGGAGAGGCGACTACACCGTCCAGTCCTGAATCCTTTGCCAATCCTGCAAGATGCAATACCTCTTTATCTAATCCTTTATCTATACCAACAGCCTTTAGGTCTTTCTCATCCATACTTGTAAGTATAGTTACGCCTAAGAGAATTGGTCTGGATAAATCCTCTTTCTTGCAGATTTCTTTGCATCGTTTAACAGACTCTTTCATCATCTTAATGCCGCCTAAGGTATGGATATTGAGCATAAAAACCCCGTGCCTTAATGCAGCCTCACAGGCAGAGGCAACTGTGTTGGGTATATCATGAAATTTTAGGTCTAAGAAAACCTTGCCACCTTTTTCCTGGACCATTCTTATGGCATCAGGCCCTGTTGCAGTGAAGAGCTGACTGCCGATTTTAAACATTCTTACCTCGGGAAACAGCTTGTCTACAAGCCCCTCGGCATCTTTTAAACTTGAGACATCAAGTGCTACTATGAGTTTGTTTTTCATATTGAATTTGACAGGCGGGACGCCCGTCCTACTTACTATTTAATCACCATCTCTGCAAGGCGATTGATTCTATTCTCAACCATATATTTCCTGATTCCATCTATGACTTCTATCGCTGTCATTGGATTTACAAAATTTCCAGTGCCAATCGCAACCGCAGCAGCACCTGCCATGATGAATTCTATCGCATCGGCGCTATCCATTATCCCGCCCATTCCGAGGACAGGCACTCGGACAGCCCTGCTCACCTGCCATACCATTCTTAATGCTATTGGCTTTATACACGGACCGCTTAAACCCCCGGTAATATTTGCCAGTTTGGGCTTTCTCTCTTTTATATCTATAGCCATTCCGAGAAATGTATTTACTAAAGATAAAGCATCACAGCCGCCTTCTTCTGCTGCCTTTGCGATAGTCACTATATCCGTAACATTAGGAGATAGTTTTGCTATGAGTGTGGATTTCGTAACCTTTCGGACCCTATTTACTACCATGTTGGTGAGGCGGGGAGACGTGCCTAATTCCATCCCGCCTTCTTCTACATTAGGGCAGGATATATTTAACTCTATACCACTAATGCCTTCTTCAGTATTCAGCCGTCTGGCAATTTCTACATATTCTGCTGTCCTTTCTCCTGCAATACTTACTATTACCGGTACCCTGGTCTTTCGTAAAAAAGGCAATTTCTCAAGCACGAACTTCTCTACGC